>NZ_NUCO01000042.1:0-109601 GCF_002555445.1 Bacillus sp. AFS017336
CTTTCTTGACCGAAGTCCAACTTTGTTCATAAAGTGGTGGTTTTTGCGCATAAAACGTAGACCATTGTTCATAAGCAAGTGGTTTTTGTGCATAACACGGTCGACACACCTAAAGCAGCTTCAATTCGCAGGATTTTAATATTAAAAATACGAACATTAATTGAACATTGTTGATAAAGTTGTGAACTCGGTTGATATAGTGTTAAACCTCGTTGATATAATGTTTAAATCCGTTGATATTATGTCAAAGTTCGTTGTTAAATTGTTAAAACGAACCAATTTGGAATTGGCCATCTAGAAATTTGACCTCATTTTAAAGAAAAACGCAAAAAAACCACAAGGAAATCAATTCCCTTGTGGCTTTTCGAAGCATATTATACGGCTGCTTCTTCTTCATATTTAGGTGGAGCAATTTGGAATGCTTTCGTTAAGTAAATTAAATATACTAAACCAACGGAGAACCACACTGTTCCCATAATTAATGAGCTTTTTTCAATATTAAACCAAAGGATCGCTACTGATGCGGCCCCAATTAGAGGCAAGATAAGGTAAGAAATGTAGCCTTTAATTGATCTCTGTTTTCCTCGAATAAAGAAATGATTAATAACTGATAGATTAACAAAAGTAAATGCCATTAGTGCACCAAAGTTAATTAGTGAAGTGGCTGTTACTAGATTGAAAAAGATTGCTGATAATGAGATCACACCAACGAAAATTACGTTAAATGCTGGTGTTTTCCATTTCGGATGAACAAATCCAAACCATTTATCAGGGAAAACTTTGTCGCGTCCCATTACATATAGTAGACGTGATACACTCGCATGTGATGCTAATGCAGAAGCAAGTGTATTAATAAATGTTATGCATAAGAAGATTGATTGAAATAATTTTCCACCTACGTATAGTGCAATCTCTGGTGATGCAGCATCAGGATGCTTAAATCTAGATATGTCAGGGTAGTATAATTGGATGAAGAAAGATGTAACTGTAAAGATTACTCCTCCCCAAAGGGCTGTGTAAAGAATTGCTTTTGGAATTGTTTTTGCTGGATTAATCGCTTCTTCTGATAAAGTGGAAACAGCGTCAAATCCTAAAAATGAAAAACATAGAATTGTTGCACCGGTTACTAATGTGCCAAAATGCATTCCCGCACTGAATAATGGTTTTATGCTGAATCCACCATAACCCTCTCCATGATGTAAACCTTGGATTACTAGAACGATAAAGACAACCATAATCACAAGCTGTACTAATACAAAAAGGGTATTGAAATTCGCTAACATATTTATACTTCTTAAGTTTAAGAATGTAACTAGCCCTACAAAACCAACTACCCAAATCCAAGTTGGAACATTAGGAAAAAGTGCATTGAGGTAAATTTTAGTTAATAAGGCATTTACCATTGGTAAAAACAAGTAATCTAGTAATGATGACCATCCAACAAGAAAGCCTAAGTGACCACTAATTGCTTTCTGAGTGTATGTATAAGCAGAGCCAGCATCAGGAAATACTTTTACAAGTTTACCATAGCTTACCGCCGTAAATAACATTCCAATTAAAGCTACAATATATGCAGTTGGTACATGACCATTAGTTACATGAGATACAATTCCGAATGTGTCGAATACAACCATAGGAGTCATATAGGCTAACCCCATCATAACTACTTGCCATAACTTTAAGGATCTTTTTAACTGTGTTTTATTTTCCACCTATCATATCCCCTTCGTTTTAGATTAAGCGCTTACACCTTTATTTCTACTTCCTTATAATTCTTACTTTTCCGACAGAAACCTCCTTTTTTTGAATATTTAAATAAGTCATTTTATAAAGTAGCAAGTTTTATGCCAAAATATTAATTTTATGTAAACGTTCAATTAAACACTTAATATTACACTGAAAGCATTAAGTATCAGTAGAAGAAACTGATTTAGATCTTTTGAAAATTACTTTATCTACCTACCTGTCCATTATTCACTCTTGCATATATTATTCAAGCTCTCATAATCCTTCTCTCTCTTTTCATGAGAACCCCTATATTCTATTCAATTATATGGACTGGCACGGAAGTTGCTACGCTAACTATAAACTACCAATCTAAAAATACATTGCTTCTACTAATAATAAAACTTTTAGTTATTAAACGAGACTAACTATCAGTTTAATTATAAGAAAATTCAGTTAATTAATTCTAATTCGGAGGAGATGATTTATGAGTAAACAAGGTTTTGATTCAGATGCTTTACAATCGTTTAGCTACAAACAGGAGTTACAGCGTTCTTTAAAGTTTTTCAGCTCATTTGCAGTTGCGTTTTCATTTATTTCAATTACAACAGGTATTTTTAGCTCCTATAGTCTTGCTTTAGGTGCAGCTGGACCGGTGGGGATATGGACATGGCCATTTGTAATGGTAGGTCATTTGCTTGTCGCTTTAATTTTCGCAGATTTATCAAGCAAAATTCCTTTAAGTGGCTACGTATACCAATGGGTCAGCCGTTTAACGAATCGGGGATTTGGCTGGTTTACAGGCTGGGCTGCATTATGTTACTTAATAATTGTGGTACCGACTGTTGATTACGGTGTTGCGCCTATTTTTCTCGATTTAATCGGTATTAAAAGTACAACTACTGTACTTACAACGGTTGTGCTAATTATAATCGTGATACAAGCTTTATTAAATATTTATGGAGTAAGAATTGCTACGATCATAAACAATTCAGCAGTATATACAGAAGTAATTGGATTTATTGGCATTATTATTATTTTAAGCTTTGTCTTATTTTTTAAAGGAGCAGATTTTTCTCTATTAACTTACACTGCCCATAAAGTTGGTTCAAACGGAAGTTATTTTACTGCATTTGTACTAGCTGTTGTAATGGGATCCTATACACTAGTAGGTTTTGAAGCAGCAGCAAACCTAGCTGAGGAAACCGTTGATGCTAATAAAACTGTACCTAAAGCCATTGTTTTCTCAATGTTACTAGCAGGGTTAATTGGTTTTATCTTCTTAATTATCATTACAGCAGGCATTAAAGATATTAATAGCATCATGGCTTCTGCTTCACCTATTTCTGATATTTTACAATCACGTCTAGGTACTGCCGTTGCAGACTTTTTCCTTGCATTAGTAATCGTGTCTATTTTTGCTTGCGGATTAATTATTATGGCTTCCGCTTCTCGTCTTATTTATGCACTAGCAAGAGACAATGTTTTCTTTGCTTCAAATGTATTTAAGAAAGTAGATCAGAAACATAATGTACCGTACAATGCTATTATTTTAGTTTCTGTATTAGGTATCATTGCCGTATTCTATTTTGGGAAACTATCATTATTAATAGGTACTTCTGCGGCACTTCCAGCCATTATTTACTTAATAACTGTAGTCGCTTATGCTACTAAAATTAAAACATTACCGGATTCAGATGGTTTCAAATTAGGAAAATGGCGACTTCCTGTTACAATTCTTGCGATTATTTGGTTAGTATTTGAAGTTGGCATTTTAACACTTCCAAAAGACTTTTTACCAACTACAAAAGTTATACTTTATTTATTCCTTGCTGGGATTGTTATTTATTGGACTGTATTTCGATCTAGAATTAAGGAAGGTAAAATTGGTATTAATTTGGAGAAGGATTTGGATGTTTAATTAAAATGAGAACTTAGTTTTAACAGGACTAAAGTTGTTCATCTTTATGGGGAAGGGCTTTTAGACTACATGAACTTATGCGTTAGATATATTTTTCCTTTTTCATAAGCCTGTTTGAGTAAAATACAACTATTCTTATGTGTTATATGAAAGAAAATGCTCTAAATAATAGATTAATAGAAAAATAACGTACATATTCATAAAAATATGTACGTTATTTCCTTTATCAATTATTAATCAAGTTGAGCACCGTTTGTTTGAATAACATTTTGGTACCAAGAGAATGATTTTTTCTTTTTGCGTTCTAATGATCCGCTTCCATCATCATGCTTGTCAACATAAATGAAACCGTAGCGTTTAGACATTTCTCCTGTTGACGCGCTTACTAGGTCAATACATCCCCATGGAGTGTAACCCATTAGTTCTACGCCATCTTCAATTGCTTCTCCAATCGCTTCGATATGGCTGCGTAGGTAGTCGATACGGTAATCATCGTTAATCGAACCGTCTTCTTCAATTTGATCGTACGCACCAAGTCCATTTTCTACGATGAATAGTGGTTTTTGGTAGTGATCATATAATTGGTTTAATCCAATGCGAAGTCCAGTTGGGTCGATTTCCCATCCCCAGTCACTTTCTTTTAAGAATGGATTCTTTACACCGCCAACTAAATTACCTTGGCTATTTTCTTCGTTCGTTTTATGTTTTTTCTCAGTGCGTGACATGTAGTAGCTAAGTGAAATGAAATCAACTGATCCTTCTTTAATGATTTCTAAGTCACCATCTTGAATATCTAAATTAATATCGTTCTCTTTCCAGAAACGTTTTGCAAATGCTGGGTATGCTCCTCTAACTTGTACATCACCACAGTAGTTGTTCCATAGGCGAGACTCTTGTAGAGCATACATTACATTTTCAGGGTTTGAGTCGTAAGTGTATGTTGGAACATATACAAGCATACAACCAATTTGGCTACCCGGAATAATCTCATGTCCTGCTTTTACAGCTAACGCACTTGCAACAAATTGGTGGTGTAGTCCTTGGAAGCTATCTTGTAATTGTGTTTCTTTACTTTCAGGAGAAAAACCAAGTCCTAATATTGGTAAATGTGTTGCACCATTAATTTCATTAAAAGTTAACCAGTATTTTACTTTGTTTTTATAGTATTCGAATAATGTTTTTGCATAACGATCAAAGAATTCGATTACTTTACGGTTACGCCAGCCACCGTATTCTGTGATTAAGTGCAGAGGAATTTCGTAGTGAGAAATTGTTACAACTGGTTCAATATTATATTTTTTTAGTTCATCAAATACACGGTCGTAGAATGCTAAGCCTTCTTCGTTTGGCTCTAATTCATCACCTTTAGGGAAAATACGACTCCATGCAATACTCATACGATAAGTTTTAAAGCCCATCTCTGCAAAAAGTGCAATATCTTCTTTATAACGATGATAGAAGTCAATTCCATCATGATTTGGATAAACAAATTTTTCATTATTTATTTTAAAATCAAAACCTGGTTCTTGAATAAATTTTAATCTTACTTTTCCACCAGGCATAACGTCTGCTAAATTTAACCCTTTGCCACCTTCTTGATAAGCACCTTCTAATTGGTTTGCAGCAGTTGCTCCTCCCCATAAAAATCCTTCTGGAAATGAATATTTAGTATTTGTCATAATGTCCCCTCCATAATTAATTCTTTATTAAAATATTCTGACTGCTGATTGTAAATTCACCAGTCAGAATCATTTATCTAATTAGCCACAAATAGTTAAAAGTGTTTCATTTTCTTTAATATTTTCTTTATTTACAGCATTTACTTCTGAGTAATTTCTACTGTTTGTAATAATAACTGGTGTTGTAACTTCATAACCTGCTTCTTTAATTTTTACTAAATCAAATTCAACAAGTAAGTCTCCAGCTTTAACATTGTCACCTTGATTTATATATGCTGTGAAGAATTCTCCATCTAATTTAACTGTGTCGATCCCGACATGAATTAAAATTTCAATTCCATCTTCTGAAGTAATGCCAATTGCATGTTTTGTTTTAAATAATGTTGTAACTACCCCATTAACAGGAGAAACAACTTTTCCTTCTTGAGGCTCAATAGCAATCCCTTTACCTAATGCTTCACTAGAAAATGCAGCATCATTTACTTCGGTTAAAGGTACAACTTTTCCTTGAAGCGGGCTTACTACCACATGAACAGCATCTTTATCTAATTTTTTTACTTCATTTACTACCTTTACTTCTTTTTTATCATCTTGCGCTTCTTCAACATCTTCAAATCCGATAAAGTAAGCAGCAATCGTGCCACCAATGAATGCGATTGGTAAACCAATTAAAGCATAAACAAATGTTGATCCAATAAAGAATGGAATACCAGGAAGACCAGCATTACTCGGAATAACGAATAATTTAACAGACATTAATGCGTAATACGCTCCACCTATAGCTCCACCGACTAAAGCCCCAATGAACGGCTTTTTAAGTCTCATATTTACACCATACATAGCAGGTTCTGTAACACCCATTAAAGCTGTCATACTAACTGATAAAGCTAATGATTTAAATGATTTATTTTTCGATTTTAAGAATACTGCAAAAGCCGCACCTGCTTGACCCATATTAGCCATAAACATTGCAGGTAGAATTGTGTCGTATCCTTTTGTACTTAAGTTTCCAACTACGATTGGTAAAAACGCGTAATGCATACCAGTCATAACGATTAAAGAGAATGTACCTCCAAGTAGAAGACCAGCAAAAATTCCAGTATGGGCATATAGGAATGTAACCCCTTTAGAAAGCCCGCCACCAATAACTACACCAAGTGGTCCAACAGCAATTAATGTAATTGGTACCATGATTAGTAATGTAACAGTTGGTACGATAATTAATTTGACCATGCTTGGCGTTACACGATCAGTCCACTTTTCAACATAAGAAGCAATCCAAACTGCTAACAAAATCGGTATAACAGATGATGCATATGTTACCGCTGTTACAGGAAGACCGATAAAGTGTACTGGTTTCCCAGCACCTAATAACGCTGTAATTGTTGGGTGCATCAAAGCTCCCGCGATGGACACTGCAACAAATTGATTGGAACCAAATTTTTTCGCTGCACTAAATGCTACTAAGAATGGTATGAAGTAGAACGCTCCATCTCCAATTGCATTCATTATTGTATATGCTTGGCTTTTGTCTGAAATCCAATGGAATGTCAAAAGAATAGCAAGAATCGCCTTGATCATACCTGCACCAGTAATTGCAGGTAATATTGGTGCAAATGTTCCAGAAATTACATCAAAAATACTTCCTATAACATTTCCTTTTTTCTTGGTATCACCGTTTGAATTGCTAGTATTTATATTGGCGATCTTATTAATTTCATTAAATACTTTTACAACATCGTTTCCGATGATTACTTGAAACTGAGTTCCGCTTTTATTTACACCCATGACTCCATTAACTGCTTCTAGTTTAGCTTTGTTTTTTTCAGCAATGCTTTCGTCATTTAAATTGAATCGTAGTCTTGTGATACAGTGAATCAAATTCGATATATTTTTTTCTCCACCAACTAATTCGATTATCTCACTAGCCGTTTTTTTATAATCCATAAATACCCCTCCTCAAGTTACGGAAAATTCCAAAAACAATGAATATCTCTTCTGAATTGTTATTGTAGAAAAATAAAAAACCTAAACTACTCGCGTATAATAAAGTTCATACGCACTTGTAATTTAGGTTTTGCCTGCATGATCAGTAACAATCCTGAAATAAGTTATTAAATTTAAAATCAAATACAATTATTAAGCAAACTGGCCTTCCTGACTGCCTTTGTCCGGATCAAAAGTGGCTCAAGAAAACAAAAAACCTAAACTGTACGCCTCTAAAATAACATTAGAAACGACAATTTAGGTTTTGCCTGCACGACCAGTAACAATCCTATCGGATGTATTTAATTGATGCCTTAATATTATCATTGTATATTAATCATGTCAACGCTTTCAGTAAAATTAATTTCGATTTACAACACGAGCAATATGAATTGTAAGATAAAGCTTTTCTTCCGTACTTAATTCATATTCATATTTTTTCAATACAAAATCCGTAATTTTTTCTGTACAGTTAGAAGCATCTTTATATTTCTCTTTGATCGTATTAAATAGAAAATCTTCTTCATTATTTAAATTAGTCTTACTAAAGATTCTTTGAGCAAAAAATTTAAGATGAGTGATAAATCGATAATAGTTTAATGATTCCTCATCGAATTCAATTTTAAAATGGTATTTAACAACTGTAAGGATTTCTTGAATAAACTTTGTAATATTTACAATGTTCGTCATTTCCTCATTCAATTCCGCATTTACCACATGCAAAGCAATAAAACCTGCCTCATCCTCTGGTAAGCGTATACCCGTTTTTTGCTCTATAATATTTAGCGCGTGTTTACCTACCACAAATTCTTCTTTATAAAGTCGTTTGACTTCCCAAAGTAAAGGATTCTTAATTTCCATTCCATTTTTTTGTCTGTGTAATGCGAAATGGATATGATCCGTTAGTGATACATAAATGCTCTCGTTTAATTTTTTTCCTAATGTCTCTTTTGCAAAACTGATAATTTCATCAGATAGATCCATATATTTTAAAGGAATTTCTTCGAGTAATTTTTTAAAATGCTCCGATAAGTCTTTATTTTCTAGTTTGAAAACCTTTTCAATCAATTGCTCATCAACTAGATCGCCTGGTTTTTTCTTAAAAGCCAACCCTCGTCCCATCACAACCATTTCTTTATTTTGTTCGTTTAAAACACTTACTACATTGTTGTTAATTACTTTATGGATTATCATCTATCTCACCCCTCTTGTGACGGATTGTTTGCTAAACCATTTATTATCTATACTATATCTTCCCTTTTTACAGGTCAATTTTACTACATCATCATCTATAAATAAAAATAACCTAAACAATCAATATCTCACTCAGAGACATTGATTATTTAGGTTTTGCCTGCACCTGCAGTAACAATCCAATTATTTATAAGATAGAAATAATTATAAAAAATATTGCATATATAAACAAGATATTTTTTATTTTTTGATTCTAAGAGAGGAAATAATCCTTCTCCCCCTTGAATACTAGGGTATTTTTAACTAGTCTACTCTGCCAATAAAATCCATAATTAGGAATTAGAGAATAAATATTACTTTATTACTCTCTAACTTTTTATAGATTTGTACTTTTGAATATATATGCTTTTTACCTAGTGGGTCTTACGAATTATCTTCCCCTATTCTAATACTGGAACTCCAGTAGGATTACTATTTTCAACTACATATTTCTTTTGATCTTTATCAGTAATTTGAATCACAACTTTTTTTGGTACAGAAAAATCATAAGTTGAACTAGTCCACCAATCACCTGTCACTGCTGCATCTTGTTTGATAAACGCTGTGCTTAATTGTCCATCAAGTCCACCATATGTTTGATCATCTGCTTGCAACTTTAGAATTTGCTTTCCTGTTGCTATTTTAGTTGCAATACTATTACCATTTTCATCTTCAAGCATCACTTTAATTTCTTTAATCATAGTATAAGGTAATTTAGTTAAATCTAGTTTAAATCCTACATTGTATGCCGAATTACCTTTTCCGTCATAGTTATTCCAATAGCCAAAATCTTGTGGTTGAACGAAGCTTTCTGAATTTGCTACCGGCCCTGAAGGTACTCCTGTTGGGTTGTTATTTTCAACTAAATAAATTTTATTATCTTTATCTTTTATTGTAATCACTGCTTTTGTTGGTGCTGTAAAATCATAAGATGAGCTTGTCCACCATCCGTTTGATGCTGCATCATCTCTTTGAATAAACGCTGCACTTAACTGTCCATCAAGTCCACCATATGTTACATCATCTGCTTGTAATTGTTTGATTTGATTGCCTGTAGCTGTTCTTTGCGCTAAAGTTTTCCCGTCTTGATCAACTAAAGCTACATTGATTTCTTTAATCATATTGTATGGTAGTTTAGCTAAATCTAACTTAAATCCTACATTATACGCTGGGCGGCCGTTACCCGCATCTTCCCAATAGCCAAAGTCTTGCGTTTGAACGAAGCTCTCTGAATTCGCTACTGGTCCTGTAGGTATTCCTGTTGGATTGTTGTTTTCAACTGAATAAAGCTTATTTTCTGTATCCTTAATTGTAATGACTGTTTTAGCTGGTGTTGAGAAGTCGTATGCCGTACTTGTCCACCATTCATTTGTTGCTGCTGCGTCTCTTTGGATAAATGCTGCACTTAACTGTCCATCAAGTCCACCATATGTTTGATCATCTGATTGTAATTTTAAAATTTGACTTCCAGTAGCCGTTCTAGATGCTATCGTTTTTCCGTTTTTATCTACTAATGAAATCTGAATTTCTTTAATTTTTATGTATGGTAATTTAGCTAAATTCAATTTAAATCCTACATTATATGCTGCGCGACCTTCACCTGCATCTTCCCAATATCCGAAATCTTGTGTCTGTACGAATTCTGTAGGATTCGAAACTTTAACTGGTGCAGAAACGGTCACTTTCACTGTTACCTTCTTATTAACATCAGTTACAGTACCTGTAATAGTATAAATTCCAGCTTTACTAAAGTTTACGCCATTTGTGTTCCAAACAACTGATTTAGTTAACTTCTGGCCGTTAACTAGTTTTACTTCTACTGTTTTTGGAAGGGTTACTTTATTACCTTCATAAACTGTAATGTCATTAATTTTACTGATGCTAGCAACTTGTAATCCAGCAATTTTTGCATTTATTTTAGTTTTTGTAGCATTTAACTTTGAGATGTATGAAGCTTTCACATCTGAATATTTTAAGCTATTAATAATCTTTAAAGCTGCGTTATATTGAGCAGTCACTTCACTACTCGTCGTTTTAGCTGTTACTTTCCCTTCAAATGATTGGAATACTTTAAGTGCATTCGTTGCATTTTTTTCTACTTTATCTTCTGAAGCCTCATAAGCTACTACCTTATTATGTTGAGTTTTAATTCGATTCGTTAATTTTCCTTTTAAAGTACGATAATTCTTCCCTAATTTTGCTACCTCTTTTTTTGCCGAAGATTCTAATGATGCAATTCTTTTTTCATCAGATGCTTTCTTAGGCATGCCAGCGCTTTCAAAAGTATTTACAGCTCTAGTAGCGTAAACTTTTTTTGATGCTGCATAAGCAGATGAACCCACCGATGTTGTTGCTAATAATGTCGCTACAAGAGAAGCAGATAAAACCTTTCGAACTGATAGAACTTGATTCTTCACTTTAAAAATCCCCCTAATGTTAACTATTTAAGACAGAAAATTTATAATTTTTTTAACCATCCAAATTATATTATAAATGTTACATTTTTAAACGACAAAGGTAAATTTTGTAATATTTTTGTAATAAAAAAAAGATGTAAATTCTAGTTGCGAATTACATCTCCAATCTACTTATTAATTAATAGAAAACCCATTACTGCTTACATAAAACTCTGTTTAATTCTTTAAATCACAATCAGTAAGACGAACAATTTTTGTCTTTTTAATTAGCTTATAGCCGATCCATAAAACAAGGAAAAGTGGCAATCCAATATAGGAAACAAGTACACCGTTCCAGTCAATCTTATTCCCCATAAATGCTGAATAGTTTTGACCAAGAATAACAACTCCACAAAGTACAAATGCAAATATTGGACCAAACGGGAACCATTTCGCTTTATACGGAAGATCATTTAAATTCTTACCTTGTGCTACGTAAGCTTTGCGGAATCGATAATGACAAATAGCTATACCAAGCCAAGCAATAAAACCGGACATACCTGAAGCGTTAAGTAACCAAACATAAACAACTCCGTCACCATATAAAGAGGCTAAAAATGCTAATGTACCAACTGCTGCTGTAATGATCAATGCATTAACAGGTACACCTCTTTTGTTTAACTTACCTAATGCTTTTGGAGCTTTCCCTTGGCGCGCCATATCCCATAGCATTCTAGTCGAAGCATACATCCCTGAATTCCCAGCTGATAAAACTGCCGTTAATATAACTGCATTCATTACGGATGCTGCAAAGGCTATGCCAGCTTTATCAAAAACTAGCGTAAATGGACTAACAGCTACATCACCACTTGCTAGATTATGATTTGTGTATGGAATTAGTAAACCTATTACAAAAACAGACATCACGTAAAATAATAAAATACGCCAAAATATTTGACGAGCTGCACGAGGAATGTTTTTCTGAGGCTCTTCACTCTCCCCAGCTGCTACACCTAATAACTCTGTACCTTGAAATGAGAAGCCCGCTGCCATAAAAATTCCGAGTGTTGCCATAAAGCCGCCATGAAAAGGAGCATCCCCAACTGTAAAGTTTTTAAATCCTACTGCTTGTCCACCAATAATGCCAAAAATCATTAAGCATCCCGCAACTAAAAAAATGATAACTGTAACTACTTTTATTAAAGAAAACCAATACTCTGACTCTCCAAATCCTTTAACAGATAAATAGTTTAATAGAAAGATAATAGCTAAAAATAATGAACTCCATAAAAGTGATGATGTGTGTGGTAGCCAGAATTTCATAACCATCGTAACCGCAGCTAATTCGGCAGCTATAGTAATTGCCCAGTTATACCAGTAATTCCATCCAAGTGCAAAACCAAGAGCAGGATCGACGAATTTAGTTGCGTATGTACTAAATGAACCTGCAACCGGCATGTATGTAGCCATCTCAGCAAGGCTTGTCATTAAAAAGTAGACCATTATTCCAATTGCTACATAGGCTAAGAGAACACCGCCTGGCCCTGCATTATGTATAGCGCCCCCACTCGCCAAAAATAGACCTGTTCCAATTGTTCCCCCTAGCGAAATCATTGTAATATGACGAGGTTTTAATCCACGCTTTAACTCTTGAGGCATAGAAGAAATATGATCCTGAGAATCAATGACTGTTATTGTATTTACCGTATTTTTCATTAAAATACTCCTTTTCAGTCGTTTTTGGGATTAGATAATTTTTTCTTAGCTTTTTTGAAATATTCGGCTGCAGGTTTAAGGAAAGAAATGTATTACTATAAATTAAAAGATTAATAATTAGAGAAAATGAGAAGCGAATAGTCGCTTCTCATTTTTTTATAGAGAAAAATCAAAATAATTTTTCTTTAATAAACGTGGTTGCTGTATTAACTCTTGAAATGAAAGTGTTCTTTCAATAAGTTTCGTATTAATTAAATATAATTGCTCCTCAATTGCACCAACTGTATCATCTGTTTGATAAGTTATATTACAATTCTGGCATATAACACATGGTGTTTCTTTAATCTCAATTGCCTTCGTTCCATCAGGAAGCTCCCAGTAGACCGTATTTGTTGATTCGACTATGTTAGCTGATTCACACCACTGACATGTCATCATTCAGCTTCACCTTTTGAGGGTGCACTCGCTACTAGCTTTTCGCTAACTTGAATTTTTGTAAGCTGTGCTTGGAATTTCTTTTCTTTTAATTCGTCACGCTTTTCACGTTTATCTTTTAAAGAAGCATGCTCTGGGTTTGTCGTATATGTTTTACGAGCTTCCATACGTTGTAAACCTTCTGGTACAAGATTGAATTTTGTTTCATTCATCAATCCTGCAATACCCGCATTCGAACGTTTTTCTTCCATATTAGGATAAATTTCTTTAAAGTATGCTTCCGCTCTACCTGGTACATAATTTTGTGGCTCTGGATAAGTAGTAATTACACCTTCAAAATTACGAAGTACAACTTTATCAGCACTTTGTGAAATTAAGTAATTCGGTTGGAGAGCAATTTTCCCTCCACCACCTGGAGCGTCTACTACAAATGTTGGTACTGCATATCCTGAAGTATGGCCTCTTAGACCTTCCATGATTTCTAAACCTTTTGATACAGGAGCACGGAAATGACCAATTCCTTCTGATAAATCACATTGATAAATATAATAAGGTCTTACACGAATTTTAACTAAATCATGCATTAGCTTTTTCATGATTGGTACACTGTCATTAATTCCAGCCAAGATTACAGCTTGATTTCCTAACGGTACACCAACATTAGCAAGCATTTCGCAAGCTCGTTTCGATTCTTCTGTAATTTCGATTGAAGTATTAAAGTGAGTATTTAGCCAAACTGGATGATATTTTTTTAAGATATTACAAAGGTTTTCAGTAATACGTTGTGGGAATACTACAGGTGCTCTTGTACCGATACGGATAATTTCCACATGTGGAATCTCTCGTAAATTTTTTAAGATGTACTCTAAAATATTATCGTTAATTAAAAGACCGTCTCCACCTGAGATTAGGACGTCTCGTACTTCAGGAGTTTTGCTAATGTAATTAATAGCAGCATCAAGCTGTTTCTTCGGTACTCCCATTCCAATTTGCCCTGAAAAACGACGTCTAGTGCAATAACGACAGTACATTGAACATTGATTTGTTACTAAAAATAGAACGCGATCTGGATAACGATGTGTTAAACCAGGTACTGGTGAATCTTCATCCTCATGAAGAGGATCTTCTAAATCATACTTCGTTTTATGAATCTCCGCAGAGATCGGAACTGATTGCATACGAACAGGACAACGTGGGTCATCCGGATTCATTAATGACGCATAATATGGAGTAATATTTAGTGGAATTGTTTTTGTCGCAATTCTTACCCCATCTTCTTCTTCTGGCGTGAGGTTAATTATTTGCTTTAACTCATCCAATGATTTGATGGTATTTGTAAGTTGCCAAACCCAATCATTCCATTGTTCATCTGTTACATCTTTCCACAATTCAACTTCTTTCCAGTGTCTTTTTGGAGCATAGACTGCATTTACCATACTTACATCCCCTTTCAAACTGTTTGATTTAATATAAAGCAAGACCCGTGCCAAAAATTTACATTTTTTTAATAAACACGCTCAGAATATAGAAAATTCAAACTATTCAGCCTGTTAATTTATTTTTTTCCGTTAAAACTCAAAGCGAGTATTAGTTGAAACATGTCGCAACAATAGTAAAACCGCCTAAATTTAGGCGGCTTGGCTAATAAATACAGTTATAAAACTATCATTTTCAAATGGTTTTAAACAAGATTTATACTAAAATATTTAACTTTTGAATCTTATACTGAAGAGTCTGCCTAGGTATTTCTAGAAGTGCTGCAGCTTGTTGAATATTAGCGTTAGTTTGCAACAATGCTTGTTTTATAAGTGAAATTTCCATTTCCTGCATTGCCGAACGTAATGGCTGAACTCCTCCTTTTGTTTCAGTACTTTTCTTAATTTGTTGCAATTGTATTGGAAGATGTTTAACAGTTAGCGTATGCCCTTCCGCCATAATCATAGCATGCTCAATCGTATGCTTTAGTTCACGGACATTCCCAGGCCAATTATACTGGTGAAATAATTCAAATACCGTATGCTCTACATTACGAATGTTCTTCGAGAAGCGTTCATTAAATTGCTCGACAAAATGGGATGTCAGCAATTCTATATCATAATTCCTTTCTCTTAAAGGTGGGATGAACAATGAAAATACATTCAGTCGATAATATAAATCCGGTCGCATAATGCCATTTTGAACGCAGTCTAACGGCGATTCATTAATTGCAGCGATTACCCTCACATTCACTTTCCGAGTCTTTTGATCACCTATTCGGCGAACTACGCCATCCTCTAGAACTCTTAGTAGCTTGGCTTGGAGCTCTAAAGGCATAGAATTAAGTTCATCTAAAAATAAGCTACCGCCATCGGCTAGTTCAAATAATCCCGCTCGATCGATAGCTCCCGTATAACTGCCTTTTGTTGTACCAAATAATATACTTTCTAGTAATGATTCTGGTAGCGCAGCACAGTTTTGAGCTATAAAAGGTGCTTCACTTCTACTTGAACAGTGGTGAATTGACTGGACAAAAAGTTCTTTTCCAGTACCAGTTTCACCGACTACAAGTACGGCAGAATCAGCATTTGCCACCTTCTCAACTTGATTTTTAACCGCCATTAAAGCTGGATCATCCGTTAATATATCTGAGATCGTATAGGAATGAATTTGTTTCGCTTTACCTTGCTTAACTTGCGGTTTAATTCTCGCTTGTAAATCTAAAACTTTTTCTCCAAGTGATTTAATGGTGGAATAATCCTTTGCAATCTCAACCGCACCTATAAGCTGATCATCCAAAATAATAGGAATAGTAGTATTAACTGTATCAATGTATTGGCCCTTAATATTCTCATAGCGTTGGGGCTGCCTAATAATCGCTTGCCTTGTTTCTAGTACCTTCAGTAGGGTGCTTGTTTCTTTTGTTAAAGAAGGGAAAGCTTCTAGCACATGCTTTCCTAGAACCTCTTCAACTGAAACTCCATCATGGTCAGCCGCAACTTGATTATAAAATATAGTCATTCCATTATTGTCGACTGCATGAATTGATTCATCGATACTATTTAATATGGCACTAATCATTTGATTAGTTGGAATTGTTGCGTTCATTTTCTACCCTTCCTTTCACCGCCGAAAACTTGGCAATTTCACGCTTAATTTTCGGCAGTTTGACATTAAGAGACTACTTTCGAAAGATCTTTCACCCAAACGTTCATATCTTCTAATTTATCAAAAATATAGCAGTTGTTTGTCATTCTTCCAGTATACATATAGCCTAATTGATGAAAGGCTGCATTCATTCCATACGATAATGATCTCGCAATCGTATATGAACAATAAATAGCTTCGCTTATTAAGTCCTGTTCTAGCTTCTTCATCAGTTCCTTCATTAGTCCATGCTTACGATGCTCCTCAAGCGTTGCACAATTCGTAAGCTCAGCATTTCTTTGTCCGATGTCAATTTCAGCTGATGCTGCACTCACTATTTTCCCTTCTTTTTCGTAAATCCAATAAATAGTCCCTTCATCCATCGTCTTTTCAACATAAGTCGATTCATTTAAAGGTGTTGGATATACTTTAAAAACTTGATCATAAAGTTTAGCTAGTTTTTTTGAGTCATTTTTTTCAGCTCTTCGTATAACATACTCATCAGGAATTACTTTTTCTTTTGATCGATCACTTTTTAAGACAGCATCTAAAATGTCATCTCCAGCAGCCCAATATAGACTGTTTCTTCTGTCCTGGCTAGCATATTTCGTAACAAAGTAACCATCACTTCCTTGAAAATATCCCTTCAGTGCAGATTCAATCATATACCCTGATTGTAAGAAGGAATATAAGTGTTCACTTCTTGCTTTAATTATTAACTTTGTATATTTATATTCTTTTGCTAGTTTTTCTACTCTCTCTATTAATAACGATACGTTACCTAAGTAGTAATCAACTCGAATTCTCTCATTAAAGTGATCTAAAGCACCTTCAAAATAATAGTTTTCTTGTTTAATTTTTACTGTTTCATAATACTTTTTCGTTTTCATATGCTCCCTCACTTTCATGTTGGTCTTCTACTCCACACCAATCAATTAATGTACAAGCAATGATTTCTGCTGATAAAAACAGTTGATCTAAATCAATAAACTCATCTGGATAGTGAGCTACTTTCGTCTCTCCTGGTCCAAAAACGATCATTGGAATATTTAAAATTTGTGTAAATAATCCTCCATCTGTTCCCCATGGTGCAGCTTCCACTATTGGACTTTGATTCATTGTTTCGCGATAGTTTCGTTGCAAAGTTTGCACTAATTCACTATCAGCTTCAACAGTACCTGGGACCCATCTTGCTCCAAACCATTCTACTTCTACAGGATTTTCAACGAACCAATCATCAAGGTTTTTAATATTATAAATCCAATTCTCAAATTCTTCTCTAGCAGCTTCCAATTTTTCATTTGGTGCTACTCCAAATCTTCCTTCTAAAGTGACTAAATCTGAAACAGAAGATGGCCATGTTCCACCATGAATCGTTCCTATATTAATAGGTATTGGAATTGGTACTCCATCATATAAAGGGTCATTTATTCGGTCATTACGTAGTTGCTCTAGTTTTTGAATTTGTTGAACGATTAACATACTTTTTTCGATAGCGCTTACACCTTCGTAACGAGTACCTCCGTGTGCTACTTTCCCTTTCACGCTCAGACGGAACCACATAGAACCTTGTTGCTTAATGAAGAACTTCATATTTGTTGGTTCAGGGATAATAACACCATCAGCTGAATATCCTCGCAAGATTGTTGCAAGTGTTCCAGCACCACCACTTTCTTCCTCAATTACACTTTGAAAATAAACATTACCTTTTAATGTAATCTTACTGTTCTTTATTGCTTCAATTGCTAAAATTAGTGCGACATTTCCACCCTTCATATCAGTTGCTCCACGGCCATATAGCTTGTTATCTACCACAGTTGCACTGTAAGGTGGGTTAGTCCATTGCTGAATATTACCTTCTGGAACGACATCAATATGTCCATTTAAGATCATGGACTTTCCTCCACCCGTTCCTTTAAGCGTAGCCACAATATTAGGACTACCAGCAAAGTCGTCTCTTGTAGAAATAAAGTAAGGATGCTCTTTCATTTCCTTTATATCTGGATCCCAAACGTCTAAGTCCAATTCAAGCTCTCTTAATTTTTCAAGAACAATTGCTTGTGCCTTACTCTCATTGCCAGAGACGCTGTTTTCCATTACTAGTTGTCTAAGTAGTTCAATTGTTTTAGCTTTATTTTCGCTAATATAGTCTTGAATAACTTTTTTGTAATGACTCATCCTCTTCACCCTTTTCTATATAAACATTTTTAAATCTTTACTGATTTTTAAATCCGCACCAGTATGTTTGATTACATCCTCTACAGTATATGGACTCATTATTTCTTTAAGCACTAATGAATTATTAACAACTTCAATAACAGCCATTTCCGTTATGATTAAATCCACACAAGATTTAGAAGTTAATGGCAAACTACATTCTTTCACGATTTTTGGATTCCCAGCTTTATCCGTATGATTCATTACGACAATTACTCTTTTAGCCTTTTGAGCTAAATCCATCGCTCCACCGATTCCCGGTACACGTTTTCCAGGTACAATCCAGTTTGCCAGATCTCCTTTTTCACTTACTTGTAATGCGCCTAGAACAGTTAAGTCTAGTAAACCCCTGCGTATAATTCCAAATGCCGTAGCACTATCGAAATAGCTAGCACCTTTTATGGCAGTAATTGGGAAACCACCTGCATTACATAAATTTTCATCTTCTTTTCCTTTTTCAGGACTCGGTCCGATCCCCATAACTCCATTTTCAGCATGGAACATAACATGAACATCTTCTGGTAAGTAATCAGGAACGATGGATGGAATTCCAATCCCTAAATTTACAATCATTCCGTTTTTAATTTCCTTTGCAGCTCGCTTTGCAATTTTTTGACGAAAATCTATTCCCATGCCCATTTCCAGTTCACTCCTTCCGATGAAATTATGTAATTAACAAACACACCTGGAGTTACAATTTCCTCTGGATTTAGCGTACCAAGTGGAACAATTTCCTCTGCCTCAACAATTGTAATATCCCCGGCCATAGCCATATGAGGATTCATATTCCTTGCACTCTTGTCAAAAACCAAATTTCCAAACGGATCAGCTTTCTTTGCAAATATAATACTGACTTCTGCAATTAGAGCTTCTTCAACTAGAAATTGTTTACCTTTTACAAATACTTTTTCTTTGCCGTCTTCTGCCATACTATCAAGACCTACATCGACTAGCACTCCTCCAAGTCCCATTCCGCCTGCTCGGATACGCTCCGCTAGTGTACCTTGTGGAGAAAATTCAACTTTTAGCTTACCTTCCGTCATTAACTTTCCAGCAAACGGATTTGAGCCAATATGAGATGTAACAATTGATCTCACTCTTTCATTTCTTACCATCCTTCCGATGCCAATATCCGGAAATCCAGTATCATTACAAATTAAGTCAATATCCTTTATTTCACTTTCTAATAATGCTTGAAGTAAAGTTGGCGGTGAACCGACTCCTCCAAAACCCCCAACCATTAGTGTCATTTCATCATGAAAAAAAGGAAGGATTTGTTCCATTGTCGCTATTTTTTTATAAGTATTTTCAACTAAATTCATACACTTTCCCCCTTAGCTGTATACGTTAATTGGGATTGTTCCATTTCCAATTCTGTTAAACTTTCCGTAAGAATTTGAAGTAATTCATCCATTTCTCCATAAGTAATGGTTAAAGGTGGCGCAATCATGAAAGCTGAATCTTCTTTTCCGTTTTTTCCCGCAACGGAAGGGTATAATAGCAAGCCCTTATTCATTACTTTTTGAATAAACGCACTTGATTTTATGTTACTTATAAATTCGATGCCGATTAATAAGCCTTTTCCTCTAACATCTCCAATGATTGAAAATTTCTCTTTTAACCCTTGGAGTTTATCCATTAAATAGTTACCTTTTTCTTCTGCAGCTTGTACTAAATTATGTTTCTCAACATATTCAATAACAGCTAAGGAAACTGCTGCCGATAATGGGTTTGCACTAAATGTATGCCCGCTCATTACAAGTTTTGAGCCTTGCATAATTGGTTCAATCACTCGATCGCTTGCAATAGTTGCAGCCATTGGTGTGTACCCAGAAGTTAATCCTTTTCCAAGTGTCACAATATCAGGCTGGACACCCCAGTGCTCCATTGCAAACATTTTTCCAGTACGACCAAGGCCAGTCATAACCTCGTCTGAAATTAGTAAAATATCATATTTTTCACAAATGGCTTTTATTCTTTGGTAGTAACCTTTAGATGGTACGATTGCACCACCTGCAGCACCAATTATTGGCTCAGCAATAAATGCTGCAATATGCTCAGGACCAATTCGATCAATGGCTGTTTCTAGTTCAGATGCACATGCTAAATCACAAGATGGGTGTTCTAAGTTGAAAGGACAACGATAGCAATATGGTGGTGAAACTGAAGGATAATCCTCCAATATTGGAACAAAACGCTGACGACGTAAAGGGTGCCCCGACATGGATAAAGCACCAATTGTTATGCCATGATAACTCATCCAGCGTGAAAGGATTTTATTCTTACCTTTTTTACCCTTCTCTTGGTAATGCTGTATTGCTAGTTTCATAGCAGTTTCTGTTGCTTCAGTGCCGCTATTAACAAAGAATGTCCAGTTTAAATCACCTTGAGTAATTTCACTTAGCTTCTTTGCTAGCTTCTCAGCAGGTTCACTTGTAAACTGTGAACGGTAGACGAATGATACTTGTTTTGCTTGTTCAGTCATCACATTAATAATCTCTTCAACGCCATGACCAATCCCTACGGTGATTGCACCAGATGAACCATCAATGTACCGATTTCCATCTTTATCAAATAAGTACACACCTTCCCCATGTGAAATCATAGGGTAATGCTGACCAAGCAATGGTTTTATTAAATAATCTCGATCCATCTTATCCCCACCCCTTTTTTTATAAAAAACTAAAAAGCCAATCTACTAAATATTGGAAATTTAAATAGAGGCTATTTTTTAGTATTCTTGCTTTCTGAAATACTTCCTTTTTATTTTTTTTAAACTTAAACAACTGTTTAAAAAAACTAGTTGGCCGCATTAGTTCCTTAACAAAAGATTTATACCTTTAGTTACCTGCTTTAACTGATAACCATATACATATTTATATAAAAAATTTGTATCAAGATCAGTTGGCGGTGAAAATTGAAAATGGTTTTATCAGAGCAGATTAGAGCTGAAATGGACGGTCTAATAGATAAGATTAGGTTGGATCAGTGCGATGATGGTTCGTGGAGATATTGTTTCGAAAGTGGTCCTATGACAGATGCCTATATGATTATTATTTTAAGAACACTTGAATATAACGATGAAGATTTAATTAAGACATTAGTAAATCGTTTATTAATAAAACAAGACTCAAGCGGTGCTTGGAAGCTTTTTGACGATGACTCAGGAAATTTATCTGTAACTGTTGAGGCTTACACTGCACTACTATTTTCAGGTTATATCGAAATTTCGAATGAAAAAATGAAGAAAGCTGAAGAATTTATTCGCCAAAATGGTGGATTAGAAAGTGTACACGTCTCAACAAAATTTATGCTAGCTTTACATGAATTGTATCCATGGCCAAGTTTTTTTCCAATTCCTCTTCTCTTAATGAACGTCCCAAAATCTTTTCCTTTGTCCTTCTATAAATTTAGCTCTTACGTTCGATTTCACTTTGCACCACTTTTAATATTAGGACATAAAAAGTTTACGACTAAAAATAAATGGACACCTACTATACAACATTTATTTACAAACAATAAATTAAAAAAGATTAGCAAAAAACGGAGGTTCCCTGCGTTTAAAATTCCTTTTATTAAGACATTTTCAAAAATAGGAATTAAAAAGGCTGAGGAATATATTATTCAAAATATTGAAAGGGATGGGACATTATCTAGTTATGCTAGCGCGACATTTATTGCAATTTATGCACTTCTTTCGTTAGGTTATGAAGTTACTTCGCCCGTAATTCAAAATGCTGTTTTAGGCATAAAATCTTTTCTATTTGAGTTGGATGATTCTCATCATATCCAAAATTCCCCTTCTACTATATGGGATACAGCACTTACTAGTTACGCTTTACAGGAGGCAGATGTACCATTAAATGATGAGGCTATTCGTTCCTCGGCTAACTATTTACTCTCTCTACAACTTAAGATTGTCGAGAACAATAGTACTATTGGTTTAGGAGGATGGGGATTTTCAGACAGTAATACCCAAAATCCAGATGTAGATGATACACAAGCAGTTCTAAGAGCGACAACTACTCTATCCTTGATCGATGACGATTATAGAAAATCGTGGAATGCTGGTGTGAGATGGTTATTTGAAATGCAGAATAAAGATGGTGGATGGGCATCATTTGAAAAAAACAGTAGTAAATACTTAAAACTCATCTTCCCGATCCAAAACTTTGTTGATACTGCAATTGATCCATCAACGGCAGATTTAACCGGTCGAACAATCGAATTTTTAGGTTCAAAACTAAAACTAAATATGAATCATCCACGAATTGAAGATGGGGTTAATTGGTTAATCAATAATCAAAATGAGGATGGTTCCTGGTACGGTCGCTGGGGAATATCATATATTTATGGAACATGGGCAGCGATAACTGGTATGAAAGCAGTCGGAATTCCTTCAAATCACCCTAGTATACAAAAAGCCAACAGTTGGTTACTTAGCATAAAACAGCTTGATGGTGGTTGGGGTGAATCGTGTAAAAGCGATATTGAAAGAAAATATATTCCTCTGTCTTTTTCTACAGTTGTGCACACATCATGGGTAATTGACACACTGATTTCTATAAACGACTATCCTACTAGTGAAATTGATGAGGGAATTTTAAACATTTTAAACTGGTTAAAAACCCCTGATAAGCGAATGACCTATCCAACAGGTGGCGGGTTACCAGGTCATTTCTATATAAATTATCATAGTTACCAATCAATTTGGCCATTATTGACTTTAAGCCATTATCTAAAAAAATATAAGACAAGTGACTAATTTACAATTTCTAGTTAAACGCCTTGTCCTTATTTTCTTTGACTGCATATAATACACTGTTTCTTACAAAAAAATATATGAGCGTATGTCAATATAGTTAATGGTTTAAACAATAAAGGAGTGGCTTTATGGGAAATCTTGACCCAAGTTTAATGAGAGAATTTTGTGGAAAGGTTTGTGATCCTCGTCATTTTCCACGTATTTTTCGTATTCTTCGATCATACCGTCGCAACGATTTAAAAAGTCGAGAAGGTGCATGTCATATGATTGATAGACTATCAGAATGTTGCGGATCAACAATAACTGAAGCACAACGAGAAAACGCGGCACAATGGCTAATGAACTGTGACGTAAATCCACAAGATCCATCTCATCAAAAAGAAATGTGGAATATGATCAGAAACAGCAGAAGACGTTCTTGGTTTTAATTAACTATAGACAATAATATGAAAAGCCTATAAATTTTCTCTTAAAAGGAAAATTTATAGGCTTTCGTGCGTGAAAACCCGCATGGAATTTCGGATTCCTAGCGTGTTTTTTCCGTTTCCTCTTAAATTGCGGTCGTTTTCTACTTGGTTAGTAAAAATGTTACGTTATTGCTTCTAATTTGTGGTGGTTTCTGGTGAGTCTTAGAAATATATCAACCGGAACTGGCAATATATCAACGAGTTTTAGTAATATATCAACGGCCAATAGCAATATATCAACGGAGTTCACAACTTTATCAATATAGTTCACATAGTGTTCGTACGGACCCAACATATTTTGTTCGCATTATATCCATCTCCCGCCGCTTAATTCAATAAATGTTTGTACCCATCCATGAAAACATGGCTAGCAAAGTAAAGGAAAATGATCGCTGCAATAAATGAAAAGATATTAAGTATTTTTGGACCTACTATATGCTCGGCTTTTTTCACAACAACCGGTAAAAAAAGTGACCATAATATGTTAAATAAAAAGAAACCACCAAAAAAGAAAAAGATATCGGTTTTAGAGTGGTTATTAATCGTTGCAGAAATGATACTTCCTCCAACAGTTGCAAACCAAATAAACCCAGATGGGGATGAAGCTGTTAAGGCAAATCCTTTAAAGTAATGTTTAAAAAGTGATCCTTTTTCTATACTATCATCTGCTTCTATGTTTAAGTTTCTTTCCCTAAACGCGTCCTTTAGCATGAGATACGTCATATATATAAGGACTAATGTACCACCTACCCAAAGTGTATATTTAACGTATATATTATTCAGTAAAAGGGATAGCCCTAAAAGTGATAAAATTGCATAAAGCATGTCTGAAGTCGTCGCGCCTAACCCCATATAAATACCAGGGGTAACACCTTTCGTTAAACTCGTTTGTATAACAGCGACATTTGCAACACCTATATCAAAGCATAGCGATGCAGATAGAACAAATCCAACCATAAAAAGTTCCATTATACTAATTCTCCTATATTTAAACATTTAAATGTATATTATATAGCTTGTGAGAATCTTTTAATATAGTTTTTTACTCTCTTAATTTTCTTTTCCATAACAAAAACAAACCCCCTTAAGGAAATATAATTACCTTTTGGGGGTTCTTCATCTATAAGTAATCTTTAACCTCAAAATTCTCCCTTAACCAAGTCCACGAACCGATAATCCACCGTCACTAGAAATAACTTCTCCAGTAATAGCACGTGACTGATCTGAAGCTAAAAGTACATATGCTGCAACATGATCTTCAGGCATTTGTGCTAGTTGGAGTGGATTTCGTCTTTTTATATTGCTTGCTTTTGTTTCATTATCGACGGATTTAGTAAAATTACGTAAAGGTGGGATTACTGTTAGTGCTGTTAAAGTCCCTCCTGGAGCTACTGCATTTACTCGAATATCTGGTGCTAGTTCGAATGCAAGTTGACGCATTAAACCGATTTGAGCATGCTTACTTGCCGTGTACCAAACGCCACCGCCGTCTGGGTAGAAGCTTGCACCTGATACCGTGAAAATAATATTACCGTTTGTTTTTTGTAATTCTTCTAGCGCTGCTTTTGCACCGAAAAATGATCCTTTTACATTTATATTTAAAAGAAAATCATATGCTTCTGAAAGAGCCTCAGGTGTTACGTCTGCAAATTTAGCAAATCCATCGAAAACGCCAGCATTTGCAATAAAGACATCTAGTTTACCGAACTGTTCAACAGTAGCTTTTACAGCTCGTTCATTGTCTTCGTATTTGCTTACGTCACCTTGAATAATTAGGAGATTATCATTAAATTCTTCTTTCATTTGCTCGAGTGTTTCAAGTGAGCGACCTATAATACTTACCTTTGCTCCTTCTTGAATGAAACGTCTTGTAACAGCTGCACCTATTCCTGATGCGCCGCCTGTAACTAACACAACTTTATCTTTTAATAACATAACTTAGCCTCCTCTATTAAACAAAGATTGCAAGATTTCTAGTATTAATGGTTGTCTGGTCTACAATAAATACCCGCTTGGAAAGCTTCCATTTCCCATCTTCATATGTAAACTCGTCATTGCGTTCTCCTGAAATTAGATCATGATGAATATCTGTGCTGCGGCTTCGATAAATAAGTAAATAGCTCTTAACTACTGCCTTTTCTTCTTTAACTAGCTCTTTTACGCTCACATTGCTTACAAAACGGCGGGTTCTTGAAGGAGGAATTTCCGCCCATGCATAATCAGTTTTCAATCGGTCCACTCGAAGCTTTAATAGTTCGATATCATCATTAAACGTAAACATCTCTGTTGAATAATCCGGGCGTTCAGTTCCTTCTTTATTAACGCGCACAGGCATTTGATAGACTAAATTTGAGTGCATTAAGCGAAACCAATCATCAAATTCAATATCATCAAGTAATTGCGCTTCATCAATTAGCCATTGTTCAAACTCTAATTTTGCTAATAATTTTTCAGTATTCATTTTCCTTCCTCCCCCCTTTATTACTTTGTCATTAATTCAAGCCAGTACTTATAGAAATTACGTTGGCTTGCTTCTGTAAATTTATCGTCATAAGCTACACCTGGGCCGATAAAGTCGACAGGCTCACGATGTAGTCCCATTGTATAGTTATAAGTCAAATTCTTTTGAAATGGCATCGGACCTTGGGCTGCTTCTGTAATGTCCGTAAACACTTCAGTATCATCTTGTTCAAAAATACCAGATGGACTAAATGTTAAGATAAAAGAATCTCTTGATCGATTCTTCCAATCCTGTGAAGCATTTTTCTCTACTAGTAACCACGCAATTACTTCCATCTTATTGTGGCTAATTGGTCTCCACATTCTAATTGAAGTATTCGAAATTAATTCGCCCTTAATTTTTGTGTGAGATATTAAAAATGACATGTTTGGAAATGCATTTCCAATCATATTTTTCAAGTTTGATAACACTGCATATTGTTCCTCTGATAAATTACTTTTGTATTCATCTTTCAATTCTTCAGGGAAAGCAAAGTCCGGGTTCGGTGTACCAAGGTTTAATCCGTGTCCGTTTTCCGTATGGATTTGGAAACCACGCTTCGAGTATGTTGCATTTGGTACCATACCTAATTTGGCAATTGACCCGTGAGTAACCATTGTATGGTAAGAATCACCTACAAAGTTATCAGAACCGACCTTCCAGTTTGATTTCACAATAAAACGTTGCGGAGCTCCAATTACTTCCATCTCAGCACGGCCCACTACAATATCTAAATACCACTTAAAATCACCGAGGAACTCTTCAAGAGGTTCTGCATTTTCATCCCAATTTCCAAATATAAGTCCTTTGTATGATTCTAGCTTTACTTGGTGAAGACCCATTTTAGTTCGGTCAAGTCGATCTCCATAAATATCTTTTTGAAGTGGAACACCAACTAGTTCGCCTGTATTTTTAAAGTTAAATCCATGATATGGACAAGTAAATAAAGTCTTGTTTCCTTTGTCAGCTCTACATAGCTTCATACCACGGTGAGTACACATATTGTAAAATGCATTGATTTCTCCATTACTATCTCGTGAGATAATGATCGAGTAGCCTGCAAGTTCACGTGTCATAAAGTCACCGGAATTTGGAACTTCAGATTCATGACCAAGAAAAACCCATGTTTTTAAAAATACTTTTTCATGCTCTAACTCGTAAACTGCTTTGTCTCCTAGAAGATATGCAGGGATGCTTCCTTCATCTGGTTTGACCGTTTCGGATACGTAATTTACTAGTTGCTCTTTTGACAATTCATCTAAAGTTTTCTCTGTTATAATCACGCTCGCACTCTCCCTTCATATTTCAATTACCCGACTTGTACATAGTTATCTTTATTTTGTAATTTCGCCAAAACGCTTAACGCTGCTAAATAACTTGTTTTAGGATTATTTGGCATTGGATCATTTTCAATCTCAAGTTTTAGTTTCCCGAACGCACCAGAAGCTTCAATTGTATGGCTATTTTTTATCACACTCGGGTCAGCAATGATTTTTACTTTCGTATTGTTAGAGCCTAGTCCTGCTAATGATAATACGATTGCTACATTTATATTTTTCGGGTAAAGTTTGATCGCTTCAGCTGCAGAACCTTCAAATAAAATCGTTTCTTTTTCTAATGGCTCTCCGGATAATGCTCCAGGTGGTTTTCTAGTTGTAATTGAAACGGTGTTTAAACCATTTACAGCTTTTGCTGACTTTAAAATATCTAAGCCTCCGATTGCTCCTGAAGGTAAGTAAACGTTTACGCCTTTTCGAATACAAACCTCTCGAACTTTGTCTTCAAAAGAAGAATCAGCCATTACGCCAATACTACTTAGTAATAGATCTTTTCCAGACTCAAGAACTTTTATAGCGTACACCTCTGCCGCTTCAACTGTCGCAGCTTCAATGACTAAATCTACATCAGAATGAAGGAGAGCTTCTACATCTGTAAAAGCTTCTGTTTCAAAATCTTTAGCCAATTGAACCGCTGATTCTTCACAGCGTGTATAAATTGAAACAATCTTTCCGCTAGGTAACATGCCGTCTTTATTAATTGCTTGAAGAAGAAATTGACCAATGTTACCACACCCGATTAGACCTAGTTTCATGTCTATTCACCATCCTCAATTTGCAAATCCATATGAATCTGCAAAGAATTCCAATCCACAGTGTCTTGTTTCTCTTGATACACCACTTTCTTTTAACCCAGGGAAATCCAGTGCTAAATCGCTAAAGATGGTGTGATTATTATGAAAAACTGCTCCTGCTTCTAAACGATCTGCCATTTCAACTGCCAATTCTTCATTCTCAGTCCAAACAGATGCCCTTAAACCAAATTCACTATCATTTGCTAGTTTGATTGCTTCGTCAATCGTTGAAAAAGGTAAAATAGGAATGACTGGTCCAAATTGCTCTGCACGAACGATCTCACTTTGCTGGTCAACCCCTGTTACGATTGTTGGTAAGATGTAATATCCTTGTTCCCACATTTCAGGATTCAGTTGAATTCCGGCTGTTATTACATTTGCGCCTTCTTTTTCAGCACGTTCAATTAATGCATTTACATAATCATATTGAGCTTTATTATTTAATGGACCCATTGTTACATCAGGTTGAATACCATCCCCTACAACAATTCGCTCAAATTCTTTCTTTAATTTTTTTACAACTTCAACATATCTAGATTCATGTACATATACACGTTTAATAGCCGAACAAACTTGGCCAGCCGCTCGTAAAATACTCATTCTTAATCGTGTAATCGCTTCGTCATCTAAGCTAGCATCCTCTAAAATAATTGCCGGGTCATTTCCACCAAGCTCCATATAGACTTTTTGAAGATTTCCAGCAGATTTCTTCATAATATCTTTACCTGTCTGTGTACTTCCGACAAAGGCAATTGTACGAACTCGTGAATCAGAACAAAGTTTATCGCCAATCACTTTTCCTGAACCTGTTACAATATTAATAACGCCAGGTGGAAAATGTTCAGCCACTACTTTTAAACAAGTCATAATTGTTAGTGGACAATTTGTCGCTGGTTTTACAACAACTGTATTCCCTGCTAAAACTGCTGGGATTACACGCTTAAATGTTAAAATCATTGGCGAATTCCAAGGAGTAATGACTGCTGCAACTCCTCTTGCTCTTCTTCTTACTTGAACTTTTTGATTGCCTGGAAGTAACTCTGGATTCCACCATTTAAGTAGTTCATCTGCTCCACCATTCATTACTTCAACACAGCGTAATAAGTCTTTCTTTGCTTCTACAAGTGTTTTTCCATTTTCACGTACAAATAACGAAACATTTTCTTCAATGATTTTAGAAAGTTCCTTCGCTGCGTTTTTCATTCTTTCTACACGATCTTGAACTTCACTTTGCGACCAAGATTCAAATGCTTTCGATGCTGAATCAATAGCTTCATTTACGATTTCCTCTGTACATAACGCAACTGTGCCGATTACTTCCGACTTATTTGCGGGATTAATAATATTAGCCGTTTCATTTATTTCTTTCCATTCACCATTTATGAGATATCTTCCTGATACAACCGGATATGTCGAAATCATATTGAATCTCCTTTATAATTTTTTTGGCTTAAAGCTTTCTGCTGCTCCTGGAGGTCCACCGAATGGTATTGCCATCGGGCCAACTGCTTCCATATCGACAACGATCATTGTTGGTCTTCTTCTTTCAGTTGCCTTCTTTATTTCATTCACAAATTCGTCTCCTGAACCAATACGTGCTGCATCAAAATGCATTGACTCAGCTAGTTTTACAAAATCTGGACTTAATAAATTCACTGCTACTTGTCGTCCGTATGCTGCTTCTTGAATATTTCGAAGTACGCCATAACCAGAATCATCAAATAACACGATAATAATTGGTAGACTTTCTTCAGCTGCAGTCACCATTTCACCTACGTTAACCATAAATCCACCATCACCGGCCATTAGTACGACTGTTTGATGAGGACGACCCACTTGTGCACCAATAGCAGTAGGAAGACCTTGGCCGATTCCTCCACCAGATGCGTGAATAGATGTTCTAGGTTCGTAAATATCGAATATTCTACTTCCCCATACATTTGCCTGTACTGTAACATCTCGAACTAAAATTGTATCTCTCGGTAAAACTTCTCTCATTCCATCTACAAATTGCTCAAATGGACCAAGTGTTTTACGAAGTTGTCCTCGTACTTCATTTCTTAAGCCGCGTACTTCCTCTATATAAGAAGGTAAAACCGAAATAGATTTTTCATCGATTTTATTAATTAGAGCAGACAAGATATCTTTTGCATCTCCAACTAAACCAACTGTCGCTTTATAGTTACGATTAATTGCATTAAAATCTGCATCAATCGAAATATGTTCTTCAGGGACAGTTACTTTCCAGTTTGAAGTTTCGTTTCCTCTGAAGCGTACTCCTACACTGATTAATAAATCTGCATTTCTCAAAAACTCTTTAGTAGACTCATTGGCTGCAAAATGACCGATACATTGCTCGTGATCTTCTGGTATCGAGCCTTTTCCTGACTGACTAGTAATAACAGCTGCGCCAAGAATTTCTGCTAAATTTGTTAACTCTTTTGACGCATTAGCAGAAATCACACCGCCACCAGCCCAAATAACTGGACGACGTGCTTCCAAAATTTTTGATATTGCTGTTTCCGGTATAACAGTTGTTAATTGCTGCTTATAAACTTCCACTTGCACTTTCTCGATCGAAACATCCTCGATTATCGCTGATTGAAAATCGATTGGGATTTCTAATGAAACAGGTCCCGTTGGCGCAGTTAATGCTTCTTCAATTGCTTTTCTTACTACTCCTGCTGTTTGATCTGGTCTTCTCAACCTTACAGCATTTTTACATGCTCCACTCATCATTGATAATTGGTCTTTACACTCATGTATATATCCTTTACCAGTTCCAAGATAAGGTGATGCTACTTCTCCAGTCAGATGAAGAAGAGGTACTCCAGCCGCCCAAGCTTCTACTAATGAACCAGCTGCATTTCCTGCTCCTGTTCCTGTGCTAGTAATGACAACACCTAATTTTCCTGTCGCACGTGCATAACCATCTGCCATGTTTACTGCTCCGCTTTCACCGCGTGAACAAATTAATTTAATACTCCCATCCCTAAGGATCGCGTCATAGATTGGCATATTATGAATACTTACAATCCCAAAAGCGATTTCTACTCCAGCTTGAACTAGCTCTTTTACAACGGCATCCGCAGTAGTAAATACGATTTCATCTTGTTTTTTCATCTTAGTATCCTACCTTTGTCTAATAAATTATTTAAAGTGCTTTACCGATTGCACCTGCAGTTTCAATTGTTGAACCGGCTACATAGCTCGCTTTGTCTGAAGCAAGAAACACTATTACACTAGCAACTTCTTCTGCTTCGCCTACACGACCTAGTGGAATATTTCGTTTTATCGCAAGATCTCTATAATATTCTTCAGGATCCATATCAGGAGCATTTTTCAATCTTCTTCGCTCCCATTGATCTGTTCGAATTAAACCAAGACTTACTGAATTTACTAAAATATTGTCTGATGCTAATTCTTGAGACAATGTTTTACTTAAATTTAAAAGTCCTGCACGAGTAGCTGCTGTTGCAACCATATGACGTTCAGGCTCTTTTGCAAGAGTTGCATTTATATTAATAATTCGTCCTCCTCCTCTTTTCACTAAATGAGGATGAACTGCACGAACTGCATAAATAATTGCAAAATATTTTAACTGAATTTGTTCTTGCCACTGTTCATCTGTAATATCGAAAAAATACCCCATTACACTTTGACCAGCTGCGTTTACTAAAGTATCAATTCCACCAAACTTTTCTGCTGTTTGTTGTATAAATGCATTAACGTCTTCTTTTGATGTAACATCACAAGTCGAAGCAAATATATCTTCCCTGTCACCATATGAGAGTAAATGATTTAAAGCTTGATCTGCGCGCTCTTTGCTTCTACCACAAATCGCTACTTTAGCGCCTTCACCTAAAAATAATTCCGCTGTCTTTAGTCCAACACCAGAAGTTCCACCCATAATGACTGCAACTTTTCCGTTTAAACCTAAATCCATTCTCGTCACCCCTTTTCATAGCCACTTCATTTTATGCTTTTAGTTCCGAATGCTTATTTTAAAATTATGAACGTACTTTAACTTCTGTATCGACCCAACCGGTATCTGGTTCTCCGCCCATCGCTTTACGAGCTTCTGGCTTCGGTGGGCCAGCAATTCCCCATTGATCCATTAAATGTGGCACACGTTTCCATACACGTGCTTTCCATTCAGCCTCATCTTCAATCGTCTCAAGATAGCATGTGTATTCCATGACAAATCCACCAAGATCTTGAAAATAACAGAAGATATTATTACCAGGACCATGTCGACCTGGACCCCATAGCTCACTTAGTCCGGCCTTTCTAACATTACTAATGCCGCGCATTAGTTCATCCACCGAATCAACCTCGTAAGCAATATGATTCACTGAAGCGTGTGCATCTTGGTTGAATGCAATCGAGTGATGTTTTCGGTTGCACCTTAAGAATGACATTTGGTGCTCGCTCCAGTCTGTTACTTTAAAGCCAAGTACATCTGTATAAAACTCGACGATCATATCTAAATCTTTTGTGTTCATGACTACATGGTTTAATTTCACCGGGTCAACGTTTTTATTGTTCCAAATGGACGTTTGGACCTCTACCCAAGCAGAAAGCTCAATTACGCGGTTTTCCGGATCAACAAATCGAAGTCCGTATCCACCACCAGCTTCGTCTAAATAACCTGGCTCTTCGATGATATGTATACCTTTTGAATGTAAGATTTCCGCTGCACGATCGACTGCATTTTTATCAACCATTCCAAATGCGATATGATGTAAACCAGCTTTTTCTCCTTTTCGAAGGCTTAGAATATGATGTTCAGGACCTGCCCCTCGAAAATAAGCAATATGATTGTCTTCTGTTGCATCTACACGATCTAAACCCCAAACTTTTTCGTAAAATTTTACTTGTTCCTCAAAGTTTGGTGTGATCAAACTGATATGCCTTAAATGAGTAATTCCTAGCATCAACAATCCCTCCCACTAATTTGATAACGATCTATATTAAGCGCTTTCTTTTCTACTCTATTGAAAAAGGCAGCTGCAATTTATCCAAAATGCAGCTGACCCTTTTTTAATTCTTTTAATTAACCTTTGATGATTGCTTCTCTTTCTTTAGCACGTTGTTTACGAAGATCTTCAAGAGCGCTACCTTCTGGATATGTTGGAAGGTTTGGTTTTACTGCACCAAGCATAACTAACATACGAGCTTCAGTATCTCCATCATTTCGAATGCCACGATGAACTCCAGGAGGTGAACTGATGCAATCTCTAGCATTTAATTTAATTTCATGTACTACGTCTTTACCAACTTCTTGAATTAAAGCTGTAACCTCTCCTTCAAGAATGAAGAACACTTCTTCTACATCATCGTGAAGATGTAAAGGTCCAATGCAGCCAGGAGGTAGAACCATTGTACTTAATGTAAAATGTTCTGCTGCAACTACATTTGAGTCATTATTCGCTGTCGCACCGCGTCCAATATAACGCATTTGAGCGCGTTTATATCTAGGATCAATTTCCTCTTGAAACTTTAATACATTCCAATCAAGCGTACGGTCTTCTAAGCGAGCCACATATTTTTTTTCAAATTCTTTAACTGAAAAAGTTTCATTTGTCATTTTAAAAATCCTCCCTGTGATTTGGTCTTTTTTTAAACAAAATGTTTTGTATTTTTGAGTTATTGTGTTTCATATACAAAACAGTGTTTTATCTATAAAATAATTTTAGAATGGAATTTCTTTCATGTCAACATAGTTTTTAGAAAATTTTGATATGTCACAAAAGTAATACATTACAAAAATATTGTATTTACAAGGTTTATAACTAGTTTTTTGAGCAAAAAAAATATGGATTCCCATTGTGTAGGAATCCATATTTATAACTTTAACGATATGACTCAAGTTGAAACTCTGCCATTGTAACCCATATAGTTTGATAGTAAAACAGAGACATCTAGTAGTTTAGGCAATGCAACTTTATTCATAAAATCTTCCTGATAAGACAATTCTGTTGCTACGATGTTTAGGGCAGCTAAGACCTTTCCAGTTCTACCGTAAATTGGGGCAGCGATCGAATGAATGCCTTGATGGAACTCCCCACTAGTCATAGAGTAGCCATTTTTTCGTATATTTTCTAATTGCTCCATAAACTCACCAGGAGTCGTCAACGTTTTATCTGTATATGGTGTTAAACTTGAAACTTGGAATAGTTGCATAAGACTTTCTTTTGGTTCGTACGCAAGAAGTAGTTTTCCATTTGCTGTTGCATGTGCTGGTAGTCTTAAACCAATGTTCACATTGACTGCTGATACACCTCTAACTGGCGCACTACCTACGTAAACAACTTCATGTCCATCTAAGATCGACAAATGACAAGATGCTCCGATTTCATCACGCAATGACTCCATATAAGGTTGTGCAATTTCAGGTATTTTCAAGCTATTTATATAACTAAACCCTAATTCTAGAACCTTTGGAGTTAGCGAATATTGCTTCGTATTTTCATCCTGTGTTAAATATCCAATCGACTGAAGTGTATAAAGTAGACGATAAGGTACTGTTCTGCTTACCCCTAGCTTTTTTGCAATCTCAGAAAGTGACAAACTAGGATGTTCCTCATTAAAAAGCTTAATAATTTCTAAACCTCTTACTAATGAATTTGCGCTATATTTTTCTTTCTCTACATTATCCATCGAGCAAACCTCTCCTAATACATATTATCGCAACTATTAAATCTATTTTATATTATTGACCATTTGGTTGTTTCTTTAAAAAGTCTACCACGAATTGATTAAATAGTTTAGGGTCTTCTTGATAGCATAAATGCCCTGTATTCGGAACGATAGCAAATTCTGAGTTTGGAATCAACTCATGAAATATTTGTGATTCACTTACTGGTGTTACTTGATCTAATTCCCCACACATAACAAGCGTTGGGACAGATATTGAAGATAAAATCTCCATTTGGTTTAAGTTCGATAAAGAGTAGGAAACGGAGCGATAACCAGAAGGACGTACTTGTGACATGATGCGCTCAGCTTCTTTTACAACCTCATCCGATGCATTCGGAGATAATAATGCTCTTACTCTCTTTTTAGCTAGTTCACTTGGTTCTAGATGATCAATAGAGTTTAATCTATTTTGAAGTTTTTGTTCATTATCTTCTTTAGTTAGTCCCACTGCTCCTCGTGTTGCGTCTGAAATGATTAGTGAATTAACCATCTGCGGAAAACGGCTCGTAAAATCGATTGCAATTGCTGAACCCATTGAATGGCCTAGTAAATTGATAGATTCTAGCCCTAGACTATCCAAAAATTCTTTTAAGACATTCGCAAACTGGGAAAATTCACGAAACTCCTCTTTTAAATCGGAACTCCCACCATAGCCTGGAGCATCCCAAACAATCACTCGAGAATACTCACTCAGTTGGTTTAATTGATGCTTCCATGACTGAGAATTGTTTCCCAATCCATGTAGTATGACTAATGCTTGTCCCTTACCTGACTCTTGATAATGAATTGATAAATCATTTAAATGACTAATTGGCATCCACAGTACCTCCGCTCTATTTTCTCTACACAAAGTCTACTAAATTGATTAATCCATGAGGATTTAAAAACAATGTGTTTCATATAAAAAACATGTTTTTCAAATTGAATTATAGATTTGTCAGAATTTATTGTCAATAATTCTATTTTTCTCAAATCTGAAAAAAGCTGGTTTAATTTTAGTTGAATACAAAAATTGGAAAATATTTTTAATGAATTCTTAATTGACAAACTTTTCTAATTATTTTATCTTTAAAAGAGTTTCATATCATAAAAATGAAACACTGTTTTATATTTAAAACAAAAAACCAAAAGGAGTTGATAATTAAGGTTGAGCCAAAATAAAAACGTGAAGTCAAAAACATATTGTTTGAACTTCAAATCTGCTAGGTAAACGTTGATTCTGCTTTTTCCTTCCAAATTTTTAACGAAATTAACTGATTTTAAAGGAGAGAGAACTTTAATGCTAAAAAGTCAAAAAAGATGGTTTTTAATTGCTTTACCAATCTTTTTCTTTTGGTTCTTCGGACAAATTGATAAGGTAGGCATCTCAGTCATACAAACAGATCCAGGATTCTTAAAAGCACTTGGTATGACGGGCATTGACAAAAATGCAAAAATTGGACTTCTTTCATTTGTTTTTACGATCGCTTATGGAATTTCGAATCTTTTTTGGGGATTCATCATTGATAAATTTGGTGCGAGAAAAACGGCTATAGCTGGATTATTTGTTTGGTCTCTTACTATGTTTTCGTCTGGTCTCTCCACTACATATGAAGCATTTATTATAAGTCGCATTATTCTCGGATTTTCAGAAGGGATGATGATTCCTGTTTCGGGAAAATTTATTTCGGCTTGGTTCAACAAACGCGAATTGGGACGTGCTCAAGCATCTTGGCTTACAGGTAACTATTTAGGACCAGCGATTGGCGCAGTCATATTAGTCCTTGTTATTTCATCACTTCATTGGCATGCAGCTTTCTTTATACTAGCTGGATTTAACCTAGTCATTAATATACCTATGTTTATTTTTCTTACAAGAAATACACCTGAAGAACATCAGTGGGTTAGTAATGAAGAACTGGCTTTAATCCGACGTCCAGTTGATTTTGAAGAACAAGAAAAAGGTTCAAATGAGAATAAAAATTTTATTCAAGACTATCGCTTCTGGATTGTTTGGTTTGGCATGTTAGTCTGCTCTTTCCTTTTCTTCGGAATAAGCATTTGGCTACCAACATATTTGATCGAGGCAAAAGGATTTGCGCGTGAAGGTATGACAAGCATCACTTCTCTATCATGGTTATTTGCACTTGGCTTTGTTCTCCTATGTGGCTTTCTTGCAGATAAAACAAGACGCCCAAGCTTAATGGCGGCAATACTATTTTCACTGACGGTCATCTTTTTAACTACAGCAGTCTTTGTTCCAAATGCAATAATAGCAGGAGTTTGCATGGGGCTAGCAATGGGATGCCAAGGTGGCGTCTTCCATCTAAGTAATATGTTCTTAGTAAAATATTCAACACAAGAAACCGCTGGTCGCGCAGCAGGTTTAATCGGATTTACAAACTTAATGGGTGGATTTTCTAGCTATATCATGGGATGGTTACGCGATTCATCAGGTGGTAGCTTCACTACTTCAATTTTCATGTTAATTATCACAGCTCTTCTAGGTTTGATTGCATATTCATTTTCTATTAAAGAAGAAGCAACTGAATTACGTGCTGTTCCACTTCCTCCACAGAAAATAAACGCTTAATTTTTTCAGTTTTTTGAAAACGCTTTACTTATTGTTCTACTAGTAAAAGAGGCTGTTTCATCAGTTTGGGGAACTGACGGATCTGTGCCTCTTTTTCTATTTGTAGAATAAATGATTTTTTGCGGAGTATTCGAGTGGTTTTTAAACATCGTTGGAGAATTTTTAATGCTTAAACTATTAGTAGAGGGGTATCGCGGTGTTGATTTTCATTTGTAATTGATATTACGACCTATTTTTATAGATAACTAGCCGATTTCATCGTTTTTTTGTTCGATTTAAAAAGAAATATGAGTAACTTGCTAGCTTTCCCTTTAAAATAATATGATTTTATATAATTATGACGTCAATATACCCTAACCGGTATGGGTACTTTTTTATCTTAATTGCGATTCTTTAGATTTTAATTGTGATTCTTGAAATTTATTTGCGATTCCACGATTTTATTTGCGATTCTTGAAATTTATTTGCGATTCTCAGATTTTATTTGCGATTCATCAAATTTATTTGCAGTTGGCTATTTTATTTGCAACTTCATCCTATTTAATTGCACTATTAGATCTCTAATATGCAATCCCTCAATTCTTATTTTACCCAATCAATATAAAGAGACATTTCACTCAAATTATTACTATTAGAATAGAAAAATAGTTTAATCTTCCCCTTATTTTTTTCTTAATAAAGAACAAAAACATGTCGAACTTTCCCTTTAAATGATAAAATTAAATTATAAATAATTGTTAAAATTTTCTAAATAACTTCTAATTAAACCTTTAACAATCATTAATTGATAGGTCGGGATCGTATGCTCAATACTTACTAAACACTTTATTCCCATCTCAGGTTCATTAAAGAATAAATTCGCTTAGGAGGGTTCTTATATGCTTGAGGCGATATTCGGAGGTATCTTTCTGCTTTTACTTGCAGGACTACTAATTTTTAAACCTGATGTAGTTTGGTTCATTACCGAAAGTTGGAAATCTTCAGTTGGTTCAGAACCATCTGATTTGTATTTAAGTAGTACACGTTTTGGTGGAATAGTCTTATTAATAATGACTCTTTTTTTGTTTATTGGATTAATTATCTATAGTTAAAACAAAATCATTTTTAAGTAAATAAAAACAGCGACCATCATTTAGACAGCCGCTGTTTATTAATTTGCTCTAAACTACGGTGAACGTAAGGGGTTCATTGGAAACTTAAATCCCGACTCCCAATATTCCGACCACACACCATCTGTTCCTTAGCAGATAATTTATTCCCTAAAGTAATAGTCTCTTCTATTTTTTATCTAAATCAATCTTAGTTCCAGCGCGGACAGTCCAGGAAGGATTTTTACCTATTTTATCCCCTTCCTTTACTCCTTTAAGGATAGCAACATATTTTCCTTGTTTTTGGCCAATCTTGACATTTTGTTTAACTATTTTACCTTTTTTAAGCAGGTACACGTATTTTGATTTCCCTGATCCCTTAACACTTGTTGCAGGTACTGATAATAAATCTTTTGACTCTACTACAACGTTAAGATTTGTTTCGTAGCCAGGATATAGTTTTTCTTGTGAATCTAAAGTTGCTCTAAAAGTGTAGTATGCATCAGATTCTTTTTTTGAGTCCTTTTCTTGATCAGTGGATGTATTCTTCATAGGATAGTTACTAACCTCTGAAATACTTCCTTTCCAGTTCGTATTTCCAACAATGTTTGAAGTAACTTTAATCGCTTGACCTGGTTCAATTTTTGATTTTTCTTCTTCTGTTAGTTTTCCTTCAATTTGGAAAGGTTCATTTGAAGCAATTTGCATAATTGAAATTTGTTGCTTGTCTGTTGCTTTAAAGCCTTGGCCAATGTCTTTGTTCAAGTTAAGTACGACACCTTCATTATTGCTTTTAACAGTTAATGCTTCTTGTTGTGCTTTTAATTTTTCAGCTTCAAGTGTGTATTGTTCTACTTTTAATTCTGCTGCATTTAATTCTTCTTTCGCAGTATTTAATTCAGCTTGAAGTGTTTGAATTATTGCTACATTAGTTGTAGTCTCAGTTTTATCTGTTGCTTTATCTGTTGTTTTATTTTCATCAGTTGTATTAGACTCAGTCTCCGTGCTTGCGCTTTGAATGTCTTGTTCTAGCGAAGAAACTTGTTCTTTTTTCTGAGTAACGCTAGTTTCTGCTAGTTTCTTATTAACTTCAGCTTGTCCAAGTTCAGCTGCTAGAGTAGTATTTTCATAAGAAAAAAGTTTTTGTCCTTTAGTGACTGTGTCTCCCTCTTTTACGAAAATTTCATTTATAGATCCTTTAGCTGGATTTACATAAATTGTATCAGTATGACTTTGAACTACGCGACCGGACACAGTTTCAGTCTTTGTAAAACTTTTAACTGCTGGACTGATAAACTGTAATGTTTCTGATTTACTTTTTCTAACTTCAACTACTGTTACGCTAAGAATCACGGAAACGATTAAAAGAACAATGACTCCTATTAAAATATACTTCTTCTGGTTTGGTGTAATTATTTTTACTTGTTCTTTTTCCTCGTCAATTCTTTTCGCCGATTCCATAACTATACCCCTTCCTCATTACAAAAAAACTACTTCTCCATAGTCTATTGTCTATTTTTTTATATGGTGTTTCAAGGAGATTTTTTAGAAAATGATAAATATTTAATATGTTTTTTTTAATAATCACTTATTATTGCCATTTTGTTCATTTTAATAGGTATATTCGCTCAGTTTACTTATTTATTTGATATTTCAGAATATTTAAATTAATATAACTGAAAAATTATTTATATTTTTTTATCTCAAATTTTAGAAGAAAAATAAGTTTAGAGACATCTAATTAAAAAGTCGCATTCCCCCTTGATACACCTATGTATTTCAGCATACATTTTAATCGGAAAAGTAAGAAATAATATACGCTCAAACAAAAATACAATATTTAAAAGATTCATACTATTATTGCGTAGTATTATTGAACTATGTTACAATACGAAATAAATCCTCAGGTAATAGGATAATTTTTCCAATATAATTAAAAAGTTTTTAACAAGAAATAGATTACTAGTATTCTAAAGTATTTATCTCTATCAATGAATTTGGGAATTAGTTAAACTCTCCCGCTTCAAATTTATTAATTACTGCACACAATTTTGTTTTACGCGCAGTTATTTACAAAAAATACAGATTATTCACAAAAAGGGGGAGTCATGAATGAATGCATTTTTTAGGAAAAAGTCTATTGAACAGCTTCAACTGGATGGGGCAAAAAACACTGGACTTAATCGCGTTTTAGGCTTATGGCAACTGACTGCCATTGGTTTAGGAGGTATTATAGGTGTTGGTATCTTCGTATTAACTGGTGTGGCAGCATCTAAACATGCTGGTCCAGCAGTACTTTTGTCTTTTATTATTGCAGGATTAGCTAGCGCTGCAGCAGCATTGTGTTATGCAGAATTTGCTGGTTTAATACCGGTGGCTGGAAGTGCCTATACTTATAGTTATGCTGTTTTGGGAGAAGGAACCGCATGGCTAATTGGATGGGATTTGTTACTTGAGTATGCACTAGTTGTCGCTGTAGTCGCGATTGGTTGGTCAGGCTATATGCAGGAGTTTTTATTACAAATAGGTGTTCACATTCCTGTATGGGCACAAGGTGCTCCTGGTTCTGGAGCAGGTCACAAAGTCGACTTAATAGCAGTTTTAGTTAGTTTTGGTATTGCAGGCTTACTTACATTAGGAACCGAAATGGGTTCAAAATTTAATTCATTAATGGTTATCATTAAATTAGGTATTATTCTTTTAGTTATTGGCGTAGGAAGCTTTCATATCAATACTGCTAACTGGCACCCATTCATGCCTTTTGGTTTCCATGGCGTAATGAGTGGAGCAGCTCTAGTATTCTTTGCTGTATTCGGTTATGACACGCTAACTACAGCAGCAGAGGAAGCAAAAAGACCGCAACGTGATTTACCACTAGCAGTCATCATATCGTTAGGCGTTGCTTTATGCTTGTATGTTGCAATGTCACTTATTATTACAGGAATGGCTCCATATGAAACACTTAATAACGCAGCACCTGTAGCAAAAGCATTTAGTAATATTGGCATGAAATGGATTACTCTAATTATCTCTGCCGCTGCAATTACAGGGATTCTATCAGTATTGTTCTCATTTATGCTTGCCGGATCACGAATTTGGTTCTCAATGAGTCGTGATGGTTTATTACCAAAATGGTTTACAAAGTTACATCCAAAATATAAAACACCTTATCGTCCTACTTTACTAATTGGGTTAATTACTGCATTTGTAGCAGGCTTTACTCCAATCAATGAAGTAGCTGAGTTAGTTAATATCGGTACATTAACAGCATTTATCTTAATTTGTTCTTCAATTATTGTATTACGTGTAAAACGTCCTGATTTAAAAAGAGGATTCAAAACACCATTAGTTCCAATTATCCCACTAATCGGTATCGGGTTCTCGGCATATTTAATTGCTAGTCTTCCAAAGATTACATTTATTAGATTTATCGTATGGATGGTGATCGGACTTATTGTTTACGCGTTATATGGTAAGAAGAGAAGTGTTTTAGGGAAGGATCAACAAGATCATAAAACTAAAATAAGCTAAATTTATTTCAAAAGCTTATAACGAATGAAAACCACGAGGAGATTAATTCCCTCGTGGTTTTATGCTTTCTATGAGTAACTATTTTTTATATTTTTACCTTTTTACTTACTCATGAACCCTTTATGAGTAACACTTTCGTAGATTTCTACTCTTTTACTTACTCATGAACCTTCTATGAGTAACACTTTTATAGATTTCTGCTCTATTACTTACTCATGAACCCTTTATGAGTAACTGTTTTTCATTTTTCTACCTTTTTACTTCCTCATGAACACTCTATGAGTAACACTTTTATAGATTTCTCCTCTTTTACTTACTCATGAACCATTTATGAGTAACACTTTCGTAGATTTCTCCTCTTTTACTTACTCATGAACACTCTATGAGTAACACTTTCGTAGATTTCTGCTCTTTTACTTACTCATGAGCACTCTATGAGTAACACTTTTATAGATTTTTGCTCTTCTACTTACTCATGAACACTCTATGAGTAACACTTTCGTAGATTTCTCCTCTTTTACTTACTCATGAACACTCTATGAGTAACCATTTTTCATATTTCCACCTTTTTACGTACTCATGGCCTTACCTGAGTAACCATTTTTCATATTCACTGTAATTTACGATCGCGTGAATCGATCACTAGTAACTTCAATTCTTTTTTCAATATTACCTAGGTTTTCTTTAAACACACTAAAACCACAAGGAGATTTATTCCCTCGTGGTTTTTCTGTGCTTCAAACGACTTATTCCTCGCTCAAATAAAAAAAGCATGCACCCGGTATTGTACCAGATACATGCTCTTGGATTATCTATTATTGGTAAAACTTCGAGTATTCAAAGTTCAAAGCTTATTTTCTAGCTCCGTCTTTTCCAACTTTATATTTACCAACTTTAGTATTTACAGCCATTACGCCTGATTTGTTGAAGTAATAATATTTACCACTTATTTTTTTCCAGCCATTGTTAAATCTTGATCCATCGCTGTTTAAGTAGTATTTTTTACCACTTACTGTTAACCAACCAGTTTTTACTACACCGTTTTTATCGAAGTAGTAGTATTTGCCACTAATTGATTTCCAGCCATTGCTGAATCGTGAACCATCGCTGTTTAAGTAATATTTCTTACCACTTACTGTTAACCAACCTGTTTTCATTACGCCAGATTTATCGAAGTAGTAGTATTTGCCACTAATTGATTTCCAGCCATTGCTGAATCTTGAACCGTCGCTGTTTAAGTAATACTTCTTGCCACTTACTGATAACCAACCAGCTTTTGCTTTCACACCAGTTGAATTGAAGTAGTAAGTTTTTCCTGAGATTACATTCCAGCCAGTAACTTTTTCACCTTTACTGTTTAAATAGTAAGTGTCTTTACCATCGTTTAACCAACCAGTTTGCATGTAGCCATCTTTATTAAAGTAGTACCACTTGCCACTATTGTTTAACCAACCAATGTGTAAAGTACCATCTTTGTCTGCATAAACCATTTTAGAACCAACTTGTTTCCAAGCTTTGCGTAATAAACCTGATTTTGCATCAAAGTATGCTTTATCACCGTATAAGTTGAAGATACCAGATTGCGCTACACCTTTTGAATCAAAGTAGAAGTACGTATTGTTTTCTGGAACAAACGTGATGTCTGTTGCCATTGAACCGCCTTCGTCAAAGTAATAGCGTTTTCCACTTAAATCTAACCAACCAGTTTTCATTACACCAGTAGATGGGTCGAAGTAGTAAGTAGATACCCAAGTGTAATCGTCTTCTGTTTGTTTTAGCTCTAAGAAGCCTTTGTGCATTTTACCATCTTCGTCGTAGTAGTAAACTTTATTATCGTCATTAACTACCCAACCAGTTGTTTTTGGAGCATCTGCACGATTAATTACTACTTCCTTCACTGTTTCATTACCAGCAAGGTCAGTCGCTCTTAACGTAATTTTGTTTTCTCCCTCTTTTAAAGGAACAGTTACTTTGTAATCTTTATTTAGTGGTTTAACAACATCCACTGGGCTAATTAATGGTACTTCAAATTCGTGGTTTTCACCAACGTAGAAGTTTAAGTAGCTATAGTTATCTTTTAAGTTTACATTGAATGACACTTGATCTACGTTTTTATCAACGCGAGCAGGTGCATCTGTAGTGATTTCTGCTGCATGTGTATCAATATAAACGTGACGAGCAACTGAGAAGCTCTTATTCGCAAAGTCTGTTGCTTCAACTTGTACAGTGTAAGGACCATCTTGGTCAAACGTTACAGTTGTTGAATAGTTGTAGTGGTCAGTCTTCGCATCATAAGTAACTGGAACTTCTTTTCCATTAACTTTAACTGCTTTAATACCAATTTCATCTGTTACGAAACCTTTAACTGGAACTTTATTGTCACTATATGCTCCCCATGGTTCTGGAGAATTTGGAACATAACCGCCTTTACCATCTGATGTACCGTCAGTAATGTACACTAATGGAAGATCTACGTCACCAATTGCCGCAGTATCTTCTGCTGCATTACCTGCGTAGTCCATTGCAACTACTTCAACTACTGATTTATCAGGAGCTGTCGATAAATCAAATGATGATTTTGTAGAGTCAGTTGTTCCTTGAAGAGTTCCATTTACAAAGACACCATAAACTTGAACTCCAGTTCCATCATCTGAACCTTCCCAAGTTACAACTTTTTTATCTGGATCGTAAGTTGCTTTAATACTTGGAGCGTGAGTATCAACGTAAACAGGGATTGTCTTAGATTGCCACTCTGCATCTTTATAGCCAATTACAGATTTAATCTCATATTTATATAAACCGTCAGGAACTACTTGACCGTTTACTTTACCATCCCAAATAGTTGACTCACTATCCTTCATGATCTGGCCTTTACCATTATCATAAGCATTTTTAGTAACATCTGATTGAGCAGATAAACGACGAAGGAATTTGCCGTTGTTATCAAGGATGTTATATTGTACTTCTGAAGCATTTCTTAAGAATGATGGAAGTGCATTGATATCGTCAGCGAATCCATCTGTGTTTGGTGATAACGCATAGAAGTTTTTACCAGGAACAGAATTGTAGAAGTAATTATCACCATCACGTGTCATATCATGAGCGCCTGAACCATAAAGCTTTTGTAAATTGAAATAACGTGTTTCACCAAGATCTTTCGTTCCATCAACGATTGGCAGTTTATCCCACTCACCGTAGTAGCCTACGTATGGAGCCGTTAAGTTTGGATTTCCAACTGTACCGATAAGATTTACTGAACCTTCAACAAAAATATTGTCATGAAGAGCTTTAGTAGCTGGTTTACCATCTTTATCGAATCCTGGAATAGTTGCATTCGTTAAATCAACTTTTACAGTGAAATCAACTGACTTCCCTGCAGGTACCATAACTGTATCAGGTGCATCGATTTTAACTCCATCAAGTTTACCCGTTTGAAGTTTATTACGATCAACGCCAGTAACTTGATCAAATTCATCAGTTAGTGCAGTTGTATCTACTTTGTAGAATGCATCTTTATCAGAAATATTTTTAGCAGTGAAAGTCATTGAAACTTGTTTAGATTGGAAATCTTTCAATTCGTACTTTGCTTCACCTGTTGACTTATTATAGAAATAAACTGGTGTTTTAACTGCATTTTCGATTTGCATCATACCAGCACCTTGACGGCGTGGAGAGTACGGATGACCATCTAAATCGTTTATAACTTTAGCTGTATTCATTAATAATACTTTTGCTAAATGAGTACGCTCGCTAACACTTAAAGAGCTAAAGCGTGTATCATTTTTTAAGTACTCTTGTACTAATGCAGAACCACCAGCTACGTGTGGAGCTGCCATTGAAGTACCACTCATTACTTCATATTGGTTGTTATTAACAGTTGAGTAAATATTTCCACCTGGAGCAGTGATTTCAGGTTTTAACTCAAGACTTGGTGTAACACCCCATGAAGTAAAGCTTGTCATACGGCCCATTTCAGGACTTTCATTTTTAGCTGTTTGGTTAACATGGATTGTTCCTGAACCATTAATTGCGTTCGCTAATGCTACTCCATCTGCATAAGAGTTAACAAGCATGATTGGAACATCCCAACCGCCTTGGTCAGCATATTGAACTCCGTTTGTCGCATTCCATACGATAATACCAGCAGCACCCGCTTGAGCAGCATACTTCGTCTTATCTGCAAAAGTATATGAACCACGCGCCACTAATACTATTTTCCCTTTAACATCTACACCTTTATAATCATCTGGTCCACCTAATTTGTAGCTTCCATCACCGTTTTTACCTAGGTTTACAACTGGAATATTTCCACCAAATTTATCTGATAGATCTTTCCAACCATCAATACCTTTTCCTAGGACACTTAAACTATTATTTCCATCAACAGTGATCGCATTTTCATATAGATAAGCTTCATTTCCAGAAGCAGCTACTGAAATTGTATCTTTGTTAAGACCAGGCGCACCTGTTACACCGATATCAGGATTTTGTGACAATGGATTATCCCATCCGTAACCAATATGATTTGAGTTACCAGAAGAAACAGCACATACAATACCGTTGTCAACTGCACGAGTAATCGCAAGATCCTCTGCACTATTTGGCTCATAAGAAGACGCTACTGAACCAAGACTCATGTTTAATACATCAGCACCTAGTTTAATAGAATCATCGATTGCTGCAAGATAAATATCTGACCATGTAGATGGGTAACTTGGGTCATTACTGAATACCTTCATCGCAAGAACTTGCGCTTCCGGTGCAACCCCTTTAATACCACCATTTGCTTCGTCACCGTTAGCAGCTGTAATACCTGCTACGTGCATACCGTGCATTGAAGCCCCTGGTCCAAGGTCTGTTACAATGCTGTTTTGGTCATAATAGTTATAACCATAAGGAACTTTGTCAGTGTAGAATTTACCTGGAAGTCCTTTATCTTTTACAAGCTGAGCTACTGAGTCTTTCGTTAAGTCCTCTTTTGAAGGGTCAGTTAACTTAAAGTCGCGGTGAGTAGGATCAATACCTGTATCGATAATTGAGATAACCATCCCTTTACCGTCATATCCAGTGTCTTTCCAAGTTTCCTTAGACTGGATAAATTGATGACTCTTCGTCATATCTGGCGTAGAAGGCTCTGCAGTAGGACGATTGTATTCGTTCGCTAAATAAACATTTTTTACACCTGAAGTAGCTTCAATTTTAGCTACGTCACCGTATTCAACTACACCACTGAAACCGTTAAATGCAGTTGAGAATTGTTTCTTATAGCTAATGCTAATTCCTTTTGATTGTAAATTTGATTTTACTGAGTTTTGTTGGCTTTCTACTGTAGCATAAAGACTAGATTTTTGACTTGCAGATAAGTCTTTAAATAATTTACCTTGTTTAGTTGCATATTCAACTGGAGATTGTCCATCAACTTCAACGATAACGCGCACTTTATCTGAAGCTTTTAAATTAGCACGATCAGCAGTTTCAGCTACGTTACTATTATTCTTTGTATTTAGATTCTTTGAATCTAGTTGTCTAAGTTGATCTAATTTTGACTGCAAATCACCAGGGCGGTAAGAAGCAGCTGACGTTGGTGCAACAAAAGCTAAATTAGAAAGAGCAAGTGCAGATGCTAAAGCATATGTCGTTACTTTACGATTCTTTTTGTTAGTCATTTCTCAATTTCCTCTCGAAAAATATAATTTTTAAATGAATAATAAAATAGATTAGTACAAAAACTTCCCCTGTTTTGTGCGCTAATTCGAGGAATCTCGACAAATTCATAGAATCGTTTCTCTATAAAGAACGTGTCAAAATACCCCTAACATTTTTTTCCAGATTTACCCCTTAATATCTCCCTTCATCTATACTGTTCCTATTAATACCCACACTTTTTTAATAATTCTTTAATAAAGTCTTTAAGTAAATAATAGATAATTTAAATAATTCTTTTTTTGAGTCGAAATTCCTTTATAAAATTCCTAATTTTTTTAATTTTTTTAAATTTTTTATTATTTTTAATAAGATTTTGTAAAATTTTGTATTAAATTAGCGTTTTTAGCTTATTTCTATAGATTTAAAGTTCTATATTCAGAATTCTTATAGATAAATATTCACAGAATGTTTAAAACTCAAACGAACCCCTTCGAGACTTTTTAGAAAACAAACTATTAAACTTCTGAATAAAAAGTATGTAGTGCATTTTGAGGAAATGAGTAGATAGTATCTCTAAATAAAAAAGGCAGCACCACATGATGGTCGCCACCTTAAGACATTTGTTTTATTTAAAGAACTTAGGTAAATATTGTTTATGTGCTTCAAGCATCTCGTCTACAATTGCTACAGCAAGTTTATCATTCGCTACAAGTGGATTAATCGTTAAAGCAAGAATTGCTTTTTCACGATTACCTTCTACAGCAGCCTCAATTGCCGTTTGTTCAAACGATTTAATCGTTTGAATTAAACCTCGAACAGGAACTGGTAATTCTCCCATTGTTAATGGAACTGGTCCATCTTTCGTGATCACACAACTTACTTCTACAGCACTATCATATGGTAAGCCTGAAATTGCTCCTTTATTCACCGTATTCAATGGTTGAATATCTCTTGTATCATTATAAATCGATGAGATTAATCGACATGCCGCATCAGAATAGTAAGCTCCACCACGTTCTTCTAACTCCGGTGGTTTTACATCTAGCGCTTCATCTTTATACTTTTCAAAAAGAGATGCTTCAATTTTTTGCACGACTTCTGCGCGTGTTTCGTTCGACTCAAAGTCTTTTAATGCTCTTTCTAGCATCTCAGATGTTTTGTAGTAGTAGTGGTGATATGAACAAGGAATGATATTAATTGCTTTAAGGAATTCAGGTGCCCACTCTTCTGCATCTATATTTTTTACAAAGCTTGCATTAGCTGGGTCCATAATCATTTCAAGTACTTGCTCTTTTACACTAACTCCATCTAAATAAACCTCTACTCCAAATACCATATGATTTAGGCCTGCAAAATCAATTCGTACGCGTGAGTGATCTACGTTTAAAAGTTTTGCAATACCCATTTCCATTCCGATCGGTATATTACAAAGACCTATAAATCTTTTAATATTTGAATATCTTAATGCCGCCTCAGTCACCATGCCTGCAGGGTTTGTAAAGTTTAGTATCCAAGCATTCGGGCATAGCTCTTCAACTTCATTACAAATATCTAAAATAACTGGAATTGTACGTAGTGCTTTAAACAATCCGCCTGCCCCATTTGTCTCTTGACCAATTACACCATGTTTAAGAGGAATTCTTTCATCAAGAGCACGAGCAGCTAGTTGTCCAACGCGAAGCTGTGTTGTAACAAAATCAGCATCCTTCAAAGCCTCACGACGATTATAAGAAAGATGAATTTCCATTGGAACTCCGGCCTTTTTGACCATACGTTTTGCTAAAGCACCAACTGTTTCTAATTTTTCACGACCTGCTTCTACGTCAACAAGCCAAAGTTCTGAAACTGGTATTTGTTCATAGCGGTTAATAATACCTTCAACCAGTTCTGGCGTGTAGCTTGAACCCCCGCCTATTGTAACAATTTTAAGTTTCTTAGACACTACTTTAGACCCCCTTCATACAAGTCAACGAACTCTTTTGCCATGTCTTTTACGGTCATTGCATTCATTAAGTGATCTTGTGCGTGAATCATTAAAAGTGAAATTTCCGTTGGAGTGCCACCAATCTCGGATTGAATAAGGGTTGTTTGAATGTGATGTGCTTCATTTAAAGCATCACCCGCTTCTTGCAATTTCTTATGTGCTAATACGAAGTCTTTTTTCTTTGCTGCTTTAATAGCTTCCATTGCTGCACTTCGGCCGTTACCACCATGTAAGATCAGTGTGAAAATTTCCGTTTCATTTTTAATCATAAAAATGACCTCCTCTCTTTTTTTATTAAAATTTTTTATTGTATACCTCTCGTTTAAGGCAATCATCGTAAATTGCTTGAATAAAGAGAAGAAGAGTCACTTCTCAATAATTAAGACTACTTGTTTTTAATTAATTCGATGGCTTGTTCTAAGATCGCTTCACCATCACACATGCCATAATTCATCATATTAATTACTTCAACCGGAATATTTTTTTCTCCACAGATTTCTTCCATTTCTTCTAAAAGGAAACGTACTTGTGGTCCTAGTAATAACACATCAGCCTCATCGATTTCTGAACGAACAACTGATTCAGAAACTGCCCAAATACGTGCTGTAATTCCATTTGATTCCGCAACTTTTTCCATTTTTGAAACGATTAGACTAGTTGACATTCCAGCAGCACAGCAAAGTAAAATATTCATGATAATTTCCTCTTTCTTTAGTAAGTTTTTATTATTCGTTCTTATTAATAACGACAAAGCGTCCGATTCGATCGTGTACAGCTAAAGATTTTTTATTAGCAAACATGCTAATAACGGATAAAAAGAATGGGAAACCTTGAAAAATAAACATCGTCAAAAATTTAAAGAAACTTCTAACAATCACTAGTAATATATAAGGTAACTTTCCTTTTTTGTTATTCATTCGTGTTAACTTTAATCGGAAGATTTTCTTTCCAATTGTCGATCCTCTTAATAATAAAGTTGTTACAACGTCATAGCAAAAATAGATTATAAGCGATTGTAGAAACGCTTCATTAAAAAGAGCCATTACCTTTACCGCAACATCTTGACTAGCTGTAGATTTTTGAAGCTCTATCATATTTGCAAGAACTCCTGGAAAGTTTGGCAGTCCCGTTATTCTATATACAATAGACAAGATGATTGAAACAATTATTGCATCAATGATAAAGGCACCTATTCTTTTTAATCGAAACGAAGTAATAATTTTTTGTCGATTTTCCATAGTTGTAGTCCCTTCTAATCAATAATCCGTTTTTTAAAGACCTATCAAATCATCGAAATGATTTGGGTGCCATTCATGAATCGGATGACACCCGAAAGGAGATCGGCTTAAAATTAATTTTTAGCTTTCTCCAATTCTAAATTTTTCTTATCCCACATACGAATGAATGGGAACCAAATAAGTGATGCTACTGCAAAAGCGACTAATTGCATAACTACACCCATAATTTTTCCACCCGTCATAAGATATCCACTTATGAAATACGGGGTTGTCCAAGGAATAATTGTTCCTGTTGTATGTGGGAAAATTCCCATCGCTGTACCAAAATACGTAACCGTTAACACTGCTACTGGTGCAAGAATATAAGGAACAATTAAAAATGGATTTAAAACGATTGGAACACCAAACATTATTGGTTCATTAACGTTAAATATCGAAGGTCCAATTGCTAGACGTCCTACCTTCTTAAGTAGTTTTGACTTCGCTAAAAACGTCATATAGATTGCTACCGGTAAAGTAGCACCTGATCCACCCATCCAGATTCCATTTTCATAGAATGTATACGTAATGATATGTGGTAGTGCTTTACCAGCTTTTACTGCTGCTAAGTTAGCATCAGCATTTTGTATCCAAATTGGTTCCATAACCGATGTAATGATTGATGAACCGTGGATACCAAAGCTCCATAATAGATGTTCCATTAAACACGCGACAAGCGTACCAATATAAGTTGAACCTAAAATTGTAAATGGTCGTGTCACAACTTTATGAACAAAAGTTGCAAAATCTCCCCAACCTGTATGACTAAATCCATATCTAACTAGTAAGAAGAAAAGAATAATCACAAAACCAGGAATAAGAGCCGTAAATGAACGAGAAACCGATGGCGGTACCGTGTCTGGTAATGTAATAATGATCTTCTTTTGTAAGAAGAAACGATAAATTTCAGCAGTAATAATTGCAATGATTAATCCAACGAACAAGTATTGTGCACCAAAAAGATCGGGTGACCAAGCCGATACAGTTTCCTTACCGACTTTAAAAGTGCTCATAATGTTAACAATTAAATAACTTGCTAACGCTAATACTCCGGCTGGAACTCCGTCTATATTCTTTTTATCGACCTTATAGCTACTAGCTAACGAGTATGCAACACCAAATACTGCTACTAAGGCGATAATGCCCATTGAACCGTTATATACGATGTCTCCAAAAGCATTCCAATTTTCACCAAATACTTTTGACATAAAGTTTTGATACCAATCTGCTTCTAACCAAGCTACGATAATGAAAAATGAACCAATAATCATTAGTGGCATTGCAAACATAATACCGTCACGTAAAGCTAGTAAGTGTCTTTGATTACCTATTTTAGAAGCAATCGGTAAGAATTTTCTTTCAAAAAAATTACTTTTCATTTTTCTCACCTCTCTGAGGATTAAGGATCTTAGTAAATTTGGAAATTCCTTTTCTACTAAGATCCTTGGAATTTATTCAATAATATTTAGTTTTTTACTTACAATTTATAGCTTGTATTTAACAACTGTTGTGTAATTTCCGTAAACCTTCACTTTACCAACTAGAGTATAAGCACGAACTTTAAAGTAATAAGTTTTACCTTTGACTAGTCCTGTTGCAGTATATGTTCCTGAAGTAGTTGTTTTTGTCACTTTATCAGAGAAGTCACTCTTCGTTGCGCGAACAATTTCATATCCAGAAACACCGCTTACTGAAGCCCAGTTTACTTTAACTGAAGTTGTACTTGCTTTTGCTGCTTTTAAACCTGTTGGCGTAGCAACCGTCCATTTTGCGTAAAGTGTTGTATTTGCTGTTACTTTATCAGTCGTAAAGTTCCATGCTGTTTTAAGTGCAGCATCTTTGTACCATCCAGCGAAGACAAATCCTTTTCTTGTTGGATTAGCTGGTTTTGTAACAACAGAATTATAGTTTACTGTTTTAGCAGTAACTGCAGATCCACCATTACTATTAAATGTAGCCGTGTACTTGTTAATATTCCACTTAGCATAAAGAGTAGTTGATGCTGTTACTTGATCAGTTGCAAAGTTCCATGCTTGTGTACCTGCTACATCTTTATACCAGCCAACGAATGTATAGCCTGTTTTTGTTGGTTTTGGAGATGTAATCGAATCATTGTAACTAACAATCTGTGAATCTACTGAAGATCCACCTTGAGAATCAAATGCAACTGTTTGTTTTGCATTTTTAGATACTGTGCGTTCGTAAACCATCACATGGCTATCATTTGCAAAAGCAGGATCTCCATCTAGTGTCATACCAGAATATACTACTGTTGCAGTGATATTAGCTGGCTTGTCTGTTTTGTACGTAACTTTTCCATCATTATCGACAGTAACGTCGTCTGGTGAAGATGACTCGTAACTAACTTCTACATATTTATTTCCTTCTTCATTTAATCCTGATTCAGCCATTGCATTTTTTAACCAAGTTGGATATGCGAAAGAATTTTTATCAAGTTCAGCTGGAGCAATTTTTTCTCCTGTTGTCATCGGGTCTACAACTTTGATTGTATATGTTACTTTTTTCGGTGTTCTAAAGAACCCATCAATTGTATAGCCAGTAACAGTCACTGTACCTGGTTTTAAAGCAGTTGCGTATGCACCATAGTGCTCACCATCAACACTAATTCCAGTAGCATCTACATTTCCTACTTCATCGTAAGCCGCTAAATTTCTTAAGTCGATTACTGAAGAAACATTTGAATCAGCATTGATTTGCGATGGTGTTCCATTGCTATATCCTGCTAGATCCCAAGCATTCGTTAACCATGCTACGTTTTTCGTATAACCTGTCGCTTTAGCATCCAACTTAACTGAGTCACCTACATTAATCGTGAATGTATGTGTATCCTCATTATATTTAGCGTTTGGATTCATAGCCGCTACATTAGTTGGGTAGTCTAAGCTTTCTGTACCGTTATTTACAGGTGCTGTAACTTTTGAACCTAAATCGTCTACATAAGCAGCATCCTCAGGGTTTTGCGTTAACCAATAAGGCATAGATGTTACAGTTGAAGATTCCATTGATGTGCTGTTACCTGAATCAATTGTTCTTCGATCCATCGTTCCGAAAATGTTTGTATTGTATTTAGACATCATTATTTCATCACGTGGAATAAGTTGGTCAACCATTAAATCTGGTGTAACATGTGTTACGTCATTTCTATTGGCAGAAAGAACATCCCAGTTTACGAAGTTGTTTGGAATACGCGTCATTTGCCATGTTGAACCTGCTAGGTCAACAGTTGAGTTTGCGATACTAAATCCTTTATCTTTCATTGCACCTAAAGAAGCTGCGTAGAAAGTTGACATAAATGGATTTTTCTCTCTTTTTTCGTTAAACCACCATTGGTTCATGCCTTGTAAGATACCTTGAGAAGTTGATTTTTCAGCATGGTGAGATAACGTGTAGTATGATAATGCTGCTTCTTCTTCATCAGAATAGTTCATATATGCTTCGTAAGATACACCACTTACACCGATATCATCTCCGTTATGAGCCGAAATACCAAAGTATCTAGAGTGGTATTGCAATGACATATCCATTAGTGAAGTTGAGTTATATGACTTTGGATATCTTGTTTCGTAATCATTGTGTTCTGACTTTGTAGGCGCTTCCACACCATTCATCACTTTGTATTCGTTTGCAAAATCAAGTGGAGCAATTACTGCAACGCCTTGGTTTTCAAGTGCAGCTTTTTCTTCTGGAGTATAGTTACCCATATCTCTTGCAGCTACAAGCATTTGTAATGCTAATGTTGCATTTAATGGACCATCTTCATAATCATTTCTACCCCATGCATTTGATACACCATCAAGGAATTCCGGATTTAAATTTGCCCATTTAGTCGGAGCTGAAGGAGCATTTAATCCATTTCCAGGAGCAACTCCATTGAAACGAGATTCAATTGGGTTTTCTCCAGTAACACTTACTTGGTAATAGTTGTTTAACACCATAGCATTTGTATGGTTAATTAAATCATTTTTCACAAGAGCCGCTAATTCAGGATCGCTATCTTTGAATGTGTTATAAGCAAGGTCTAATGTGAAATAGTGACCAACTAGTTCATCTGTCGAGGTAGTTGCTTTATAAAAGACTTTATCTGAGTCTAATGCTTTTGTAGCATCATCTAGACCAGGGTTTTGATCTCTTACAATATTTGTTAAGCGTGATGGTACTGCAACAGTGTCATATGCTTTAATGCCTGCAGTTCCTCCATTTATTTTGCCAGGAACAGAATATTTAACTTCTTTATTATTTGCATCTGTTGTAGTTCCTGCGCTTTTTTGTAGCCAAGCTTGATCCCATGACTTACTTTCTGCAGTTGTAGAACCATTATTACTACCATCTACTTTGTATGATCTTGCAAAGAAACCAGCAGAAGCAGGTTTTCCTGTATCAGTTAATGTATAATTTCCATCTTGATCAACGAAAACAGGTTTTCCTTCATTTGTTGCAAGCCAAGCCTTACCTTCATCAATTGTCGTTACTTTTCCTCCAAGTGAGTTAACGATATATACAACGTCATTTACATTGTCTTTTGAAGGTACTTTTAACTGCATTCCAGAAACATAACCTAGTGTTACGATCGCTTCAACAGCACGAATAGCAGAAGCTTTTGCGTCGATTGTTCTAGCATCTTTTTCACCAAAGTTTTCTTTCATGTAGTTGTATCTCCAAATTTCACCTGAAGCGTACATCGTAGTCCATAATCCGTCATTATCTGTATCAGAAACTGAAGTTATCGCATCTTTATCGGCAGTCATAAGTGCTTTAATCATATTATTTTGATCAGAAAAGCTCATAGATCCAGATTGGAATCCGAATCGGTCTGCATAGTTTCTAGAAATTTCTTCCTGAACTAATGATTTACCCATTAGTGACATTTGCTTTCTTACTATATGAGTGGCATTTCCTTTTGCACCTAAAATCCAAAGTCCATTATTACCATCAGGCATTATGTTCGTAATGACCTCTTTAGCGTTAAATTGAGTTGGATTACCGTTTTTATCAATTCCAGATCCTGAATTTTCACCAGTTTGCGGAATATATCTTCCACCTTGCAAATATTGAATTTGATCAGCCGGTGCTAAGTTCGGGTCATATAAAGTAATTGCATCTGATACAATACCAGTCGTGATCGGATGATCTTTTTCATCACCAAAGTTAACATTACCGTTAGATCTAAATAAAGTATCTTTTGAAATTAACCATTTCACACCATTTTCCCCATTAACATAGCCAACATAGCTTTTAGATGGGAATTTAGTTCCAGATGGTGCAGTTGGAATGTGGCTTGTCTTCCAAGTTGTAGAAGCAAGAGAAGCTGGAATATTTGAGTCGCCCGCTTTATAGTAGTAAACAAGCTTTTCTAGATTAGTATGTGATTGTGTCTCTATTACAGAAACCGTAATGTTCACCGTTGCAGGATTACCACTTCCATCTACTCCAGTACCAGTGATAATTGCAGAACCACCAGATACTCCTAGAATTTTCCCGCTAAAATCTCCCTTTGCATTACCGATTGTATCGACATAAGCAACGTAAGGATCAGAAGTTGTCCATTTTACTGGTTTAGTAGTATCTAAACCACTTGGTTTCGCATGAGTGATTTGTGTAGTATTCATAAAAATCTTAGTGCCAGTTGAAGTTGGCGCTACTGATTGAGTTGAAATAGTCGGTGCAGCTTTTGCAATAACACCATTAATAGGTGATGCAAACATTGATGCTGCTAATACTGAAGCTGGAAGAGCTCTACCAAAAAGCCATTTATTTCTTTTCATTTATCTTCCTCCAAATAATTTATCTTTTTTTGATTAATATATTGTCTTCTAAAATCTTATCTCTCTTTTTAAAAATACTTACAGACCGAACGTTCCCCCACTTATTTCAGTGCATTTCTTATCATTAGGAACCATACTGAAATAAAATTTTTGAAATTTCGTACTGGAAATCGTTGAAATTATTTGACTTTAATACTTTCTGCTTCGCTTCGGGATGATCCATCAAATGTAAAAATAATCGACTTAACTCTTTGTGTAAAAATAAGTCTCCAGCGCGTAGGTTTATTAAAAATAGAATTTGTACGACTTTTCCGTCAATTGTCGGCGGATTTTTAAATATAACGACACTGATTGAGTCTTGAATCGCAACCATTTTTAAAGCGTGTGGTGCGGCAATTCCATTTTGCAGGATCGTTGATATTTTTTCTTCTCGGTCGACTACTAAATCAGGGTAGTCAGGTGATGCATAACCTAGTTCAACAACTCTATTTGCCTTTTCTTTTATAAAAGCTTTGTAGTCGAATGACTCTTTACTTTCTTCAATCGAAAACAAATCATTATGAAACAGTGATAAGAGCGTTGGTACATCTTCTTTAACTTTATTAGCTGGATATCTTGTAAGCTTGCGTCGGATTCTCTGGACATCCGTTTCTGTTAGGATTGGTGCTACCTGAATATACGGAATTGAAATATGAACAAAAGGTATTGCAGTCGATGATACTAATAAATCATAGTTTTCTAGATTCACTGATTGGAGCTCGCTATACACAACAACCTCAATAGTCGCTCCTTGAAATAGTGACTCTAGTTTCATTTTCATTAAGTCCGCTGAGCCTGCACCTAATCCGTACGAAAGTAGAATTTTCTTATAGGAACTTAATTGTTTTTGTTTCTCTCTTTCCACATGGGCTGCAAGATGCATTGTTATATAGCCCATTTCGTCGCTGGAAAGTTCAAATCCCCATATTTCCTTTATCATTTCAGAAAAATTTAAAGCAATCATGAACACATCGGAATACCTACTGTATACATCATCTATCAATGGATTTGTAAGCTTTAAATTGAAATATAACCTTCTTAACAACGGATACATATGCATGATAAGCGTATTCAAAAGCTGCTGATCACCTGAAAACTGCGTAAAGAATGTTTGATCTAATTTTTCCAAACAATTCTTAAGTTTTTGTTCTAAATCATTCTTTTCTTCTTCCTCAATTTCGTCTACACTCGATTTCCCACTTATGTGAGCAGCTAAATAAATAATCTCACTCTGTGGTAGTACGACATGATAAAGCTCAGAAAGAATCTCACAAATTCTTTTAGCAATATTCATAAACGATGGCTTGATTAGAGATAAATCTAACTTCTTCTCTTGATTAGGCAAGATAAAGTTGTGTTGAGTTACTCGAAACGAAAGTACTTGGATATGAACTAAAATGTTTTCAAGTGCAAAATAACTTATTTTCAAGTGGTTATTTTGAACTTCTTCATTCAAGACAGCCCGAATTTCCTCAAAAGGAAACGCTTTCTCAAAAGTTTGATAATTTGATTTCTTTAACAGCCCTGTTTCTTTTTGACTTAAGAAGTAAGAAAATGCTCTTCTAAAATTTGTTTCGTCACCTATTAGACGAACACCATAGCGCGATTTTGTTTCTACTTTTAAATCAAAAATTCTAACTTGCTTTTCAACTTCAATCATGTCGCTAAAAACTGTTGATCTACTGATCATTAGACTATCAGCAAACAGATCAATCGTTTGAAATTCTGTCGTTTGAAGCAGAAGCATAATAATATTGTTCACACGAACACGAGGTAAGTCAGGAGCAAGTGCACCGTCAATTTCTTTCATATAGTTTTGGACCAGCTCTTGGTTTTCTACATGAAGTAAATAGCCTTCACCGCGTTTTTTTTGAATCACAAATCCAGACTTTTCTCCGATTACATTTAATTCTTTCAACTCGTTTCGTAAAGTCCGATTTGAAATTGCAAATTCTGATTCAAGTTCCTGTGACGAAAGTGACTTTCCTTTTTGATACAAATATTGCAATATTAAATCTCTTCGCATACATTACCTCACCACCCTAGATCCTGCTAATCTAGTAATTTTAGTTTACTTTTCATCAAATCTATTTAACAGTTTGAATTTTTCCAATATAGTTCGCAATTTATATATAAATACGTCTAGGTCATATGTTTAAAGTGACGTATGTACCGTCATTGCTATAATACGACTTTAGACCTACGGGAAAATAGAGGTACTTTTTACTAACGCCAATCAGTTTAATTAATTTTGTATACAAATAAAATTCATATTACTTATAAAAGCGCTTGGATAAAGGGATTCACTATTTAACTGTTTTAAGTATTTCTTAACGACGTATTAGAAATTCCGTAATACGGTACTCCTCCTTAAAACCTATGTGCATAAAAAAAAGCGCTCCATAAACTGGAAACGCAATAGATGATCGATATGATTTTAAACAAGCTAATCGAATTCATTTCATTTAATTTTTGAATACAAAATGTAAATTACATTAACACTTAGCTCTTAACATTACACTCCATAGTACTTTGCAAACAGCTCTTTATTCCATTCATCTCCACCGTCAACATTAGAGCTCTTAAATACTGGCGGTACAAGTCCTGCTTGATGATATTTTTTCGCAAGCATTATCGACATCGTCTGAGCTACAAATGCTCCTGCTATCGTTGAAGTCGCTCCCATTCCTGTTTTTGCTTCTTCTACATAAAAAGCAGCATCTCCAGGGCCAGTACAATTATTAACGACTATATCACTAAAGTCACAAAGGTACTTCCCACTACTATGTCTTGATTTTGAGTCTTTCGGATGATCAGGATTTGTAAACGCAATAACCTTTGCACCACATTCCTGTGTCATTTTTGCAAGTTCCACTGTCATTCCATTTCTTCCCGAGTTTGAAGCAATGACGAGTACATCCTTTGAGGTAATTTTGTATAAATCAAAAATTACTTTTGCATAAGCTTCTACACGTTCAATCACAGTGCTTTTTAAAGGATGATCATGTAAAAAGAATTCGTTCGGTAAAATAGGAGAAACTTTGGCAAATCCGCCCGCTCTTACATAAAATTCTTCTGCAAACATATGTGAGTGACCCGAACCAGTAACAAGGAAACGCCCTCCGTTTTGAATTGCTTCAAAAATACATGTTGCAGCTTCATCCATTTTTTGAATTTGAGTCGTATATAGCTTTTCAAGATTTGCCGTCACATATTTAAAATAATTTTCCATCATTCTATACCTTCTTCTATTAAATTTACCAACCGTACTTCTTTTCATTCCACTTTTTGATGACCAGGTCTTGCTTTACAAAAACAAGACTGTTTTGTTCGATATCTTTATCGATAATTGCACCCGCACCGAGCACGCTATAAGCACCGATTTTACAGCCTGGCATAATAATCGTATTAACGCCAGTTCTGCAATAATCACCAAGATAAGCTGCATTTGAAAAATGTAAAGGTACTTCCTTCCGCCCATTCACAACATGCTCAGTTTCTCCGTCATCAAAGCGTAATGTTCCGCAAACCGTTGCAGCTCCGATATCCGTATGACTGCCAATTGCACCATAAAACTCGCCATAGTGATATAGATAGACTTTATCCATTACCATCCCACCGAGGAATTCTGCACAGTGATCGAAAATACAATATGATCCAATTGAAACACCATCATAAATGATACAGTAATTACGAATAACTGTTTGTTCACCAATTACCGCATTGCCATTAAAAATCGCTCCATTATCAATGATTGTATTGTCACCTACAATTAAGTTACCGTGAATAACAACTCGATCACCAATCGATGAATTCTTACCCAACTTTACATAACCATGAATGGTTGCTTGTTTTGAAATCGTCGCACCTTCTGCTAGCTCGTTTTCTTGAAGTGCATTACATAAGTAATTCACCATGAACTCATTTGCTTCTAACATATGCCATGGTTTATCAATATCAAAGAAATGACCACTACATTCAATCGCCTGCAATTTTGTTTTCTCTATCCATTTCAGAAGAGCAGCTTCAATATAGCGTTCTTTTGGAGCACCTACGCCTACTTTTACATTTGGAAAATAATCTGGCGTTCTTTTTATTTCATCTAAAATAGCTTCGTCAAAACGAAATCCCCCGAATTGATGGGTAATGCTGTCGCCACGATAGTGAGCACCGATCGACTGAACAAATCCATTTTCCATGCTTGCACCAATCCAATTTCTCGATGTCTCTTCTAATTTTTTCAACAAAACAGCAGGTTTTTTCGAACTAACTAATCTCATTAGATCCTCTTGTTCAATGATTGTATCTCCGTATAGAACTAGAAATTCTTCGGTAGTAGAAAGTTTCTCAATTCCCTTTACTAAACTTTCCGCGCTTCCTAAATTTGTTTGGTCGGTCACAAATTTAACATTCTTTATATCTGATAAAACATTTTCAATTTCTCTTTGATGCTCATCATTAACAACAACTACGATTTCTTCTATTCCCAAATCTAAAATAGATTCAATGTTATAACGTATTAATGGTTTTCCAGCGATTTTTATGACTGTTTTAGAGCGAACCGTGTTGAAGGGAAACATTTTACTCCCTTTTCCTGCCGCAAGAATAACTGCACTTTTTACCATTTTAATACCTCGACTATAATAATTTTTACTAATACTCTACTAATCGAAATTTATTTTTACCTGCTAACAGATAAGGTAATAGGTCATGTGCAAAAGGATGAACAAAACCAATCACATTATGCTCAACAGATTGCCCCAAATCTTTTAATGAAATTTGTACTTCTCCTTCATATTGTGCACTTCGATTATTTAAAACTGACACCGAATACTTCCTTCTAGGTGCACAATAGCAATGAGGCACTTCGGTTCCCCTTGTATCAGTCGCCCGAATGAGATTTGCAGGTTGATCGACTCTTGAAACAAGTACTTTTTCCAGAATTTTAAGTTTCGTTTGCTCCAGAACATACGGATTAAATACAACTGGAATTTCTATATAATCTTGTTTATAGCATCTTGCCATTTCCATAAGCTCTGAAAGATCTGCAAACGAATCGCCAATCAACACATCATTAAACCCATTTGCGAATAGCTCTAACATAGCAATATGACTAGGTATGAAACGGTGCTTTTCAATCGTACAAACCCCATGACCCAAATGGTGTAAATCTTTAGGTGAAAGCTGTGATGCAATAAACCCTCCAACAGGCACATCAAATAAAGCAAATAAGTTGTTAATCGAGCGAATATCCTCAAGAGATAGCGCTGTGTCTGGCAAAGGAAAAAAGTTATGACAAGCCGTTAGTTGTCCAATGTTTCCTTCTCTTTCGACTATTTCTAAAAACTCGCGACACTCTCGCAAAGCGTTTCCATCATTATTATCAGAAGAAGACATTGAAGCATTAACTTCTATTTGAATTCCATGCTGATTTTTTGAAAGAATTGCAACCTCTTCACTCGTAAACCCTCCATCAATACGAAGTCTCGTAATTCCCATCTTTTGTAGCGATGAAAGATCCGTTAAAGTGCAGCCTAGCTCATTGAAGACTTCATCATTCATATCAGCTGAAACAGTCATATTCAGCTCTTTGCAGTAATTCAGTAGTTCATTCCAAGTGTCTGCATTTACATTTTGTGCACCTTCAAACCCATGATTATTTAAAATCAATGAAACAAATACCTTTTTAAAGCCTAGAGAGCTAGCCTTCTTTAAATAGTCTTTGATTTGTTCTAACGGATAAAAGTTGGGATAAACACTAATTCCTATTTCACGCATCATCATTCGCCATTCCTTATATTTTTATTTTTATCTTTACTTGTATTTCTCACCAATAATAATGGCACCAAAAACCGGATCATAAAGCGGTGCAGAAAGCTCTACTTGTGGTAAAGTGATACTTAACTTATTCTTCAACGTATCGAAATATTCAGATGACTTTGTTAGTAAACTACCCGCAACAGAAAGACGGAAATTCTCTGATTCCATTTGACGACTGATTCCTACAACTAATCGTACTAACTTATTAAGCTCTCCTTCAACAATCGTACGAGCTGCCTCGTCTCCATTTACCCATGCCTCTAAAATAATTGGTGTACACGAAGCTACCTTATCAACCGGAATTGTATCCTCCAAATATAATAAATCCATAAAATCTTCAGGAGAATTTAGTTGAAAATGACCAAGTAATTTTTCAGTAAATGTAGTAGGGGAAATCACTTTGTCATACTCTTGCATAACAGCTGAAATCGCATGTAAACCAATTTGAAAGCCCCCACCTTCATCACTAATTAACCCACCCCAGCCACCTGAGCGAATCGTATTTCCTTTTGCATCTACTCCCATAACGATTGAACCTGTTCCGGCAATCATTAAAGCATCTTTTCGGTCTCCGTTCCCACCAACAAGAGCGATCTCTGCATCATTTACAACTTCTAGCTGACATGTAAAACAACTCTCTTTTAATGCATTCAAATAAATATCAATATCCTTCGGTCGATCTACTCCCGCAGAACCTAGTACAAGAATCGCATTTTGTAAACGCTCTCCAAAACAAGCAAATAATGCTTCATATATTTCACTAAACACTGGTTTTAGTCCTTCAACGCCGATATTATTGTAATTTGACATCCCAAAATTTTGGTCAAAAAGCGTTTCTCCATCTAGACGTTCCTTTACCATAACTCTAGTTTTCGTTCCCCCGCCGTCCATTCCAATGATTAGTCTATTCATATTTATTGATTCACCCTTTCAATACTCAAATAAGATTCCTTATTGCAATCAAGATGCCATCAATTTACAAGTTCGATTGGCACTCCAATGTATAATCTCTTCGTTTCTTATTTCCTATCTCATTTAAAATTTTATTATGAATGTATGATTGCATTAATTGTAAAGTAAACTTTTTGCTTTTACTAGGAGGATATTTTCTTCTAATAAAGGAAAAAAACCACTTATTAAAGATGAACTACTGATCATAGAAAAGTACCCTATAGGTAGACTTGTTTATCAGTCTTTTCTAAAGGGTACTTATTTGGTTTACATATTTAAAATAGTTTTAGCATATTCAAACGTACTTACATTGAATTTCAAATGACTACTACCCTTATATTCAAGCTGTTTTTTTCTTATTCATAATCTGGTTGATTTGAGTTTTTAATGCATCAACTTTTGTACCGAAAATAGCTTGTAACGTATGATTAAAGTTGCCTTTCAGTGTGTGGATATAGTACAAAAACTTGATTTTCAGGTTTTAAGGAGACAACCACTTGAAAAATAGTTAAAAGAATTAGTATTAAAAGATGATGGATTAAGTGTCTCTATAAAAAATAAATCTACTTATATATATTAAACAACTAAAAGGAGTGCAAAAAATGCACTCCTTTTTTACATTCAATTAGATTACTTTAGAATATTGTATACCTACATAAACTACTACTTGATGATTTTCCCCATCATTTTCTAGAATTAAGTACTCGCTATTTTCTTGTTTTTTTCCATCCACTAACCATGTTGGTTCATCTTGGTTTTGGCCACAAAAAACCTCAATTGAATAGACAGAATCACCATATCTGTAATCAATACTAAATGAGTCCCACTCTATAGGAACACAAGGTTGTATATATAAACGGTTTCCTCTACACTTGATTCCCAAAATATATTCTAGACCTGCTTGGTACATCCAACCAGAAGCACCTGTATACCATGACCAACCTCCACGTCCTTCATGTGGAGGTGCAGTGTAGACATCGGCCGACATTACATATGGTTCATTTCCATAAGTTTTAATATCACGAATATTTTTTGTATGTGCGATTGGGTTTAAAATAGAGAACAGATCAAAAGCCTTATCACGACGACCTAAGATTGCCCAAGCTACAATTCCCCAAATAACTCCGTGAGTATATTGTCCACCATTTTCTCTAATTCCTGGTGGATAGCCTTGTATATATCCCGGACTTGGATATGTTTTATCAAATGCTTTAGTTAGTAAACGTGCCAGATTCAAATCTCGATCTACAAGTTCACGGTCAAACGAGCGCATTGCTCTTTCCTGACGATCGATTGGTGTCCCGTTAGCAATAACTGACCAAGACTGAGCGATTGCATCAATTCGACACTCTGTATTCTCCATTGAGCCAAGCCATGTTCCAGCGTCAGTAAATGCACGACGGAACCAAGTACCATCCCAAGCATTTTTATTCATATTTATTTCCAATTGATCTACTTCATGTTCAAATTGCTTTACGATATCTTGTGAAAGGATACCCTCTTCAAATTTCAAAAACCTCTTTAAAATATCTAATAAAAACCAACCTAGCCATACACTTTCTCCACGTCCCTTAGCACCAATCCGGCTCATTCCATCATTCCAGTCACCTATTCCCATTAATGGAATACCATGTTCACCAAACTTCAAAGAATGTTTAATCGCGCGTAGACAATGTTCTAGCACTGAACCCAACTCGTCAGACACAACAGTATCCTCATAGCGCTCCAATTCTCCTTCTTTTAGCACTTCACTATACAAAAATGGTACCTCTTGTTGGAGAATTTCTAGGTCTTCTGTCTGTTCTATATAACGTGAAACAGCATATGGTAGCCACAGTAAATCATCAGAAAACTTTGTTCGAATTCCTTTGTGGGTTTCTTCATGCCACCAATGTTGAACATCACCTTCAAGGTACTGATGCGCTGCATTTATAAGTATTTGGTTTTTTAATATTGTCGAATCAACATGTAAAAAAGCTAGTGAATCTTGCAATTGATCCCTATAACCAAATGCGCCCCCTGCCTGATAGAAAGCAGTGCGAGCCCATAATCGGCAACTAAGTGCTTGGTACAGAAGCCACCCATTCATCATTATATCCATCGCTCGATCAGGTGTTTTAACTTTCACTTGGTCAAGAGTATTTTCCCAGTACTTTTTAACGTTTGAAAATGTTTCTTCATACGCAGAAGTCCTTCCGTATTGCTTTACTAGTGAACACGCTTCTTGTTTGGAAGCTGCACAACCAAGCAATATGCTAATTGTCACTTCTTCGTTAGCAGGAAGTTCGATAACAGTTTGTACAGCCCCACAAGAATTTGAAAACACACCAGTTTTCTTGTTAAGTGTTTCTTCTAATAATGCTGTTGGGCACTCTAATGTATTGCCCCGTCCAATAAATTCTGTACGGTCACTCGTCCAAGAATACGTATGATGAGATCTCGCTATCGTTTCTGGAAGCGCAATATGTATAAAACCAATCGCGTCACGAAACTTTTCTTGGTACTTGTTTTGTGCAAGTAATGTACTATTATCTGTATTCCATTCAGTAACAATGAATGGTGCTTGAGCGTCTCTTAGTACCCCTAGAACCCATTCAGCATAATACGTAATGGCTATCTTCTTTATTTCATCACTTTTATTAAATAATCGAAGTCTAATAATTTTCAACGGATCATCTAACGGAACCGTTGTATCCATAGTAGAAACTACATCTCCATCAAGTTGTTCGAAACTACTATACCCCCTACCGTGTATAACCTTATATGTTCGATCACCACCTGCAGGTTTTTGAGTAGCTGACCAAACTTGATTCGTTCCAATATCCATTATATAAAGACATTCCCCTGGAGGGTCAAGGACCGGGTCATTATTCCAAGGCGTAAGTTTACATTCACGCGAATTTCGCCACCAACTATATCCCGTACCTAATTCAGTTAGTAAGCACCCAAATCTTGGATTAGAAATTACATTACTCCATGGTCTAGGTAAATACTCTCCATTTTTTACAATCATTTGATACGCATTGCCATCATCGATAAAACTACCTCTACCATTAAAAAATTCACCAGTAGGTATCATACTACTCGCTTGCTTCTCATGGTGCATTTGTTTTGAAACCTTGATTTTCCGTATTAGATGTAAATCTTTCTCTAATAGTCGTAATTGTGCACGTAAACTTGGCCCTCCAGCCTTCAATACTACTCGGGCAACAGCGAAGAGTAAATTTCTTTCATACTCTGACAATTGGGTTGACTTCAATACAACAATTCGATTCATTTGATAGATTCCACGAGAAATAAGATTTTCATTTAGAGTCCTCATGAACTGATCCTGATAATTGCCAACTGTCTCATCTAATACTACTAAATCAATAGCTAGCCCCATCTTTACTAAATATTGATGCTGACAAGCTAAAAGAGTAACAAAGGGCAAATCAGACTCTTTTTTGATGGAAACTAATATAACTGGTGTATCCCCACTAATACCAAGAGGCCATAAGGAAGATTGTCCCAATGTATTGTGTGAAATTGCCTCACTACGAATTTTTGTTAACGGTGGGTTAAATAGAAGTCTTCCCGCCAACACATTTGCATCAGTGGCATGCTTAGATGTTAAATTCAAATGTCTAAGATCAATTTGTGATCGTACCCAAGCCAAGTGGAATGCTCGATCAACTTGTTTAGAATCATTAAAGCGCTGTACAATTTCAATCGCTTGTTCACGACTTTTTGTAACACCAGTAACAAAATAAATGGTAGCCGTCTCATTAGTTCCCAATTGTAATGAACGCCTCATTGAAAACGCCGGGTCAACAACGGAACCGGTTGAACCTTTTAGTTGTGAGTATATACCTTTTGGTGTTTCAAGCGTATTACCACGTCCTATAAATTCTGCCCGATCTGTTTCAAATTCGTAATCGCCTTTCTCACGTCCATCTACAAAAATTGTATGAACTGCCCAGATTTCATCTTCTTCATCCTCTCGTGGACGACGTTTAGCTAGCAAGCATTGTGCATTTTTATCGAAACTTGTTTCAATAAAAAGCTTACTAAATGCTGGGTGTGCACTATCTGCAGACTGACTTGCAAGCGCTAGCTCTAAGAATGATGTTACTTCTAATGTACGATTTTCACTACTGTTGTTAACTATCTGAAGTCGTCGTATTTCCGCATCAATCTCAGAAGATATCGTCAAATCGAGTTTATAAGATATCCCTTCTTTCGTTCCTTCATAAGTAGTTTTGTCAAAACGAAATTGTGTTTTCATATCCGTCGTTGTCTCATATGGGAAACCTGATGTACTCCAAGTTTCTTCTGAGTTGGCATCATGAATAAAAATAATTGGCCCAGAAGTGCCTGAAACAGGATCTTCTTTCCATCTTGTGACAGCTAATCCATTCCATAAAATCATGCCTGTTCCATCGTTCACATTTACACTAGTTAATTGTCCATTTGATAAAACATTAACCTCTGGAATAGAACTTGGTCCTGTAAATGTACGTTCCGTGTCATCCAAATTACCATCAAATTCAGGAGCTTTTGCATCAATTCCTATTGGTTTTTCAACTAAAGCTGCTTTTACTGGTACTCTTTCTTGGAGTAGCAAGTCCGCTGCACAAACTCGTGGATCATTGTGGAATCGGTTTACCATAATATCATCAGTCAATAAATTGACAAGGGTTAACATGCTCATACCTTGATGGTGTGCCATAAAACTTTGTATTACTTTATAATCTTGCCCTTTAGGCATTCTAGCTTTTGTAAAATCAACAGCTTCATAAAAGCCATATTCACCTTTTGCACCGTATTCTTTAAATTTTTGAAGGGCCAAAAGAGCATCATCACCTGCATATGGAATAGCCATAATAGTTGCATAAGGTGCTAACACAAGATTTCGCTCTAAACCTCGTTCAAGTCCAAGCCCTGGAACACCGAATGCACGATATTGATAATTTAATTGGTAATCAAACGCGTAATATCCACTTTCTGATATACCAAACGGGAGTTGATATTTATCTGCATATTGACGTTGACGATCAATCGCTCCTCGATAAGTTGATTCCCAAATGGTATTTTTAAATGTCCGCATAATCAAGCTTGGCATCATGTACTCAAACATTGTTCCCGACCATGACAAAAGTGTCTTCTTCTTATTAAAAATTGTCATAGTACGAGCAAGTGTAAACCAGTGAGAAACAGGAATCTGGCCAAGTGCAATTCCTACGAAACTTGCTTGCCTAGCTTCTGAAGCAAGTAAATCGTATAGAATCGTATCTTTTTGATTTGAGTCAACGTGATAACCAAGGCTAAACAAGCGTTCATCATTGTTATATAGGGATTTGAAATCTGTTTGTTCAATAAGTTGATTAATTTCAATAATAATATTTTCAATACGAAATTGAAATTCTTCTTCTCTCTTTTTCCACTCTAATAGACCCTGTCTTACTACCATCATATAAGCAATAAAGTTGCCTGAATCGACAGTGGAAACATATCGAGGAGTAAGTGGCTTTGCAGAACATGTATCATACCAATTAAGCAGATGTCCATTCCATTTTTCCATATTAGAAATAGTTTTCATCGATAATTCGATTCGATCAAGCATTTTAGATGTATCAATAAAATCTAAATCACGAGCGGCTACAACACAAGTTAAATATAGCCCAATATTTGTTGGCGATGTTCGGTGGGCAACAGTTTCATTTGATAGATACTGTACATTATCAGGTGGTAGCCAGGATTCTTCTGATGTAACATACTTTTCATAAAACGACCAAATTTGAAATGCTAATTCCTTTAATTCAGCCCTTGCTTTATCCAACCAATCTCTACTTTCAACCTTTAACGGTCGATTTAATTGCTGTATGATTGGCCTTGCTAAAAACCACATAATAAGTTCCACAGTACCAAATATGTGATTTAAAGTACCTTTGGAAAACCATGCCAATATACCAAACAATATAATTACTGCATATCCAATAGGCTCGTACATAAAGACTCTCATTGTAGCAGGAGTGTTACTAACTTGAGCAAACGTGACCCACTCTAGCAAATTACGACGGCTAATGTATAGCCGGTAAAGAGTTCGTAAAGTAGCATCTACTACAAGAACCGAAGTAAACGGTAATGTTACAAATTTAACCAGATTCTGCAAAAAATTAATCTTTATTGAACGAACGCTTCCTCTCCCAATCACACCATGTAAAAGTGAAAAAAGAAAGGGAAGAAAAACAGTTAAAAGTACGATTGTTTCCCAAACCCAAGCTTTACCTGGTAATACACTAAATCCTAGTAAGGCTATTAGTAAAAGAGCTGGTGCAAGTAGACTGCGGCGTAAATTATCAATAATTTGCCAACGTGTTAATCCACATAAATCAACTCGTTTATTTTCACCATTACGATCTACACAATTATTTCCTAACCATTTGATAAGTTGCCAATCTCCTCGGATCCATCTATGCTCTCGACGCTGGAATGAATAAAAGGAGCTCGGATACGACTCAACGACCTCAATATCAGAAGTTAGTCCTGCTCGAAGAAACCCACCTTCTAGTAGATCATGACTAAGTACATGATTATCCGGTATTCGATTTACCAAGGTTTTTTGAAATGATTCTACATCAAAAATTCCTTTACCCACAAAAATCGCATGACCAAATAAATCTTGGTATACGTTTGATACAGCAAAAGAATAAGGGTCAATTCCTGGCTCCCCTGCCCATAAAGAAGTAAAGCGGGACTTTTGTGTTGAGTCAAAACTCACGCCTACTCGTGGTTGTAATAATCCGAAACCTTCAATTACGCGTGTTTCATCCGCATTTAATCGAGGTCGATTATACGGGTAATGAATGGTACCAGCCATTCGGCCAACAACACCAATTGGCAATTGGGTATCCTGGTCTATTGTAAATACATAACGAATCTTCCTTAATATATCTTTATCTCCATGAATTGTTGTAAAACTAGAATTTTCACTACCAGTCAATAACTCAACAAACTCTACTATTTTTCCACGTTTCCGCTCCCATCCCATATAAACATTGTCTGTTGGATTGTAAAGGCGGGATCTGTGAAATAAGAAAAATTTATCTTTCCCATATTCCTTACACAATGCATCGATCCTTGAAGTAACATGTGACAATAATTCATTATCTTCAGCTTTCGATTCAGTCAACGCATCTGTAAAATCACCTAAGATACCGAAATAAATATTTTTTTGACGATTTGCAAGATAATGAACTAAAAGTTGATCCACTATTTCATCTGCATCTTTGGTGCTTGAAAAAATAACTGGAATAACGACCATTGTACTAGCATCTTCCGGAAGTTCTTCTGAATAATCAAACCTCAAAAGTTTTGTAGTCCGACTATATCTACAAATTAGTTTATGGGCAATCGTTATAGCCCACTCACTAACAGGTAATATAAGAGCTACTATTATCGCTATCCACGACAAAGGTCTAAGGAATGCCCCAGCTGTTATCCATCCACCAGAGAGAAACAATATTCCTACAAACAATAAAGCTACAGTTGATAAATACAAATACAATGGTTGTTTTCGTAAAGATATTTGTGGAAGAATACGTGGTCTAGTTTTCTTCAAAAGTGCTTTACGTATTTCTATGTTTCCTTGGGCATCAAATAAATAATAATCAATATAAGCATTTTTCGGCATTACATTGATTTGATCTGGCTCTACTATTTTCGATTTAGCTAGATGAAGTGCTGTCTCAGCTACTAACATTTCAGGTACTTTTAACTGATTTGCAATCTCTGCAACACGTCCACGAATGATGTCTCGACTGTCTAAATCTAAACTTTTATAAGTGATAGTTGATGGATTAGAGAGTAAAAATTGTTCGAGATGTGAAATTTTAGTAAATGTTAACCTCCATGGCTGGCGCTCTAACTTATGTAAGCTCTGAACTAGATTCCCACAACTTACTTGCAAGTCCGCTTGTAATTGGTTCTCAAACGAAACAATTTGCTCAAGGCTAGATTCACTATTCTCTATGTGAGCTGCAAGCCAGTCATGAACAATATGCATATTTGGTTCCAATTCGCTCAAATGTCTCACTAAATGTACAATCTCAATTGGTCCAAACGGTTTTTTACGTGCTTCTCTATCCAATAAAATTCGAATTTTATCGTCTGACAACTTTGTTATTTTTTCAAGAATTGAAGTAATAGAGTCACATATTTCATGACGACGTTGTACTTCACCCATCGCTCCAGACAAACGGCGTATTAAAGTAACTCGCATTGCACTTGGCAAAGCCCAGCATTCTAGATCTTTTAGAACAGATACCTCTTGATAGGCTTTTATATACCCTTCAAATGAGTTCACCTCATATCGGCCACCCACATGCTCTAAGTAATCATTACAAAGTGCATATATTCTTGGCATCCCAGTAGAATTTAATTTTGGTAGTTTATGTAATGTTTCCCGTGGCAGCATACGGAGCACTTCTTGAGCTTGAGTCTCAATAAAATTAATGTGATCAAGGAGCCAGTCTTCTGCTGGTTGCCTACAATGCACCTTATTATTACTCAGTTTTTCTGCAAACGTATGTAGATCAGCCACATCTTTTCGAAATCCTGGCCAATAACGAACAATTAAAAAATTGTTCACAAAAATTTCCTGAGTTAAAGCAAACTCACGTCCTCTTTCTTTTAATTGTTCATTACTAAGTATCATATAAACCTCCTATGTAACTCGAAAAATAGTCCATAGTGGTAAATATCCCCGAAATCTTACTTTTTTATTTATGAAGATTAAACTTTTTGGAAATAGAAGGATGAATTCTGAAAAAATAGAAGGAATAAAAATTTTTGAATCCTATAATCTAAAAAACTGACCCAAACACTTCAATTTGGCGAATCTCTTAAAAGAAGAAAAAGGCAACGAACTAATTTTCGCTGCCTTTTATTTTATATTATCTAGTTTCAAAACAAGCTCTGCAACGCACTCATCATGTGTGGACTGTAATTTACAATACAATAGATTGTGGTGGGTTTATGAATAATGCTTGGTCACCTTAATCAACCTAGCATTTCATTTTCGGTTAATACGCTTCAACAAAAACACCCTTTTATTAAAAGGCTCAAAGTAGTTTATAAGTTTTCTTATTCAACTAACTGGCAGTTTAGTTGAATAAGGATTATCTAAAATCCTATGTGCCGAGTGTAGCGAAGAAGGGATAAATGAACAAAAGGACGAATACTATAAGTAACTAGAAAATATTGGAAAGTGCTCCTCGACGTGCTCCTTGCTTCGCTTCGTCCGCCCGTGAAAACAGAGTGGAATGACGAAGGAATGAAATGAAGAGCGGCGCGAGCGAGCATAGCGAAGGGAGAGAGCAAAGCGATGAAAAAAACGAGTGTATTTTTAAGTCTTTTATTAGTTGGTCTATTGGCGTTAGCAGGTTGTACTTCAAACGACACAACGAAAAAGAAAACGGTGGATCCGAACATTGCGATGATCAAAACGGTGTTAAAAAAGCAGACAACTGGTCCGGATGCTGAACTAAAGAAAGCACTGGAGTCACCAAATCCACCTGCAGGCATCGAAGCGTACACGAATAAAGAGTACAAGGCGTATTTTACGGAAAGTTCGTTCGAATCGTTTGTTGCAGCAGACGCACTTCGCTTTACGTTTGACGCGCACAAAAATGGGTACACCTTAGCGTACAAAGATGCGAAAGTGAATGCGGTAAAAGAAAAAGGGGCGTATGATTTTACGGTGTCATTTGTGGCGAAAAAGAGTGGCAAAGATGACCAAACAATTGAAGTAACAGGACGCTTTAACGTCAATGAAGACGGCAAGATCACGCACGTGCGTTACAGTGACGAAGAATTCGCAAAAGCGATGCTCCAATAAGGCACGCACTCCTCGCTGCGCTTCGTCCGCGTGTAAAGAACGAAGCGTCGTACAGAGTGGGTGAACAAAGTTGCAATTTAAAAATAGAAATAAACTGAATTACCTTTTTCAACTAACTAATGCGATTCTTCAATAGGAGATCGCTTTTTTATATTCATCAAAATGGCAGTATAGCTCAATAAATAATTGGTATTTTATGGTAAAATATTTAAAAAGGAGGGGAAACTGTGAAAGGTTTAATAACAAATATTGTATTTTTGATATTAGGGGTAGTCATCTTCACAATTGAATTAGTTTTTAAATTTGATGATACAGTAGGGTTGTTGTTGGCGATCGTCGGTGTCCTACTATTTGGTATAGGGTTATTTTATAAATCTAGAAAACCAATAAGATTTTTTATTGAGTTTTTTATAAACTACTTCTAAATCTTAAAATAAAATTTATATTAACACCAATTAAATAAAGGTTTTCTTTTTGTGTTAGACGGTTAATAATGATTCTGAAAGATTAGATTCTACAATCTAATTCAACTAACGAATTTGTTCGTTACATACAGAAAAAAAGAACTTCGCGTTAAACGAAGTTCCCTTTTTTATTCAATTAATCGGCCGCTCAGTTGGATAATCCATTGAGTATTTCTAAGGACTTTTGTTTGCTTATTTCGGATCATAAAAGACTGGAGCTGAATCAACGTTCTTAATCCATAAATGTTCTTTCCCAGTTATTCCATCTTTCATCCATACATCTCCCTTAAACTCCTCTGCCTTCCTTCGAAAAAAAGAAAGATAAGATTTAACTTTTTGAGGATCTTCATCAAGTTCATTCTTCCTTGGAAAAGAGATTTGTTGTTGCTCTCCTGTTCTTATGTTTATAGCATAAAGTGATGTGAACATAGTTGGTACAGGTCCTTCTTTCCACTCCTTGTTTTCTTTCGAACGAGCCACAACTACCAAATCTTTAGAGTACCATTCCAGATCGAGGTCTACATATCCTTTTGGTGTGTATTCCTTTTGTTGCTTAGATGTCGGGATATCGGCAATCGTCATTTTCTTGTTTTCAACGAAAAATCTTCCTTCTCCTGAAATATAGGCCAATTGATTGGCTAGTGGAGCCCACTTAAACCAGTCTTTATACTCTAACATTTTTCCCACTGATTGAAAGTGTTTTCCTTGTGATGATAAGACACATAACGTATTGCTATCCGCTGACCAGGCAGCTGTAGGAGTAATTAAAAAGCTAACCCACTTCCCATCAGAACTCCACTTAAAATAATTAGCATCAATCCCAAACAAATCAGGCTCTTTAGTTTGAATAGTATAAAAAGGCTTTATTTTATCTTTAGCAAGGTTTGCATCTACTGGAATTCTATAAATTGGGATTGGACCCCATCCAGTAGGACGTAAGCTGGATTGTGAAGCAACGATAAATTCTTTCCCGTTCGGAAACCATTCAAAACCACTAACCCCAAGTGAGACATTTTCAAACCCCTGTGGGCGACCATTCTTTATATGAGTAACGTTTAAGATACCTTGATCATTGTAAGCTAGTTGATTATTGATCGGTGACCATTTAAAGTCAGAGGTTACGACCCTTATATAAGGTTGGTAGCTTTCTTTTTCTTTTGTATCATAAATATATAAATCCGTTTTTTCTCCCTTCTCATCACCATCGATATATCCAATAAACCGACCGTCATATGACCATTGCAGATTATACACATATCGATTCTGTGTAAGTTGTATTTCCTGATTTCCCCTTTTTATCCATAATTGGTGGTCACGGATAAATGCAGCTGTAAGTGGCGCTTCTGCACTGGCAATAGAAGATAATTTATAACTGAATAATATTAGCAGTAATAATATTCGAAATAACAAGATCATCCCTCCTTCTTTTAGGATGACCATATAGAATACCGTGATTCTCATTAAGCAATTATTTGCATCTTTTTATTTAAAACCTTCTTCTACGTATTCATTACATTTTCGTAAATCCTCTAGAAGAACAAAAAAAGGCACCAACCACAAGGGTTAGTTGCCTCCTTTTAATACAAGCTCAGCCACACACTCCACATGACTAGTATGCGGAAACATATCAACAGGCTGTATTTCTAACGTCTTATAACCACCATCTTCAAGCACACGTAAATCTCTTGCTAGAGTTGCTGGGTTACATGATACGTACACTACTTTGCTTGGTTTCATATCAATGATCGTATTCAGCAAAGCCTCGTCACAGCCCTTTCTTGGAGGGTCTACTACAAGTACTTCCGCTGAGATCCCTTGCTTATACCAATTTGGTATCACTTCTTCAGCTTTACCTACTTCAAACTCAACATTTGTCATGTCATTAATCATTGCATTGCGTTTCGCATCTTCAATTGCTTCTGGTACTATTTCTACTCCGTATACCTTTTTAGCTTTTTGGGCTAAGAATAAAGAGATTGATCCGATTCCGCAATATGCGTCGATAACAGTTTCATCTCCATTAAGATTTGCATACTCAAGCGCTTTATCATATAAGACTTTCGTTTGCGTCGGGTTTACTTGATAGAAAGATCGAGCTGAAATTTCAAAAGTAATGTCACCGATTTTATCTTTAATTGTTTCACTTCCATATAAAACAAACGTTTGATTTCCAAGAATCACATTTGTTTTTTCATTATTTACGTTTTGAATAATGCTTGTAATCGTAGGATATTTCTCAACGATTCTAGCTACTAGTTCATCTTTTTTAGGAAAGTTAGCTTTCTTTGTAACAAGAACAAGCATCGATTCATTTGTGTAGTATCCGTAACGTGCCATAATGTGACGTAATTGACCTTTATGGTTTATTTCGTCGTATGGCTCAATTTTTAATTCATCACAAAGATCTTTAACGCCTTGAATCATTTCGTCATTTTCTTTACCTTGAATGTGGCATTCATTCATTGGAATGATTTCATGACTTCTCTTTTGATAGAAACCTACTACTAGGCCGCCTTCTAGTTCCCCTACTGGAACCTGTGCTTTATTTCGATAACTCCATGGATTTTCCATTCCTAGAACTGGATGAATTACGACATCGTCAAGTTTACCAATTCGTTTTACTACTTCTACTACTTGTTTATGTTTCGCTGCAAGCTGGCCTTCGTAGCTCATATGTTGAGTTTGACAGCCCCCGCATTGGTGATAGATTGAACAAATTGGTTCAACTCGAACATCACTTTCTTGTTGGAATTCGGTCACTTTACCGAATCCAAAGCCTTTACTTGTTTTTAGCACTTTAATTTGTGCTTTTTCTCCTGGTAGCGCGTTTGGTACAAATATTGGGTATCCATCTACCTTTGCTACACCATGTCCTTCATGAGTTAAATCGATAAATTCAACATCTATAAATTGATTTTTTTCTACAGGTAACACTCTTTTCGACAAGTCCTTTACCTACCTTTCAAGCTTTTATAACCATTTATTTATTATACAAAATAAATAACCACGTTAACTACCGTGGTTACTTTTTACTAGTATTTACTACTATTTCACTTATTATGGTACATAGATTTCTAGGTGGTTGTAAAGCATATCTACTGTACATGGAGTTTCTCCACCATATTCACCATCAATATTTAATAGTAGTTTTTCATCAGACATAATCTTCAAATGACTTGCTCTAGTATAAAGAACGTGTTCATTTTGTACATGCTGACCTCTTAATAGCTGAGCACATACTCTTATAATTTCGGCTATATTTGATTTCTTTAAGACTAATAAATCAAATTGTCCATCATTAATACTTGCCTCAGGTGCAATTTTCTCAAATCCACCAACTGAATTTGTATTCGATAATAAGAACAAAAATGCTTCATCATCGAAAACTTTTCCATCATACTCAATTTTTAAATGAGTGGGCTTAACTCTTGGTAACATTTCAATACCTTTTAAATAATATGCTAGTTGTCCTAACATTGTTTTTAGTTTGCTAGGTACTTCATATGTTAATTCTGTAATTTTACCGGCAGCTAAAATATTTACAAAATATTTTCCAGCAACTCTTCCAATATCTAGCGGAACAGTTTGCCCGTTTGTTATGACTTCAGCTGCTTCCATAATTGAAACATTGACGCCAATTGCTCTAGCAAAATCATTTGTTGTCCCAACTGGGATTAATCCTAACTTTGGTCGATACTCTTGTTCTGCTAAACCACTAATGACTTCATTTAGTGTTCCATCTCCACCGCAAGCTACAACTAAATCAAATTTACGTTCACATGCTTCTCTTGCTGCGATTGTCGCATCACCTGCACCAGTTGTTGCATGGCAAGAGGTTTCAAATCCTGCTTGCTCAAACAATTGCAAAACATCAGGAAGCTTTTTCTTAAAAACTTCACGACCTGAAGTAGGGTTATAGATAATTCTAGCACGCTTCATCGTTAACCATCCTACTTAATTTATTTAAGTTCTCTACTTTCTATCCTACCCTAAAAAGATTTTGTAGTAAACTTTTTCCATTTTACTTATCTATTTTTCCCTTTAAACAGCAGGTTCAAACACATATTGTACTTACGTTATTGTATTAAATTTATATTACATTCAATTCTTTGCTATATTTTCCATTCTTTTTGAACAACTTAATTATTATAGTACATATTGATAATAAATACATTAAAGTAGAATTAAGGATTGATAATATGGAAAACAAACCATTACTGAACGTGGAGTATCTAGCACTAAAGAAATTAAAGGTTTACCGTGAAAGCATTTTTCGTTTTTTATTTAGATCAACAATGGCTAGTATGTTCATAGGATTCGGCATTATCGTAGCATTTAAATCTGGCCATTTATTTAATACCGACCACTCACCATTTGCATACCCTTTGGCTGCCATAACATTTGCTGTAGCCATTCTCCTCATTGCCTATGGTGGAGCTGACTTATTCTTAGGAAACATATTTTATTTTGCCTATACTGCCATTAAAGGAAAAATAAAATGGCCAGAAGTGATTCTTATATGGCTTACGACTTACATAGGAAATATATTAGGTGCAGTTTGCTTTGCTTTATTAATCCATTTAACTGGATTATATAATGATCCAACAGTAAAGTGGATCTCCACTTGCATGCACCAACAAGCCAATCATTTAATCGAGTCATTTTAATGAACTACAAAAAAACTACGAGCTGCTTATAGCTCGTAGTTTTTTTATAGAGTCTTATCTTTTTTGAATTTCTTCCATTAAGATCTTATTTAATAATGGTGGGTTCGCTTGACCTTTAGTTGCTTTCATCATTTGACCAACTAAGAAGCCAATTGCACGATCCTTACCGTTTTTAAAGTCTTCAATTGATTGTGGGTTTGCATCTAACGTTTCGATTACGATTGTACGTAGAGCGCCTTCATCAGATAACTGAACTAAACCTTTAGCTTTTACAATTTCATTTGCATCTCCACCATTTTCAATTAACTCAGTGAAAACTTTTTTAGCAATTTTAGATGAAATCGTACCATCTGAAATTAATTTAATCATGCTTGCTAAGTTTTCTGGTGTTAAAGCAACATCATGTAATTCTTTTTGAGATTTGTTCAAGTATGCTGATACTTCACCCATTAACCAGTTAGATGTTAACTTCGCGTCTGCTCCATTATTAACTGTTGTGTCAAAGAAATCAGACATTTCTTTAGTTAATGTTAATACCATTGCATCATACGATGGTAAACCTAATTGTTCAACATAACGTTTTTGACGAACATCTGGAAGCTCAGGAATACTTTGACGTACACGCTCTTTCCACTCATCATCAATGTATAACTCTACTAAATCTGGCTCTGGGAAGTAACGGTAATCATCCGATCCTTCTTTAACACGCATTAGAATTGTCGTTTTTGTTGATTCATCGTAACGACGTGTTTCTTGTTGGATTACACCACCAGATAATAACACTTTCTCTTGACGAACTTGCTCATGCTCTAATCCTTTTTGAACGAAAGCGAATGAGTTTAAGTTCTTTAATTCAGCTTTTGTACCGAATTCTTCTTGACCAAATGGACGTAATGAAATGTTCGCATCACAACGTAATGAACCTTCTTCCATCTTTACATCAGAAACTCCAGAGAATTGAATAATTGCTTTTAATTTTTCAAGATAAGCATATGCCTCTTCTGGTGTACGCATGTCCGGCTCAGAAACGATTTCAATTAGTGGTGTACCTTGACGGTTAAAGTCTACTAATGAATAACCTTGATCAGTATGATTTAACTTTCCAGCATCCTCTTCTAAATGAACACGAGTTATACCGATACGTTTCTTTTTACCATCTACTTCAATTTCAATCCATCCGTTCTCACCAATTGGTTTATCAAATTGAGAAATTTGATATGCCTTTGGATTATCAGGATAGAAATAGTTTTTACGATCAAACTTTGTTTCTGTTGCAATTTCACAATTTAATGCCATTGCAGCTCTCATCCCAAAGTTAACTGCTTCTTCATTTAATACTGGTAACACACCAGGGTATCCTAAGTCGATTACACCAGTGTTTGTATTTGGATCTGCACCAAACGCATTAGGGCTTGGTGAGAAGATTTTTGATTTTGTTTTTAATTCTACGTGCACTTCTAAACCGATTATCGTTTCAAAATTCATCTTTCCCGCGCCTCCTTATAGTTGTGGTCTTTGTTTTGTAAAGTCTGTTGCTTGCTCGTATGCATGAGCAACTTTGTAAATCGTAGACTCATCAAAATGTTTACCAATAATTTGTAAGCCTAATGGTAAACCATTATGGAAACCACAAGGAACAGAAATTGCAGGAACACCCGCTAAGTTAATCGGAATTGTTAAAATATCATTCGCGTACATTGTCATTGGATCGCTTACTTTTTCGCCTACTTTAAATGCAGGAGTTGGCGTAGTTGGTCCAATAATAACATCATAGTTTTCAAATACTTTCTCGAAATCTTCTTTGATTAATGTACGTACTTGTTGAGCTTTTTTATAATAAGCATCATAGTAACCAGAACTTAATGCATAAGTACCTAACATGATACGACGCTTCACTTCATCACCAAAGCCTTCAGCTCTTGTTTTCTTATAAAGATCAATTAAGTTCTCTACATCCGCTGCACGGTGACCGTAACGAATACCGTCAAAACGAGCTAGGTTAGCTGATGCTTCTGATGAAGAAATTAAGTAATATGTAGCTAATGCATATTTAGAATGTGGTAATGAAACCTCTTCCCAAGTTGCGCCTAAGCTTTCTAATAGGTTTAAAGCAGCCATTACAGATGCACGGGCTTCTTCTCCTACTCCTTCACCTAAATATTCTTTAGGTACAGCAATTCGAAGACCTTTTACATCACCTGTTAAGCTTTGAACAAATGAAGGAACTTCTACATTTGCTGAAGTAGAGTCACTTGCATCTAATCCAGAAATAGCTTGTAATAATAATGCATTATCTTCTACGTTTCTAGTGATTGGTCCGATTTGATCTAAAGAAGAAGCAAATGCTACTAATCCAGAACGAGATACACGACCATATGTAGGTTTTAAACCAACAACACCACAGAAAGATGCTGGTTGACGGATTGATCCACCTGTATCAGAACCTAAAGAGAATAATACTTCTCCTGCAGCAACTGAAGCTGCAGAACCACCACTACTTCCTCCTGGAACATAATCCGTATTCCAAGGGTTGCGAGTGCCACCGAACGCAGAATTTTCATTTGATGAACCCATTGCAAATTCATCCATATTTAATTTTCCGATCGTGATGCTTTCAGCTTTTGCTAATTTCGTTACAACTGTCGCATCATAAATTGGATTGAAGTTCTCAAGGATTTTACTCGCACAAGTAGTACGAAGACCTTTCGTAACAATATTATCTTTTACACCAATAGGCATACCAGCAAGAATTCCGCGAGACTCATCCCATGGTTTTTCATCAAGAGCTTTCGCTTGAAGACGCGCTTGCTCTTCATTTAAAGTTAAAAATGATTTTACTTCGCCATCTACTGCAGAGATTCGCTCATAAGATTCATTTACTAATTCTTCTACTTTAATCTCTTTTGTTTTTAATTTGCTATGTAATTCTGAAACTGTATATTCAAATAATGACATTCTAATTTCCCCCCTTAATCCAATATTGACGGCACTTTAACTTGTCCATCTTTGTGGTCTGGTGCATTTTTCAATACCTCTTCAATTGGTAAACCTGTACCTGGCTCATCTTTACGTAATACATTACGCATTTTTAGAACATGTGTAGTTGGTTTCACATTTGTTGTATCAAGTTCACCTAACTGCTCAGCAAAATCTAAAATTGCCCCAAGCTGTTTTGAAAACTTCTCTGCTTCTTCCTCTGTCACCGCTAAACGCGCTAAATGAGCAACGTGCTTAACTTGCTCCATTGTAATTTTTGACATTTATATGCACCTCCATATTATTCGCACAACATACAATATACTGATAATACCAAATTTCCCATGTGTCGGGCAACATTCCACTTAAATCCAACTAAAATAATTAAAAAAATTTCAGACTGGCAAAAAAACGCTCGCTTTCTTCTTAGTTTCGCCGGAATAAGCAATGTTCAATACCTCTAAAATCACTCTGCTCCCCGTCCGACACTCTATTTCGAAAGACAAACATCTTCAATCAGTCTGAAAACAAATATTTTTATACACTGAAACTATTAAATCAAACTAACCATTTCAATTTAAAATAAATCAAACGTTTGTTTAAAATTGAATCTTCTATTATTCAGTAGGAATTCTTGTTAATTCAACTCCATATTTTTTAAAATACTCAATCGAATAATCATCCGGATAACCTACATTATAAACAACTCTAGTAATACCTGCTCCATTGATCATTTTCGCGCAAGCCCTACACGGCGCAGTTGTACAATAAATTGTCCAATTGTCACCTTTCGTTTTTTGAATTCCCGATTGTACTAATTGATAAATTGCGTTTTCTTCAGCATGGAAAGCATCACATGGATACTCATCTGAGTATTTACCACTATCTAATATACCTTCTTGACGAGCAGCAAAACGTGGGCATCCACCATCAATACAATGCTTAGCTCCCTTTGGATATCCATTATACCCAGAAGCAATGATTCTATTATCACTTACAATAACTGCTCCGACTCTTCTACTTCCACAAGTTGAACGAAGAGAAGTTATAAATGCTTGTCCTAAAAAATAAGAGTCCCAATCATCACGACTCCCTAAAGGAATTGAATCTACTAATTGAATAATTTTCTGTAAAATTTGCATGGTATCCCTTCTCTCTGTTCACTAAAAGTCTATTTAAAATTATAGCATAATAATATGGAGAAGGGCTTAGTTGGAAATTAAGTTTTACGCGTCCTTCTCCCATTTTATAAAAAACTTTCATGTGAATTTTTTCACATTTAATTATTTAAAAAATAATGATCTAATTGTCTGCCTGTTAACTTAGCGTAATTATAAGGTACAACAGATTTAAAATGATAATCGAAAATATACCAATTGCTATGTATAATAAGATTCTCATTCCCTCTCGAAAAATTTATTTATCCATATTTTCCTCCCACTTGATGATAGAATATGTATCCACTATAAGAATTTCTAACCGATTGTACTATTCCTATTAAGATCATATTTGATAATAATGAACTACCACCATAGCTAATAAATGGGAGTGTAATACCTGTAACTGGTAGCAAGCCGATTGTCATTCCTATATTCTGAAAGATTTGAAAAGCTAAGACAGATATCGTACCAACGCAGATCATTGAACCAAATAAATTATTAGTATTTTTTAAAGCAGCTAGTGCAATATTAATGATTCTACTTAAGAATAGAAAAAATAAAGTTATGACTACAGCTCCTCCAATGAACCCGAACTCTTCACCTATATTTGCAAAAATAAAATCGGTATGTGCTTCTGGAATGTAGACAGTTCCATTTAAGTATCCTTTTCCTGAAAATTGACCAGTTCCAATTGCAAGTAATCCTTGTTTTGTTTGAAACCCTGCATCACTATTTGCAAATGGATCCAACCAGCCTGTAATTCTACTTCTTTGATGGGGCATTAATAAGGATAGAATTCTTTCTTCAAAATATATTGGAAATTTAATTATGATAACCAAAAGAGTAGATACCATAAGCGAAGGAATTGAAAGTAAACATACAACGATTGAAGCTTTAATCTTGGAGCATAATACGATGGAGAAAATAATGACTAGAAAAATAATAGTCATTCCAGTGTCGGGTTGTTTCAGAACAATTAAAGCAGGCGGCAACGAAATAAGTGAGATTTTGCCCAACAAAAGTAAATCGCTTTTTATATTATTGATTGGAAATATCTTATAATGCTGATCGACCAATGCACTCATACTTAATATCAAGCTAATTTTCATAAATTCTGAAGGTTGTAATGAACCAATAATCGGTAGCTGAAACCATGCCTTTGCTCCATTCTTTGGTTTTGCAATACTTTCGGGAGCAAACATTAAAACGATTAATAGCAAAACACAAATTCCATAAATCATCCAGTTAATCTTTTTGATTCGATCAATATCAATTATCGCAACTACTATTGAAATTGTAAGTCCAATTAAATAAAAGACACTTTGCCTTATTACAAAATCTCCCTGATACTGCCCACTTTTACTAGCTGAATAGATTGAAACAATACTCGTAATCATAAGACAAAAAATTAATATTAACATAATAAAGTCGTAGAATTTAAAGAAATCATTTTTAGGATTCATATTCAAAGTCCTCTAATCTTACTTTTATTAAATTCCTTTCACCCATTATACTAATGGCTTGATTATATTTACTACGGAACAACAGGATGTTTTGAAAAATATTCCTTATTTAGACATACTATGGACAAGAGTTATTTAACCTAAGTTTTTTGATTAATGATGATATAAACACAAAGAAACCCACAAAGAAAATTAATTTTCTTTGTGGGTTTCTTATTAAGGGTTGTCCAAAAGACAAGCCTTTCTTATTTATTAAAGCATTTCTGAAGTTGTTTTACCTTGCATGTGAAGAACTAAGTAGTCTGGTCCGCCTGCTTTAGAGTCAGTACCTGACATGTTGAATCCACCAAATGGTTGGTAACCAACGATCGCACCAGTACATCCACGGTTGAAGTATAAGTTACCAGCGTGGAAATCTTCGCGTGCTTTTTCGATGTTTGCACGGTTGTTAGAGATAACAGCACCTGTTAAACCGTATTCTGTGTTGTTAGCAATTTCTAAAGCGTGATCAAAGTCGTTAGCTTTACAGAATGCTACAACTGGTCCAAAGATTTCTTCTTTCATTAAACGAGCATCTTCAGCAACGTCAGCAACGATTGTTGGTTTGATGAACCAACCAGTAGAATCGTCTCCTTCTCCACCTGTTACTACACGGCCTTCTTCACGTCCGATTTGTACGTAGCTCATTACTTTGTTGAAAGCAGCTTGGTCATTAACTGGACCCATGTAATTTGTACGATCTTCTGGGTTTCCAAGTGTTAATTCGTTAGTTAATTCGATTGCACGAGCAAGAACTTGATCATACACATCTTGGTGAATTACTGCACGAGAACAAGCTGAACATTTTTGACCAGAGAAACCGAATGCAGATGTAACGATTGATTTAGCAGCTAATTCTAAATCAGCTTCTTTATCAACTACCATTGTATCTTTTCCGCCCATTTCAGCGATAACACGTTTTAACCAGATTTGACCTGGGTTAACTTTTGCAGCACGCTCATAAATACGGATACCAACTTCTTTAGAACCTGTGAAGCTAATGAAACGAGTACGTGGGTGATCTACTAAATAGTCACCAACTTCAGCGCCACTTCCTGGTACGAAGTTTACAACGCCTGCTGGTAATCCAGCTTCTTCTAATACTTCTAAGAATTTGTAAGCAACTACTGGAGTTGTACTTGCTGGTTTTAATAGAACAGTGTTACCTGTTACTACAGCAGCTACAGTTGTTCCAGCCATGATTGCAAATGGGAAGTTCCAAGGAGAGATTACAACACCAACTCCTAATGGAATGTAGTTGAAACGGTTATATTCACCAGGACGGCTTTCAACAGGAATTCCGTCTTTTAATTGTAACATTTGACGAGCGTAGAATTCTAAGAAATCGATCGCTTCAGCTGTATCAGCATCTGCTTCGTTCCAAGGCTTACCAGCTTCTTTTGTTAATAAAGCGGAGAATTCGTGTTTACGACGGCGAATAATTGCAGCCGCACGGAATAAAATGTCAGCACGAACTTCAGGTTTAACTTTTTTCCATGTATTAAATGTTGTATCAGCAATTTGCATAGCTTTTTCAGCTAAGTCGCGGCTTGCTTTAGATACAGTACCGATTACTTCTTTATGATTTGAAGGATTTACAGATACGATTTGCTCTTCTGTAAAGATACGCTCTCCACCAATGATTAGCGGATATTTTTCACCTAAGTAAGATGAAACTGTTGCTAATCCTTGTTTGTATTGTTCTTGATTTTCCTCTAGGCCAAAATTAGTAAATGGCTCATGTTTGTAAGGTATAACCATTGAATAAATCCCCCTTTAAATTAAAAATAGCAATAACTGTAAACGTTTTTATATCAAAGTTTTCAGTCAATTGCTAGTAGAATAACTACTGAATAAAAAACTCACAATTACATAATACATTATTCCTATATATTCTTCAAATATGAAACGCTTACAGATTCTTCCCATAAATAGAAAAAAAGGAAGAGTAGCTCTCTTCCTTTAATCATAAATATGCACACTAGGTTCCTTTGCATCTACATCTTTTACAATGAGAGCTTCCTGCCCATTTGATGAGAATATATTCGTCTCAACCTTTAAGTATGAAGGGAAATGGTCCATCATAAGTCCTGCTACATATTGTGTAAAAGCTATGACTTCTGCCTTACCATAGAATTGCATAGGTATATCAATTTTTAGTTGTATTAATTCATTATCCTTATAAAAACCAGTGCCTACAACACCCGTATAATTCGGAAAATAATTTTCTATATCTGATTTAAAGTTGACCATTTTCATTGCATCATCACGATAATCTGCAGTTGCAGCAGCTGATGGGAATAAATAATATTTTTCATTAATTTTATCCCAATTGCTAATCGAGAAGTCATTTCCTGAGACTGAAGTCATTGCAACGTAATTCCCTGGTACAACAGAAGATTGACTTTGCTGGCGGAAAATAGCAAATGTAATTGGAATATTTTTAAATGCATCCATTTTGCGAACTCGAGTTAAAATTTCTTGAGCGATTGCTTTTCCTTGCTTTAACATATCTTCTTGTGAAATTTTAAGTTCTCTTGGGTAGCCATGCTCTTCTTGATAGTAATAGACAGAGTTCATCGCTAAACCAATTGCTATTCCTTCAACTTTAACTTCTTTTCCATCTTTTTTTAGATAATCCTGCTCTAAAATATGGTTTAAATAGATCGGAGCTTGCTCTGCTTTTTGATCTGCACTTAAATTTTTAGAATCATTTTGAATCGGATTCAATCCGTCATTCGTAATCGATTTTGGATTTAAATTTGCAGCTTTAAGTGCATTTTGCTTTTCTTTAAATTGAGCAGGAGTATATTTCCTATTCAACCAAGATACCACTGTTTCTTTACTTAATAATTGACCTTCTTGATACAAGTAATCTTTTGTTGAATACTGCTCTTGTACAAGTCGCATTAAACCTAATTCAAATTCATTAATATCTAATCTATTATCGATATTTGCAACGACAGCACCTCTTGTTGTACTAGGTTTAAACGGAAGTATTGTCTTGTAGTAATCATTTGAAATTGAATATCGGGGTATAATCGCATCTTCCCCTTTTTTATTATTGCTTTCTTGTACAACCTTATCTTCATTCTTAATCGTTAATGAACAGCCAGATAAGATGAGCGTAAAACAACATAGGAGCATTCCTATACGTTTCTTCATCTAACTCACACCTTCTATTTATTAAGTGAACGAACTAATCCTAACTGTCCGCCCTCTAGTTGATTGAAAGGTTTATTGTGGTTGAAGCTCTTTAATCATTCTCTCTTCATCCCAAACCTCGATATTTAATTTACGCGCAGCATCTAATTTCGAACCAGCTGCCTCACCCGCAATGACTAAATCAGTGCTCTTACTAACACTTCCAGCAACTTTCGCACCAAGCGCTTCTAATTGCTTTTTAGCTTCACTTCTAGTCATCTGTTCTAGCTTACCAGTTAATACTACTGTTTTACCAGCAAAAAGAGAATCCATATTGATATTTTCTACTTGAATTCCTTTATATTCAGTATTTACGCCAACAGATTTAAATGTTGAAATTAGTTCTTTTACTTCGTCTTGTGAAAAATAATCACTAATTGACTGCGCCATCTTTGAACCAATTTCATTAATTCCTGTTAATTCTTCAACTGAGGCTTCCATAATATGATCGATTGTTTGGAAATGCTGAGCCAACGTTTTTGCTGCCTTAGCTCCAACATGGCGAATCCCTAATCCGAACAATAGTTTTTCAAGTGAATTGTCTTTTGAAGTTTGTATTGCAGATATTAATTTATCCGCTGACTTTTCTCCAAATCGTTCCAATGCCAATAACTGTTCTTTTGTAAGAAGATAAAGATCTGTAAAAGTTTTAATTAAGTTTGCATCGAATAATTGAGCGACTACTCGCTCTCCCAGACCTTCAATATTCATAGCATCTCGAGACGCAAAATGAATTAATCCTTCACGAATCTGAGAAGGGCAAAACGGGTTTACACAACGCAGTGCAACTTCACCTGGTACCCTTATTAAGTCATGATCACATGAAGGACAGTGAGTTGGCATTTCAAAAGGCTGCTCGTCACCAGTACGGCGATCTAATAACACATTTACTACTTCTGGAATAATGTCTCCCGCCTTACGAATAACAACTGTGTCGCCAATTCGAATGTCTTTTTCCTTAATTAAATCTTCATTATGGAGCGATGCGCGCTTAACGACCGTACCTGCAACTCGAACTGGCTCTAATATAGCAGTTGGTGTCACTACTCCTGTACGCCCTACACTTAATTCGATATCTACTAATTTTGTAACTACCTCTTCAGCTGGGAACTTGAATGCAATAGCCCATCTCGGCACTTTAGCCGTTGATCCTAATTTATTCTGGGTACTATATTCATCCACTTTTATAACGATTCCATCTATTTCATAAGGTAATGATGGTCGTTTTTCTTTCCATTCCTCAACATATTCAATTACTTCATCAATTGTATGACAAGTTTTACGGAATGTATTTGTTTTAAATCCTAGCTTTTGTAAATAATCTAATGCTTCACTATGTTTTTCAATTGAAAATTCTGCTGCCGTAGGAAATCCGTAAACAAAAAATGATAAATCCCTCTTTGCAACAATTTTAGGATCTAACTGGCGAAGTGAACCTGCCGCTGCATTTCTTGGATTGGCAAATAATTCTTCTCCATTTTTCTCGCGTAATTCATTTACCTTTTCAAAGCTAGCTTTTGGCATGAATGCCTCACCACGAGCTTCGATTGTGATTGGTTCAGAAAGTCTTAAAGGAATGGCTTTAATCGTCTTTAAGTTATGAGTAATATCTTCTCCTACTGTACCGTCTCCACGAGTTGCACCTTTAACAAACAATCCATTTTCATATTGTAATGAAACTGCTAAACCATCTATTTTCAATTCACAAACATAAGATACTATTTGTGTATCCTGTCTAATTCTTTGATCGAAATCCTTTAAATCACCTTCATTAAACGCATTACCTAAGCTTAACATTGGATGACTATGAACGACTTTTTCAAATAGATCAATTGCCTGTCCACCAACACGTTGAGAAGGAGAATCCGGCGTTAAAATTTCAGGATATTGTTCCTCTAATCCAATTAATTCATGTAATACTAAGTCATATTCGGCATCTGGCACTGAAGGCTGATCTAATACGTAATACTCATAGTTGTATTGATTTAATTTTGTTCTTAGTTCCTCAACTTTATCAATGATTTTTTGATCCATGAGCTACCATCCCTTCTATGCTTTCGTAATTGGAGCAAATTTTGCTAATAAACGCTTTATACCAACCGGGCTTGGGAAAGCAATATCCAATTCCATTGCTTCGCCTTCTCCTTTTACACTTACAACTGTACCAATTCCCCATTTACCATGAGAAGCTTTATCTCCAACTCTCCAACCAAGTGACTCGCCACCAGTTGTTTTCATGGCTACTGCAGGTCTTGAAACAGCTCGTCTCTCATTAACAACCTTCTTATTTGCACGATCTAATAGTTCTTCAGGTATTTCATTAATAAAACGAGATTCTTGGTTTACACTAGTGCGACCATAAAGTGTACGTGTTTGTGCATTTGTAATATATAAATTCTTTTCCGCACGTGTTATACCTACGTATGCTAATCTTCTTTCTTCTTCCATCTCTTCTTCATCCATTAAAGAACGGCTATGTGGGAAAATTCCTTCTTCCAAACCGATTAAAAAGACTATTGGGAACTCTAATCCCTTAGCTGAATGAAGTGTCATTAGTATAACTTCATCGGCTTGTGACTCATCCTTATCGGCTTGATCAATATCTGAAACAAGCGCTAAATCAGTTAAGAATGAAACAAGACTTTTATCTTCACTGCTTTCTTCAAAAGCATTTGTAACTGTTAAAAACTCTTCAATATTTTCAATTCTTGAAGCAGATTCTATTGTATTTTCATCTTTTAACATTTGGATATAGCCAGTTTTATCAAGAACTTCTTCAACTAGTTCTGTTACTGATAAATAATCTAGCATTTGTTGCCAGTTTTTCGTCATCGTGTGGAAATCTCCAATTGCTTTCGTAATTTTACCACTCAAACCAACGAAATCGATTTGCTCTAAAGTATCAGATAAAGATAAGTCATTCATTATGCTATAGTTAATAATTTTATCAACAGACGCTGCACCTACACCGCGTTTTGGCACATTAATAACTCTGGAAAAACTAATCTCATCATTCGGATTTGCAATGAATCTTAAGTAAGCAAGTATATCCTTAATTTCTTTACGATCATAGAACTTAACTCCGCCGACCATTTTGTAAGGAATATTAGATTTAACTAAAACTTCCTCCATTGCACGTGATTGAGCATTCGTACGATAAAGAATTGCACAATCACCATATTGTTGAATTCCTTCTTTTTTCCATTGTGCTAGTTTCCCAGCTACGAAATATCCTTCATCTTGTTCAGAGGCAGCTCTAAAATAATGAATTGGATTTCCTTGTCCATTTTCTGTCCAAAGTTTTTTTGCTTTACGATTTGAGTTATTTGTAATAACCGCGTTCGCTGCATCAAGAATCGTTTGAGTCGAACGATAATTTTGTTCTAACAGAATGACTTGTGCTTTTTCATAATCCTTTTCGAATGAAAGGATATTAGAAATATCCGCCCCACGCCAACGATAAATAGATTGGTCTGAATCACCAACTACACATATATTTTTAAATTGCTCAGCAAGCATTTTTACAATTTTATATTGAGCATGGTTTGTATCTTGATACTCATCCACATGGATATATTGAAACTTTCTTTGATAATATTGCAATACTTCAGGAACGCGTTCAAATAAATTAATGGTCATCATAATTAAGTCATCGAAGTCTAACGAATGATTTTTTCGTAGTCGATCTTGATAAGATGCATAAATTTCTCCAACGATTTTTTCAAAAGGAGTAAAAGCATTTTTTGAATACTCAGCAGCTGTTTGTAATTCATTTTTCGCACTGCTTATTGAGCCTAAAATGCTACGAGGTTCAAATTTTTTTGAATCTAAGTTCTTCTCTTTAAGAATGTTTTTTATTACTGTTAATTGGTCTGTTGTGTCTAAAATCGAAAAGCTTCTATTAAAACCGATTCGATCAATATCTCGACGTAGAATTCGTACACACATTGAGTGGAATGTTGAAATCCAAATGTCTTCTGCGTCTTTTCCAACTAGGTTAAATACACGCTCTTGCATTTCTCTTGCTGCTTTGTTTGTAAATGTAATTGCTAGTATATTCCAAGGAGCGACGCCTTTTTCTCCTAGCAAATATGCAATACGATGCGTTAGTACTCGCGTTTTCCCTGAGCCTGCACCGGCCATAATTAATAAAGGACCATCCACCGTCTTTACGGCTTCTTTTTGCATTGGATTTAAGCCTTGCAATAATTCTTCTGCTGTTTTCATTACTTTGTCGCTCCTTCTTTCGCAGCTTTCACAGTTAATAAAGCCACTTGTAAGTTTTCATATATAATGTTCCCAACAACAATCGTATCTGCGTATTGTTTCATCTCGGTCGCTTGCTCGGTTGAAGAAATCCCTCCACCGTAGAATAGTTTCGTATTATTTAATACGTTTGATACTTCTTTTACAACCTCTACAGAACCGTAAGTCCCACTATATTCTAAATAAAATATCGGTAATTTTAATAATTGCTCAGAAACTTCTGCGTATGCCACAACATCTTCTACCGATAAATCCGTCACTGCACTTGTAAGCTTAGCCGCCTTACAGTCTTCATTTAAAATACAATAACCTTCCATCACAAGTTCTTCAGCATGAACTAAATGAGCAAATTCTTTCATGGCCTGTTGATGCATCCCAACAATCCATTTCGGGTCATTACTATTCAAAACAGTCGGGATAAAGTAAAAATCATAACCTGGGGTTACTGCTTCAAGATTTGAAACTTCTAAAATACAAGGCACCGCATAACGTCTAATTCTGACTAATAATGATAACGTATCATCTAGCGTTACGTCGTCAGTACCACCAACTAATATTGCATCCGTTCCTGACTCACAAATCTTTTCTAAGTCGTCGTCTGAGATATCTTTATTTGGATCTAATTTAAATATGTGATTCCATTGTGAATAATCGTACATTTTGTCCTCCGGAATTGTTTTTTAACCTAAGTTTAAATCTATATATAAACTAATTTTCATCAAAAATATAAATGTATTGTATCTTAATTAAAAAGGAAAAGTAACCCTTCCTCCCCAACATAAGTCATTACTGCTAATTGTTTCCTATGATATTGCAACATTTTAAGGGAAAAATGGTAAAGAGTGATTTAGTCACTGATACTTATTATAAGGGGAGTTACTGTTGAGACCAAATATTAGCACTATAAACGCACTCATACGTATAACTGCTGGCTTAACAATTTTAGCTTATGGCACAGCAAAGCTCACACGCAGAAGATGTAGTAATTCTGTCATCATTTTGATAATAGTTGGTGCCATGAAAGTTGCTGAAGGAATTTTACGTTTTTGCCCAATGACTGCACTCGGCAAAAAATGTATGATTATGGCAGAAAAACACGACGAGGAAGATTCATTCGAAGACTGCATTCAACCTTCATAAAAGTAGTTTATCAAATCTATGGTTGATTGTATAGATAAAGCAGAACATTAGTTCTTGTTTTAAGGAGAAAAATAGGTTATCTCAAAAATTTTGTAAAAACCCGCGAGGAAAGATTAACATTCCTAGCGGGTTTTTTGTTTTCTTGAATTGCTATTGTGTCTGTTCAAATCACTGTCATTTCGTCCATTTTCTTCTACTCTTTGATGCTTTTTGTGCCCATGTTGTTCACGTGATAGTTTTCATCAAGCATCACCGTACATTTGTTGTACCAAGCGCCGCGTACGCTGCCATCGTCTTTAAACGTTTTCGTGCATAGCCCGTAATCCATCGATTTCACGATCCGAACGTGTACGTCGTAATCACGATGCAATTTCGCGTGTACTTTGTCGAACACGAGTAACATGCGCAGTGGCTTGAGTTCATCGGTGTCTTTTAGGACGGTCTCTACGACAAGGCGATCGTTTTCTTTTTGAAGGGTGTAGGTGTCAGCCACACCTTCAAACTTCGCTTGTTTATACGCTTTCGCGAATGTTTTCTCGATGGAATGTACTCGTTCGTCTTGAGCGTAAGCGGAGAACGTGATGTGCTTGCTGCACCCAGTTAGTGCGAGTATTGCAGTAAGAATTATGATGAGTAGCGTATGGTGCCGTTTCATTACTTGTCCCTCGTTTTCTTATTTTTCTTTTCTATCTCTTAGTATACAAGGATGATCGTTTGAAAATTAGCTACGATCAGCAGTCAAAAAGAGTCGTCAAAACTGACGACCCTTTCTGATTAACTATTTACTTTAATTGCTTTATGCCCAATATCATGGCGATAGAATAAACCAGTTGATTGAATCGTATCAATTTGTTTATACACATTTTCGCAAGCTTCATTTATTGAGCTGCCTTTATGTGCAATAATTAGTACTCTTCCACCATTTGTTACGAATTCATTATTTTCAAGCTTTGTACCTGCGTGGAAAACCATTGTCTCATCAGTTACATTTTTTAATCCATTGATAACAGCACCTTTTTCAGGAACTTCTGGATATCCATTTGCAGCAAGTACAACTCCAACAACAGCTTCTTTTGACCATTCTAAGTTGATCTCTTCTTCGTTTAAAATTGCTAACATTACTTCAGCTAAATCACTCTCTAAACGAGGTAATACAACTTCAGTCTCAGGATCACCAAATCGTGCATTAAATTCGATAACTTTAGGTCCTTGGCTTGTTAACATTAAACCTGCATACAGGATACCAGTAAAGTGTCTTCCTTCAGAAATCATTGCTTCTGCAACTGGTAACACTATTTCGTTTAATGATTGTTCAACAATTGATTCAGGGATTTGAGGTACTGGTGAATAAGCCCCCATACCACCTGTGTTAGGTCCTTTATCTCCGTCATAAGCACGTTTATGGTCCTGCGCGATTACCATAGGGTAAACCTTATTTCCATTTACGAAAGACATTAATGAGAACTCTTCGCCCTCTAAAAATTCTTCAATGACTACTGAAGCACTTGCGTCACCGTACTTTTCATCAAGTAGCATATCGTGAAGACTCACAATTGCTTCTTCAATCGTCATCGCAACTACTACGCCTTTACCCGCTGCCAAGCCATCTGCCTTAATAACGATTGGTGCACCAACCTTTTCAACATATGCTTTCGCTTCTTCATAGTCCGTAAACGTTTCATAAGCCGCTGTTGGAATAGCGTATTTCTTCATTAAATCCTTTGTAAAGCTTTTACTTCCTTCAATAATTGCCGCTTCCTTAGTTGGACCAAATACTTTTAAGTTAGCAGCTCGAAATTCATTTACAATTCCGTTCATTAAAGGAACTTCCGGACCAACGATTGTTAAATCAATTTCTTCCTTTTTTGCAAATGCAATAAGTGCTTCATTGTCACTTTCATCAATATTGACAAGTGTTGCAACATCAATCATTCCATCGTTTCCTGGAGCAACAAATACATCCGTTACATTCTCCGATTGATTTACTTTCCAAGCAATTGTATGCTCACGGCCTCCGCGACCAATGACTAATACTTTCATCTTGTCATCTCCTATTTCTTAATGTTTAAAGTGACGAACCCCTGTAAAGACCATTGCAATTCCATATTCATCAGCTTTTTTAATTGAATCTTCGTCCTTGATTGATCCACCTGGTTGAATAATTGCTGTAATTCCAGCTTTAGCCGCTGCTTCTACAGTATCATTCATTGGGAAAAATGCATCTGAAGCTAATGCAGCACCATTTGATTTTTCACCAGCTTGCTCGATCGCAATTTTTGCCGCTCCAACGCGGTTCATTTGACCTGCACCAACTCCAACTGTCATATGATCTTTAGCTAAAACAATCGCATTTGATTTAACATGCTTTACAACTTTCCATCCTAATTTTAAATTCTCCCACTCTTCTTCAGTTGGTTGACGTTTTGTAGGGATTGTAATAGTTGCCTCATCTAAACCGAACGTATCCATATCTTGACGTAATAAACCACCATGAACGGTTGTTAATTTAGGCGCAAATGTTGGTTTAGTATCTAAGTCCACTGTTAATAAACGTAAATTCTTTTTGCTCGTTAAGATTTCTAAAGCCTCTTCAGTAAATGAAGGAGCGATGATTATTTCTAAGAATAATTCATGCATTTTCTTAGCTGTAGCAGCATCAACTTCACGGTTTGTTGCGATAATTCCACCAAATATAGAAACTGGATCTGCAGTATAAGCACGATCATAAGCTTCTTCAACTGTAGTTCCTTCGCCAACTCCGCAAGGGTTCATATGTTTAACAGCAACAACTGCAGGATTTGAAAACTCACGTACGATATTTAATGCTTCATTTGCATCGTTTATATTATTATAAGAAAGCTCTTTACCATGTAATTGTTCAGCATAAGCAATCGATGAAGCTGTTGGCATAGGTGAACGATAGAATGTAGCTTTTTGGTGAGGATTTTCACCATAGCGTAAAGATTGTTTTGATTCATAAGTAACTGTATAGCTTTCAGGATTTTCTTCTCCTACTTGCTCTGTTAAATAATTAGAAATTAATGAGTCATAAGCTGCAGTGTGACGGAAAACTTTAGCAGCTAATCTACGATTCGTTTCAATAGAAACTGTATTATTTTCAGCTAACTCAGCTAAAATTACATCATAATCTGTTGGGTCTACTACTACAGATACAAACTCATGATTTTTAGCTGCTGAACGAAGCATTGTAGGACCACCGATATCGATATTTTCAATCGCATCTTCAAATGTAACATCAGGCTTCATGATTGTTTCTTTAAATGGGTATAAGTTCACACAAACTAAATCAATTGGTTGAATACCTAGTTCATTCATTTGACGCATATGTTCTTCGTTTGAACGAACGCCAAGTAAACCACCATGAATTGAAGGATGTAATGTTTTTACACGACCATCCATAATTTCTGGAAAGTTAGTTACTTCTGAAATACCAATTACATTTAATCCAGCATCTTTTAATAAATTAAACGTTCCACCTGTTGAAATAACTTCAAAGTCATGTTTAATTAATCCACTTACAAATTCAATAATCCCTTGTTTATCTGAAACGCTAACTAAAGCTCGTTTTTTCATGATCTACATACCCCTATCTAATCGATTTCATGCTCTTTATCTTAATCTAGTTAACTAAATAATTTATTTAATGTTTTTACATATAAAACGTGCTCGACATTATGGACCTTCTGTTCAAGAGACTCTTTAGAGTCTCCCTTTTCAATAAGAATTTCCTCTTGCGCTATAATTGGCCCGGTATCCATACCTTCATCGACATAATGAACTGTTACACCAGTCGATTCGACACCAGCTAGGAGAGCTTGACCGATTGCGTCTTTTCCAGGAAATAATGGTAGAAATGAAGGATGAATATTTACGATTTTCCCGGGAAATGAGTCTAAAATTGTCGACCCAATCAGTCTCATATAGCCAGCTAACACGATAAATTCGACATTTAACTCTTTAAGATGGGCAATAATCTTACCTTCATATTGCTCCTTTGATTCATAATCTTTCGCAGTAAAGTTAAACGAAGGAATATTTGCTTGATTTGCTCGCTCGATACAATATGCGTTTGGACGATCGCAAACAAGTAATTTCACTTCAGCATTCAATTCTCCGCTTAAAGTTGCATCAAGAATAGCTTGAAAATTACTTCCATTTCCTGAAGCAAATACGGCAATCTTCTTCATTACAGAGAACCTCCACCAAAGGTAACACCTTCACCTGATGTTGTTCTTCCAATAATGAATACTTTTTCTCCGTCTTCTTCTAATAGATTAATAATTTCATGTAGGTTCTCTTCGCTAACAGCTAAAACCATACCGATACCCATATTGAAAATATTAAACATTTCTTCACGTTTCAATTCACCAATCTCTTCTAATAAATCAAAGATTGGTTGGATTGGCCATGAACCGTAATCAATTTCAGCACCGATTCCTTCTGGTAACATTCTAGGGATATTTTCAATAAATCCGCCACCAGTTATATGAGCCATACCTTTTACTTCAGTCTTTTTAAGAACGTTTAAAATCGGTTTTACATAGATTTTTGTTGGGCGTAGTAATTCTTCGCCTAATGTATGACCTAATTGATCAATGTGTTGATCAAGCGTTAAGCCACCTTTTTCTAGTAAAACTTTACGAACTAGAGAATATCCATTACTATGAATACCATTTGATGAGATTCCTAATAAGATATCTCCTTCTTTAATGTTTAATCCTGTTACAAGCTTTGACTTGTCAGCGATCCCTACTGCAAAACCAGCAATATCATATTCATCTTCTGGGTAGAAACCAGGCATTTCTGCTGTTTCTCCTCCAATTAAAGAGCAACCTGCTTGAATACAACCGTCTGATACACCTTTAACAATATGCTCAATTCGTTCAGGTACAGCTTTACCAACTGCTAAATAATCTAGGAAAAATAAAGGCTCTGCTCCTTGAACCACAATATCATTCACACACATCGCGACTGCATCAATGCCAATCGTATCGTGACGGTCCATTTGGAAAGCTAATTTTAATTTTGTTCCTACTCCATCTGTCCCTGATACAAGAACTGGTTCTTTATAGTTGAATTTAGAAAGATCAAACATCCCTCCAAATCCTCCTAATCCACCAAGAACTTCTTGACGCATTGTTTTTTGAACGTGTTTTTTCATTCTGTTCACTGCTTCATAGCCAGCTTCGATATCTACTCCAGCTTGTTTATATGCATTCGCCATGTGATGATTTCCCCTTCCGTTCCTTATGAATAATTCAATTCAAAAGAGGCGGCGACTTCGATCACCGCCTCTATTTTTTATATTAATTCTGAGAATGTACTAATTCATTTTCATCATAGATTACTGTTGGATAACGTCCTGTAAAGCAAGCAGTACATTGTCCTCTATTTGGACCTTCATGATTTCTACCAATAGCATTTAGTAATCCTTCTAGACTAATAAATTCTAATGTATCCGCACCAATTTCTTGGCATATTTCTTCTATTGTATTAGTTGCCGCAATTAACTCTTCTCTAGTAGAAGTATCAATTCCGTAATAACAAGGATTTTTCAATGGTGGTGCACCGATTCGAACGTGAACTTCAAGTGCTCCTGCATCGCGCAACATTTGTACAATTCGTCGGCTTGTCGTACCACGAACAATTGAATCATCTACCATTACTACACGTTTTCCTTCAACAATTGAACGAACTGGAGAAAGTTTCATCTTAACTCCTTGTTCACGAAGCTCTTGAGAAGGTTGGATAAATGTACGACCTACATAACGGTTTTTAATTAATCCAAGCTCATAAGGAATACCAGACTCCTCAGCGTAACCAACCGCCGCTGAAATACTTGAATCAGGTACACCAATTACAACGTCTGCTTCTACTGGAGCTTCTTTTGCTAAAACGCGGCCCATGCTTTTACGTGCAGCATGAACATTGATATTATCAATATTGCTATCTGGACGAGAGAAGTAAATATACTCCATACTACAAATCGAATGGTTAACTGATGAAGTAAACTGATCAGTCTCAATTCCATTATCAGAGATAATTAATAACTCTCCTGGATTAACATCACGAATATATTTCGCTCCAACTACATCAAATGCACATGTCTCAGAAGCTACAACGTAAGCATCACCTAATTTAGCTAATGCTAATGGTCTAAAGCCGTTTGGATCTAGTGCAACATACATTGCATCCTGTGTTAAAACTAAGTAAGCAAATGCTCCCTTAATCATATTTAAAGATGCTTTAATGCTATCTTTTAATGGAGCCGAACCATTACGTTTAATTAAATGAGCAAGTACTTCAGTATCAGATGTTGTTTGGAAAATGCTTCCTTGCATTTCTAAATCTTTACGTAATCTTGAAGCATTTACTAAGTTACCATTATGAGCAAGAGCAATGCTTCCAGTATGCGATTGGAATAATAGAGGCTGAACATTTTCATAGCCCCCACCACCTGCAGTTGCATAACGAACATGACCAATAGCAGCTTTTCCGTGTAAGTCGTTTAATTGACCTTTACTGAAAACTTCTGTGATTAATCCAAGTCCTTTTGCACCTTCAAGCTTATTCCCATCAGTTACAACAATTCCTGCACCTTCTTGGCCTCTATGTTGCAAGCTATGAAGACCATAGTAGGAGATTTGGGCAGCATCAGTATGCCCCCAAATTCCAAATATTCCACACTCTTCGTTTAATCCTTTTATTTCAGCAAGCATGGGATCGCCTCTTTCCAAGCTTGTTTCAGTTCCTCAACTGAAGCATGAAGAACTGTTTCATTATTTTCATTACGAACTGTTACTGATGTTTCTTCTGTAACTGTACCGATTAATTTTGCATCCACTAATGCTTCGAATTGTTCTTTATGCTCAGGTTTAACTGAAAGTAAGAAACGTGATTGAGTTTCACTAAATAGTGATACTACTTCATTTCCTTCGATTGTAATCGTTGCACCAACTTCTGATGGACCAAATGTGCTTTCTGCAATCGCAACTGCTAAACCACCTTCAGATAAATCATGTGCTGAAGCAACTACACCAGCTTGAATTGCAGCAAGAATTTGCTCTTGGCGACTAGATTCAATCGCTAAATCAATACTTGGTGCTTTACCAAAGATTTTGCCATTTAATAATTTTTGAAGCTCACTTCCACCAAACTCAGCTTCTGCCGCGCCGATTACATAAATTAAATCGCCAGTAGCTTTGAAGTTTTGAGTTGTGATATGCTCAACGTCTTCAATTAGACCAACCATACCAACTACAGGAGTTGGGTAAACAGCTTCACCATTTGTTTCGTTATATAATGATACGTTACCACCGATTACAGGCGTACTTAGAACATTACATGCTTCACTCATACCGTCAGTTGCTTTTTCTAACTGCCAGAAAATCTCAGGTTTTTCAGGATTTCCGAAGTTTAAGCAATCTGTAATAGCAAGTGGTCTTGCACCAGAACAAATTACATTACGTGCAGCTTCAGCTACTGCAATTTTTCCGCCAACTTCTGGATCTAGATATAAGTAGCGTGCATTACAGTCAGTTGTCATCGCTAGAGCTTTCTTTGTATCGCGAATTCTAATAACTGCAGCATCCGAACCAGGAGCAACTACTGTATTTGTACGAACCATATAATCATACTGACCGTAAACCCACTCTTTACTTGCAATTGTAGGTTGAGAAAGTAATTGTTTTAACGTTTCTTTTGAGTCATTAATTTCAGGAATATAGTTTTCCATCGCTTGGAACTCGCCATAGTATGCAGGTTCAGTAGATGGTTTATGATATACCGGTGCTTCTTCAGCAAGAGCATCTACAGGTAAATTAGCTACAACTTCTCCTTTATGAAGTAAGCGAAGCATCTTATCATCTGTAACAACTCCTACAGATACAGCATGTAAATCATACTTTTCAAATAAGTCTACGATTTCTTGCTCTCTACCTTTTTCTACTACTAATAACATACGTTCTTGAGATTCTGATAACATCATTTCGTATGCTGTCATACCCGCTTCACGTTGTGGAACTAAATCAAGATTCATCTCAATTCCCATTCCTGCTTTTGAAGCCATCTCAGCAGATGAAGATGTTAATCCAGCTGCACCCATATCTTGAATTCCAACAAGAGCGTCATTTTGAACAACTTCTAAACATGCTTCAAGTAATAACTTCTCCATAAATGGATCGCCAACTTGAACCGCTGGACGTTTCTCATCAGAAGCATCAGATAATTCTTCAGAAGCAAATGTTGCACCATGAATGCCATCGCGACCAGTTGAAGCACCTACGTACATAACTGTGTTTCCAGCACCGTGTGCTTGACCTTTTTTAATGTCTTTATGGTTGATTAATCCAACGCACATAGCATTTACTAAAGGATTACCTTCATAACATGGATCGAAGTTTATTTCGCCACCTACTGTTGGAATACCAATACAGTTTCCATATCCAGCAATACCTGCAACAACTTCTTCAAATAAATATTTAACTCTAGGCGTTTCTAATTCACCGAATCGTAAAGAGTTTAGAAGAGCTACTGGGCGTGCTCCCATTGAAAATACATCACGAATGATTCCACCTACACCAGTTGCAGCACCTTGGTATGGCTCAATTGCAGAAGGGTGATTATGGCTTTCGATTTTGAAAACTACAGCTTGCTCATCGCCAATATCAACAATCCCTGCTCCTTCACCTGGTCCTTGTAAAACGTGCTCACCACTAATTGGGAATTTACGTAATAAAGGTTTTGAGTTCTTATAACTACAATGCTCTGACCACATTACTGAGAATAATCCAAGCTCTGTATAGTTCGGATTGCGACCAATAATTGATTTAACTAATTGAAACTCTTCATCAGTTAAGCCCATAGTAGTATAAATTCTATCATTTTCAATTTGAATTGGATTTGGCTCAAGAAGTAACGACATGATTTTCCCTCCAGTTTCTTACAATCGAACGAAATAGTTGAAGTCCGTCTGCTGATCCTAATAATGCATCAACTGCACGCTCAGGGTGTGGCATCATTCCTAATACATTTCCTTTTTCATTCACGATTCCAGCAATATCATCTAAGCTACCATTCGGATTATTTTGATAACGGAAAATAATCTGATTATTAGTTTTAAGAGATTCATAAGTTTCTTGATCACAATAGTAATTTCCTTCACCATGTGCAATTGGTACTGTAATTACTTGACCTTTTTCATATCCAGTTGTAAACATTGATTCATTGTTTTCAACAACTAACTCAACTTGTTTACACATAAATTTTAATTTCTCATTACGTCTAAGAGTACCTGGTAGTAGTCCTGCTTCAGTTAGAATTTGGAATCCATTACATACGCCAAATACTGGTTTACCTTCAGCAGCAGCTTTCTTTACAGCATCCATCACGTTTGCAAATCCTGCAATTGCACCAGAGCGTAAGTAATCACCATATGAGAAACCACCTGGTAATAAAATACCATCAAATTCATCTAAATTCGTTGAATCATGCCATACGTATTCTACTTCCTCGCCTAACTCATCTTTGATTGCATGATACATATCAACATCACAATTTGAGCCCGGGAATACAATTACTGCAAACTTCACTGTGCGACTACCTCCTCTACCTCATAACGGTAATCTTCAATTACGATGTTTGCTAATAACTTTTCACACATTTCTTTAACAGTTGTATCTAAATCTGCAACATTTTTATCAATTAATAATTCCATATATTTACCGATACGAACATCTTCAACTTCGCTAAAATTCATGCTATGAAGTGCGTTTTTTACTGCAATTCCTTGTGGATCTAAAACACTTTCTCTTAATGTAACGAATACTCTTACTTTGAACATGATAATCCCCCTAAGCGTTTTAAAATTTCTTCGTATCCATCTGTTAAGTTACCTAAATCTCTACGGAATACATCTTTATCAAATTTTGCGTTTGTATCTTTATCCCATAATCGGCAAGTATCTGGTGAAATTTCATCTGCTAACAAAATTGTTCCATCATTTAATTTGCCAAATTCTAATTTAAAATCGACTAATCGAACATTGCATTCATTAAATAGTTCTACTAGTACATTGTTAACACGGAGAGCAATATCTCTAATTGTTTCAAGATCTTCTGTTGTTGCTAGTTTAAGTGCAGCAATATGATCTTCATTAATAATCGGATCACCTAAATCGTCACGTTTGTAGTAAAACTCGATGATTGGCTTTTCTAATTTAACGCCTTCATCTAATCCCATACGCTTCGATAAGCTACCAGCAACAATATTTCTAACAACTACTTCAATTGGTACAATTGTTACTCGTTTTACAAGTTGTTCAAGTTCTGATGTTTTTTCAACGAAATGAGATGCAATCCCTGCTTCCAATAACTTTGAAAATAGTAAACTAGTAATCGCATTATTCAAACGGCCTTTACCAGCAATTTCTGCTTTCTTTTCACCGTTAAATGCAGTTGCTGAATTTTTGTACTCAACTCTTACAATTTCAGGATTCTCAGTAGAGAAAATCCTTTTTGCTTTTCCCTCATACAACATTACTTGCTCCACCATGCTAACAATGCCTCCCATATCCTCATTTAAACACCCAATAGAATTTTTGCTTTATCTTTTATTTGAATTGTTTGGCTAAGAATCTTTTTCTCTAAACTTAGCCAAACAATTTTTTTATTAATTTAATCCTAAGCGTTCAAAAATTGTATCAACTTGACTTAAGTGGTAACTATAGTCGAAGCAATCATCAATCTCTTCTTGAGATAATAATGAAGTAATTTTTCCTTCAGATTCTACAAGCTCTTTAAACTGTACTTGAGTTTCCCATGCTTCCATCGTTTTTGGTTGAACTGTATCATATGCCTCTTCACGTGACATACCTTTTTCAATTAAAGCTAGAAGTACACGTTGAGAATAAATTAATCCGTAAGTACGATCCATATTACGTTTCATATTCTCAGGGAATACTGTAAGATTTTTAACGATATTTCCAAAACGATTTAACATGTAATTTAAAAGTATTGTTGCATCTGGTAAGATGATTCTTTCAGCAGATGAATGTGAGATATCTCTTTCATGCCAAAGTGATACATTTTCATAAGCTGTAACCATATGACCTCTAATTACACGAGCTAAACCTGTCATATTTTCAGATCCAATTGGATTTCGTTTATGTGGCATTGCAGAAGAACCTTTTTGACCTTTTGCAAAGAATTCTTCAACTTCACGCGTTTCACTTTTTTGTAATCCACGAACTTCAGTTGCAAACTTTTCAATTGAAGTTGCAATTAAAGATAATGTTGCCATGTAATGTGCGTGACGATCACGTTGTAATGTTTGAGTAGAAATTGGTGCCGCTTGAATTCCTAATTTTTCACAAACATATTCTTCAACAAAAGGAGGCGTATTTGCAAATGTTCCAACAGCGCCTGAGATTTTACCAACTCGAACTGTTTCGATTGCGTTGTTAAAGCGCTCTAAGTTACGTTTCATTTCTTCAGTCCATAATGCAAGCTTTAATCCAAAAGTAGTTGGTTCTGCATGTACACCGTGAGTACGGCCCATCATAACTGTGTATTTATGTTCTTTTGCTTTTGTTTCAAGGATTCCAATAAAATTCTCTAAATCATTTAATAGGATAGCATTTGCTTGGCGTAGTAAGTAAGAAAGTGCTGTATCTACTACGTCAGTTGATGTTAAACCATAATGTACCCATTTACGTTCTTCTCCTAATGTTTCAGAAACTGCACGAGTAAATGCAACTACATCGTGGCGTGTTTCTTTTTCAATTTCATAAATTCTGTTTATATCGAAAGAAGCTTTTTCACGTAACACTTTTACGTCTTCTTTAGGAATATCTCCTAATTCAGCCCATGCTTCACTTGCTAAGATTTCAACTTCTAACCAAGCTTTAAATTTGTTTTCTTCTGTCCAAATTGCTGCCATTTCTGGGCGTGAATAACGTTCAATCATATTTTTACCTCCATCGGGCTTTGTTGCCAAATCCCTAACTCATTTACTTTTTGCATCGCTGCTTCAGTTGATGCTGCCATTATATTAATATGTCCCATTTTACGGCCTTTTTTGCTTTCCTCTTTACCATAAAGATGGACATTTAATGTACTATCATTTTGCATTACATTCAAGACTTCTTCAACATGTTCACCTAATATATTTACCATTACTACTGGTTTCAGTAATTCTGTATTGCCCAATGGTAAATTACAAACTGCTCGTATATGCTGCTTAAACTGTGAAGCTTCTACTGCTTCCATCGTATAATGTCCTGTATTATGTGGACGCGGAGCTAATTCATTAATGTAAACCTGCTCATCTTTCGTTACAAATAGCTCAATTGCTAAAACACCTACAAGATGAAATGAGCTCGCAATCTTTTCAGCATAGTTTTCAGCTGTTTCGATTACTAATTTTGAAGTATTTGCTGGTACGGATGAAGTATGGAGAATTTGATTAATGTGTACATTCTCTGCTATTGGGAACGTACTTACCTCTCCATTACTATTTCTTGCGACAATAATTGACAATTCTTTTTCAAAAGGAACCCAGCCTTCAAGAATACATTGTTGTTTTTTAACAAGTTCTAACCCATCAACAAAGTCTTCTTCAGATCTTAAAACAACTTGCCCTTTTCCATCATAACCGCCAGTTGTTGTTTTCAAAACCGCTGGTAATCCGATTGCATTGACTGCTTCAAAAAATTGCTCTTCGTTTTCTACTAGACGAAATGGTGCAACCTTTATGCCTAAATTTTGAATCGCCGTTTTTTCTGTTAATCGATTTCTTGTAAGCTTTAATAACTCACTACCTTGAGGTAAATATGAGTGTTCATCCAAATACTCAAGTGCTTTTACATCAATATTTTCAAATTCATATGTTATAACATCACTTACATTCGCAAGCTGTTTTATTGCTTCTATATTAGAATACTCAGCTGTAATCTCTATATCAGATACTTGCCCACAAGGCGAGTTTGGAGTCGGGTCTAAAACTGCAATTTTATAACCCATTTCTTTTGCTGAAAGCGCCATCATTCTTCCAAGTTGGCCTCCACCAATAATGCCGATTGTTTGCCCTGGTAAGATAACTTTGCTATTCATAATGTTTCACTACTTTCTAAAACTTGTTTTGTAGTGTTTTCGCGACGCGTTTCTAACGCTTTATAAACTTCTTGATCTTGGATGCTTAATATTTGTGCTGCAAGTAAGCCTGCATTTGTTGCTCCAGCTTTACCAATTGCTACAGTGGCAACAGGTACCCCACCTGGCATTTGTACAATTGATAATAATGAATCTAATCCATTTAAAGCTTTTGATTGTACTGGTACACCAATTACTGGAAGTGTTGTCTTTGCTGCTACCATTCCTGGTAAGTGAGCAGCTCCACCAGCTCCTGCTATGATTACCTTAATACCACGTTCTCTAGCTGATTCTGCATACTCAAACATTAAATCTGGTGTACGATGTGCTGAAACAACTCGTTTCTCATAGCTAACATTTAACTCTTCTAACACATCACAAGCATGTTGCATTGTTTCCCAATCACTTGTACTCCCCATAATGACACCAACTACCGGTTTCATCTGCTTTTCCCCCAAGTTTATTCGCTATTTTTATTTTTTATATAAATTTCTAACAAAAAACGCCTAAATAGAATTATCCCCTCTATGGTGAGAAAGATAATCTACTTAGGCGTATACTAGTCTAACGTACACGTGTGATTAACTTCCCCTCATAGTCCAGTAATTTAAGGTTACTAGGTAGAAACTTTTGGGCCATATTCCCAAACTTATATGAGGTTTGCTAAATTTCCTATCTCTATAGTATCAATTTATAACTCTTTTTTCAATAAAATATGAATGTTTTTATTAAAAAATATTTTAATGTTCGTGTTTTACACTGTTTTTTCTATTCTATGAAGACTATTTGGATTAAATTACAAATGTCTGTATATTTCTTATTTGTACTACTAAATCGAATGAATTGATAAAATAGCGCGCATCAACTGCTTTATTTCACCTAAAGAATTAATGTATCTATCCCTATAATAGATTGGAAAAATCACTATTTCAATTATTGACTTTTCGTGAAGAACCAATTATTTTGTCGAAAAAGCCCATCTTTTGTTAAAACTTCAGAGATTTTATATGAAATACTGCTACGTTAGCTAGCCATTTAGTGCGAAATTAATGAATCACAAAAAGGCGTACCAAAGTGGCCCGCCTTTATTAGTATTATTTTATTTATTAATGATACTTTCAATTTCTTCTAGTATTTCAGATTGAATCTTATCAACTATAGAAAAATCCATAGCCCCTATATAAATCGCCTCTAATTCATCTCTTAGCACTTTAACTTCCGCCAAGTAAGAAATGGCTTCCTTCATTTTGTCTTTATATGACTTTGTCGTTCTGTCAATTTCTTGAGCGTATTTCTCATCTGTTCCTGGAGTAATACATCTTTCATACATATCAATAATTTCATCTGATTCACGATCTGGAAAATATTCATGCGGTGCTGTACTATCAAAAATCGCAATGCCTTTTTCTGGGATTATTACCATATCAAGGCTATTTGGATCAAAACCACAATGATAAATCTCTACATCAAATCCTCTTTCTTCACCTGCAGCTGCTATTTTTTTTAACATCGTCGATTTTCCTGAACCAGCTCTTCCTTTAATAAAATAACGTTTTTCAATTTCTTCCGTTAAATTTTGAACATAATCAACTGCACCACTTGGCGTTGCAGCACCTAAAAATCTATGTTTAACTTTTGAATCTTTTTCAGTGTTACTGTCATTACCATAAAAAAGCGCAATTAGTTCATCAGTTAGCTTATTCGCTTCTTTAAAGTCCATATTTGCAATATAAACCTCTTCAATCCCATCATGCGCCTTCAAAGACGCAGCAAACGTATCATACGCCGTTTGAAACTTTTTAGAAATCTCACTATTTAATGAAAGTATCGCTTCCTTGTGCAAGGGTAATTTCTTAGAATCCCAAGCGACACCTAAGTTCACATATTCTTCAATAACCCCAGGAGCTTTAGGCTCAATTACATGGGGTGCCGTTCCATCCACTATACCTACTTGAAATTTCGGGATAATTAAACCATCAATTGAATTTGTATCTGAAGAACAATGTAAATATTCAATATCGATCCCCTTATTTACAATCTTTTCACCAATGGTTTTCATTAATGTTGATTTCCCAGTTCCAGGACCACCTTTTAAAATAAACAGTCTATCTAAATCCTCTAAAGCTGAGTCATAGAGATTATAAAACCCTTTTGCAGTATTACCCCCTGCATAATAATTGAGTATTTTTCCTCTCATCTTATTCCCTCCATTCAATCTAAATTATGTAGATTTATTCATAAGGGTGTTTGCCCAGCATTAATATTATTGTTTACTTTTTGAATTTTTAGCAGATAAAATAGAAACTTTCGTTGTATATGGGAAAACAAAGTATGTTTAAAATCGTTCTAAACTTTTTGTTTTGGAAGGTACAACATAATTTGATGGCTGAGGAATAAATGGAGTTATTTGTTCGAGGTATGGAGAATATTCATCGTTAGCAAGATTTGATTCATCGCAAGAAGTTGACCAGATCATGATTAATTCTACTAGAGGGGGATAACAGTTTCATAAATCCCAACTTGTCTCTATGTTTACTGCATATCTCGCTTTCTGACCCTATCGATAGATGCTCGTCCGTTGTACGTCAAGTCGTTCTCTCGCAATTTCTAATGGAACATAGACTGAGGTATGCACGTATGTTTGTTTTTCTCTTCATTTTCTGACAACCTTATGTAACATCATTCATTTGAACTATCCGTTAGTTACATAATTTCTTCCACTCGTTAGATAGAAGCCCATAAATGACATGGTCTACATAATGATCATACAACCACTCTGATTGTCTAATTTCCCCTTCTACAACGAATCCAAATCGTTCAGGAAGTGCTCTACTTTTTTTATTTCCAACAGCGACACTAACTTCTATTTTATTTAGACCAAGATCTTTGAATCCATAGTCAATTAATGATTTAAATGCCTTTGACATAATACCTTTACCTTGGAAGTTTTCACCTAGCCAATAACCAATTGTACCAATTTTATTAGTCTTATTTATTTCATTAAAACCGATTGTACCAGCTATATGATCTTTATAAATAATAGCGAATGACCTTGGATAGCCACCATTTTCAGCAAATGCTTTAAGTCTTGAAGTAATGTTTTGAGCAGTATCTTCTATACACTCAACATTGTCTAACCAACCAAGCCATTCTTTTAAATAAGGCTTTGAATTAATTGTTAAATTGAAAAATTCTTCTGCATCATCAATATTCAACATTCTTAACGAAATTTCTTGATCTATTTTATGTATTAACATTTCTCTTCCCTCGCTTATTGAAAGTTCATTATATATTTTATCAAATGTAAACAATCCCTAGATAATCATTATCCCACTAAACTTTTGTCTTATTGCATAAGGAGTATATTGTAAAAGAAGCTAAATAAAAAAAACATCAGCCTAATAGCTGATGCTTTTTTTACCAGGCGACGTTCTACTCTCACAGGGGGAAACCCCCAACTACCATTGACGCAAAAGAGCTTAACTG
>NZ_NUCO01000132.1:0-4497 GCF_002555445.1 Bacillus sp. AFS017336
ATTATCGCGGGGTGGAGCACGAACGAATATGCTTCGAAGTAACAACTTCAGCATACCAATCGAGCCGCTACTTGCATAAACATCCTGAGATTGGGATGGTCTTAACGAAATAAACTTCATGGATCTAATAAAATAGTATCCACATTATCGCGGGGTGGAGCAGTCTGGTAGCTCGTCGGGCTCATAACCCGAAGGTCGCAGGTTCAAATCCTGTCCCCGCAACCAAATGGTCCCGTGGTGTAGCGGTTAACATGCCTGCCTGTCACGCAGGAGATCGCCGGTTCGATCCCGGTCGGGACCGCCATTAATTACTACAGTTTGTAGTATTTTTTTTCTTTATTTGGAGAAAAATAGTAGTGGGATGGTTGAATTTTTTTTATCTTGAGGAGTAGTTTCGAGGGGTAAATACAATACTACATAAGACAATCCTGCGGTGTTACTTCATGTAGCATATTCGCACATTAGGTAAAGAAGAATATTGAAATCTCGGATTGTTTTTTATCTTGAGAGGTTTAATCGAGAGGTAAATCAATACAACATAAAAAAAATCCTGCGGTGCATATTCACGTAGTTTATTCGGTGGAGTAGAGCATGCAGCTAATTCATTGGGCTATAGCCAAGCGGTAAGGCAACGGATTTTGATTCCGTCATGCCCTGGTTCGAATCCAGGTAGCCCAGCCATTTTTATTTTGAATAGTAATGTTTAAGGTAGAGGGATTTGTTTTTATTTTAAATGCGATCGTGTAAACAGTAAGTAAGTTTAAAAATAGTTGGTTTTTAGTTGTACTTGTACTATCATGTATTTATAAACTTGTTAATACGAGCCATTAGCTCAGTTGGTAGAGCATCTGACTTTTAATCAGAGGGTCGAAGGTTCGAATCCTTCATGGCCCACTTTTGTTTATTCGCGGTCGTGGCGGAATGGCAGACGCGCTAGGTTGAGGGCCTAGTGGAGGTTTCTCCGTGGAGGTTCAAGTCCTCTCGGCCGCATCTTAATTATGACTTTTCAAGGCATCTTACAATTGTAGGGTGTCTTTTTTGTGTTGATTGACATTAGTAAAGAAATAATTGTAAATTTTTAGTACTTAAGAAATCACTTTTTTTGTTCACTAAATTAGTAAAAAAGGCTATTTTAAAAGAATATTCATGATAACCACTTGTTACACATTGATGCGCGTTTTTATAAAACTACTGATCTATAGGGATAGACTATACTAAAAAACTCACTTTTGATATATTCCAAAAGTGAGTCGTAACATTAATAATTAGCTGGATTTACTTGAAGCGGTTTGAATTTTTGATTTGTATCAGAGTAATGCCACCATTCTTTTGAATAGCCCAAGAAACCGGCTTGCCTCATCGCTTTATCCATGATTTGATAATTCTTTTCTTGTACACTATTTCGCTTATAGCTTCGAGAAGCACGGGATGAAAAATCATCGAATCTGGATTGCATTTGAACTTCTTTTCTATCCAATGTACACAATGTTATATCTAGTGTTGCACCTAGTTGGTGTCCGCGTATATTTTTTGGATTAGGCTTAGCAACATAATCTGAATTAGGATATGCCTTCCAAAGTGTTTGTTGAGCTGATAAAGGACGGTAAGCATCCCAAACTTTAATCGTATATCCTTGTTTTTTTAGAATAGAGTTTGCTTTAGCTAATTTTTTGGCTGTGCTCGTCCTAAGGATGGCTTGGCTAAAATTATATATACGTTTGCCGGTAAAGTTATTCGTTGTATTATAGCGTAAATCAACGATCATACTTTTATCTAATGATTTAATATTAGTGAACTCTGAAATGACATACTTCCCACTAATAAATCCTGTTTTACTTTTAAATTTAATTTTATACCATCCATTAGCTTGTTTATTCATAACCGTTAAATATTGACCTTTTTTCACAGTACCAATCAACTTAGATGCTGTGCTAGGGCCGCTACGAACATTTAGTTTACTTGCAGTTACGGTGTAAACTTTATTTGATGCATAAGTAGAGGTTGGATTTGTAAAAAAACTGACCCACAAAGATAAAATAGCTAAACAACTTACTAAAATCTTCTTGATTCTTCTCATAGTTCACCTTCTAATTAATTTGTGTAATAATCTGTTAACTATTTTAATTATTCATTAGAATACGTGTTCTTTCAATTTAAAACTTATTTGGCAATATAAAAAAACATTACAATTTAGTAATGTTTTTAGTAATTTATAATATTGGAGATAGAAGTCGAGAAATAGCTTCCTTTATTTTTATAAAAACTGTTCTCGCTTGATACTTTTCAAGAGTAAGTTCACTGGAATATTTACTATCAGATATAAAAAGGTCTTGTAGATTGGATGATTCTTTTTCTGAATAGACGATCGCGTTAATTTCAAAATTCAATTTAAAACTACGTGTATCAATGTTAGTAGTTCCAACTGAAGCAACTTCTTGGTCTATTACGATTGTTTTAGCATGCAAAAATCCATTTTCGTATAGCAATATTTTTGCTCCGTAGGATAATAGTTCGCCTGCATATGATAGTGATGCCCAATGTACGAATGGGTGGTCAGGTTTACTTGGAATCATTATTCTAACATCAATTCCAGATAATGCAGCAATTTTACAAGCGTCCATAATGCTTGCATCAGGAATGAAGTAAGGGGTTTGAATATATACGCTTTGTTTAGCAGACGTAATAAGTTTAACGTACATGTTTTTTAAGTGCTCTGTTTCCGAATTTGGCCCACTAGCTACAATTTGTATGGGAGTATTTCCGATACTTTCCACATTATTAAATGTAAATTCCTCTATAATATGTACATGTTGTTTAGTAGCTTGTTGCCAGTCTAATATAAATCGCCCTTGAATTTGATTTACTGAATCACCTTTTATTCGAAAATGGGTGTCTCTCCAGTAACCAAATTTCTTATCAATTCCAAGATACTCGTCCCCAACATTAAAACCTCCTATATAAGCAATTCTCCCATCAATAATACAAAGTTTTCTGTGATTTCTATTGTTTAATCGAAAATTGATGAGTCTTAAGAAGGAAGGGAAGAAAGCTTTTACCTCACCTCCGTGTTTAACAAGATCTTTGAAGAAAGAGGGAGTGATTTTTTTCGAACCAATGTCATCGTACAGAACTCGTACTTTTACGCCTTTTTCTGCCTTCTTTGTAAGTTCGTCTCTAAGCTTTTTTCCTAACGAGTCACGTTGAATGATGTAGTATTGAATATTTATCTCTTTTTCGGCATTTTGTATGTCTTCGAAAAGCGAATTAAATTTTTCGTAACCGTCACTAAATGTTTGGATCTCGTTTTCAGTTGTTAATAAAGAATTAGCGGATTTTAAATTCATCATAATTAAATGTGAATGCTTCGATAGTAATTCATCTTGGATAAAGTGTTGATCATTATGTATTTGATTTGCTTGATTAGTAACTGCTAATTGAAGGTAACTTCTTTCTTTATTTGAAAGATGATAGAAGTTTTTTTGTTTTAGCTGCCTGCCTAAAAAAAGGTATAGTAAGAAACCGACTATTGGTATAAAAAGTAGGATCATAAGCCATGCCCACGTAGCTGCAACATCTCTCTTTTCAATAAAGATTAAAACACCAGCTAGCAGTATATTAACAATAAGGAGGATTGTAATAAAATTTATATCCATTGTACTCACATCCTATATAATTAGATTGCTTTTAATATGTTTTATTTAATGAATCAAAGTATACAATCAAACTGTATACTTTCTCAATAATAAAAGGATTTTATCATTTACTCTGTAATTTTTCACGGTACGGTACCAAAACCGAGTATTTAAGAGCTCGTAGGAGTAGATGAAGAGAAAGTTCTTCAAAAATCGAATTATTTCAACAGAGGATTACTTTAAATAGTACTATAACAATTCCACTAATGTTGATTTGCTTTATGTCTATTATGAGAAAACTAAACTGATGAAAGTTACTATTTAATCAGTAATTTGAGGTGGAAAAGTACTGTAGTAGTACGGTTAAGAGCAATATATTATTGCAAATCAAATTAATCGTAACTTTTTTCTTAAATATTGTTGACAATAATTGTCTTATACTTTAATATAGTTAAAGTCACGTCAGAAGTTAATGAAGTCAACGAAAGCTTATCGTAGTAAGCATTGAAAGTTAAAAAAACTTTTTAAAAAAAGTGTTGACATAAACAGTTAGATGTTATAAACTGTAAAAGTCGCTAACGAAGACGACACACTTTAAAATATGCGCCCGTAGCTCAATTGGATAGAGCGTTTGACTACGGATCAAAAGGTTATGGGTTCGAGTCCTTTCGGGCGCGCCATATTTCGGGAAGTGGCTCAGCTTGGTAGAGCACCTGGTTTGGGACCAGGGGGTCGCAGGTTCAAATCCTGTCTTCCCGACCATTTTCGCGGGTGTAGTTTAATGGTAAAATAGAAGCCTTCCAAGCTTCGGTCGTGGGTTCGATTCCCATCACCCGCTCCATTATTTTGAACTTTGAAAACTAAA
>NZ_NUCO01000133.1:0-12822 GCF_002555445.1 Bacillus sp. AFS017336
TACTGCTTGCAAAAAACAATATATTGAATATTTAATAACAACATCACTATTGATGTTGTTATATATGAAATACATGTGATTGTTATATATGACAACATATATAACAATCATGTATGACGTTTAATCTGTAGCGTTGATAATGACGTATATTGATTAATTAACAACAACATCACTATTAAAATTGTTATATATGACATTGTATATGATAATGATAGTTAATATATTTACTTTATATTTAATGTTGATATTAAATTATATGTATATTAAAACATATATCATAAATTCGAATTTAACATATAGATTATACTTCTTTTATTTAATAACATTTTAATGTTATTCCACTAGTTTGAATGTTAATTCTTATTAAAATGAAGGTTTTATCAAAAAATGTACAGAACTATATATACCTTTAATTGATAATTCTTACTATTGTTAGGGTGGTTATTCTATATAGGAATTAGCAAAAAATTAGTGCATTAAATATGTGTATTCATCAGTAAATCATACTTGATTATTTGAAATTACATCAAAACACAATCTACATTTATGGCATTAATGATATTTTGACATATATATCAATGTATACAATAAAAAATAAATATAAGTATATGATAATGATATTAGTAACAATATTATCGATGTAAGTAGTTTTAAAACTTTAGAATTGCTTACCCTGTCACTAATCAGTATGGTTTATAAGAGTTTAGTGCATTTGAAATAAAGACATGATGTTTTATATAAATTTGTTCCGACTAAAGGCAATTTAATGAAAGAAGGATTTCAAACAAAATTGGTTATTTATGTTTTCGTTGGCTTTGAATTTGTGAAGAGTTGCACTTAAACTAAACCAGCTAATACTATGTCAATATTTTTCAATAAACATTTTTTTAGCACATGATATACTAAAAATGCGCATGCCAAATAGCCTTCCATTACCTTATTGGAAGGATTTGTTATTACTTCGTAATTTTGGTATTTAGTTTAAATCAAGGAAATAGTTCGTGGGATAAGACAATTGTCTTAAAACAAGATAAATTTGTTCGTAAAGTGAATGGGACAACGTTAAAATAACAAAAAAATAGTACATAAAAAGTAAAGCATTAAACAAGCAATATGAGATAGGGATGTACTTTTTATTGGATAAAAATTTCTTTATGCATGTAAAAATAATAAAACGTTGTACAACTAACGCATTGCATTAGTTGTACAACAAAAAGAGGGTGATCTTAGGATCTTCCTTTTTTTGTTAGATGGCAGAACAGTTAAATAAGAAGTAGGGGTTTCTGAATAAAAATAGAATAAATGATTAAAAGTAGATCAAGAAAGTAAGGGGTACTTTTTATGAAGATTCTATATATATAAATACTTCATTTAGTGTGTTTGATTGGAATTGATATTTAGCTTTACCGAATTGGAACAATATTGGAAAAGGTTGCATTTTACTTATATCAACTAACTTTTAAATAAGATTAAGTAATTAGCATTCTATTTTATTTCGCAATTAACGAATGCGGTAAGAACAAAATTACGGGTCGCATGTAGTAAAAAGAGTCTACTTAATTTCGTTAAGATTAAGGCATAAATAATAGAAGAATTTCGATAGTTTGAATCAGATTTTAGGGTAATTAATACGTGTATTTACTTATTTTCTGTAAGTTTTACATATTTTCAATGCATAAAGTAAATGATATGGGGTAGATAAGAAAGTAACGATATTTGATTTAATATTAATGAGTTTTGAGTCATTTTTACTACAATTACTAATTGTTTATGAATAAAACAAGTCTGCGTATAAAACGTTATTTAGCATGTTTTATTTCCTTGTTTGCTCCATCTTTGTATATTGATTTTATCTCATTTCATCAAGGGTTAATCTATACAAAGCTAGTATTTCATATAGCAGTAACAAGAGGTGGCGTTCCTTTTCCATCGTTAATTGAAGTACTAATAATGGGAATTTCGATCGAGGTGTTAAGAGAAGCCGGTCTTCGATTACCAAAACCAATCGGACAATCAGTAGGAATTGTTGGAGAATTAATTATTGGAGAAGCAGCTGTTGAGGAAGGAATTGTTAGTACAAACATGGTTATAGTTGTTGCAGTAACGGCAATTTCTTCATTCACACTTCCACAATATAATGTAGGAATTGCTCTTCGAATGCTTCGCTTTATATCAATGACTTTTGCGAGAGTGTATATGGCTTATATGGAGTAGTTTTATTTTTCTTATTACTTTGTAGCCACGTAGTAAAACTTAAAAGCTTTGGTGTGCCATATTTAAGCCCTTCAGTCCCAAAAAGATTTAGTGACTGGAAGGACTTTATTATAAGGGCTCCACTATTTATGATGAAAAATCGACCTAAGAGTATACAAGCGAAAAAAATGCGACGTATGAAATACCATCAGAAAGGAGGAAAGACTTCAAAATGAATTCTAAGCCTATTGATCAAGTCTCTACCGCTCAATCCGTAATGCTTATGGTAAATTTAATTTTAGGTGCAGGTATCTTAATATTACCAAGAACAATTACAGATAAAGTTAAAACACCAGACGGTTGGATTTCAGTTACCATTTCAGGTTTGTTAATTATGTTATTAGTATTTTTTCTAGCAAAGTTATGTAAACAATATCCTAATGAAACGTACTATCAATTTATTCAAAAAATAATTGGGAAATGGTTAGGGATCGCACTCGGTTTAATCATTATTCTATATTATATAGCCCTTTCAGCTTTCGAAGTTCGTGCAATGGCAGAAACAACAAGATTGTTTTTACTTCAAGATACACCTCCATGGGCAATTTTAATTCCTTTCCTATGGATTGGTTTATATTTAGTACTAGGTGGAATCAATTCGATTGCAAGAATGTTAGAAATCATTTTTCCAATTACAGTATTATTTTTTCTATTAGTTATCTTTTTAGGAATAGGAATTATTGATTTAGATAACCTACGTCCAGTTCTAGGTAATGGGGTTAAGCCTGTCCTAAATGGACTCAAAACAACATCTCTTTCTTTTTCAGGATTTGAAGCAATTTTATTTATTTTTATGTTTATAAAAGATAAAAATAAAGTCTCAAAAATAATTATTTTTGGCATTGGAATTCCTTTTGTTTTTTATACGATTACTGTTGTTGCAGTAATTGGTGCATTTTCTATAGATGGTGTATTATTACAAACTTGGCCAGTACTAACTTATATTCGAAGCTACGATATACAAGGTCTTATTGTAGAAAGATTTGATTCCTTACTTTTAGTTATTTGGATTATGCAAATTTTTGCTACATTTATTATCGCATTCTATATTTGTTCACTTGGAATGGCTCAAGTTTTTAACAAAAAAAGTATGAATTCTTTTCTTTTTGGAACGCTACCATTTATTTACATTATTGCAATGATTCCAAAAGATATAAATGAAACTTTACTAATGGCTGACGCGATTGGTAATACTGCATTTTATTTATTTGGTATTGTCCCTCTTCTCCTTCTCGTGATTTCGACAGTGAGGAAAAAATTAAATGCGAAAATGTAGATTTAAACGAACTTATATTTGTGCAGTTTTTAATATTATCTTTTTACTTTTAGTATCAGGATGCTGGAGCAGTAGGACAATTGAAGATTTAAACATCATAGTAGGCTCTGCATTAGATCGCGATGTAGATGGTAAAATTAAATCAACTCTTCAGTATGCTGTTCCTGAGGCAATGACGACAAATTCTGGTGGAGTTAATCCTTCAAAACCATATATTAATGTAGTCGGTGAAGGAATATCCTTAGAACCTTCTGGGTGGGAAACAACATTAAGTAGAGAAGGATACATCTTTGGTTCACATCAAAAAACTGTTGTCATAAGTGAAGAACTTGCTAGAACTGAAAAATTGCGTGAACTGACTGATCTGTATTTTCGAGATATCGATATAAGAGGTAGCACTTTAATTTTTATAGCGAAGGGCATAGCAAGTCAAGCACTAGAAACGAAAGAGGCTAATACTTTACCAGCAATGCGACTGGCTGAAATTGCAAATGGATCGTTAACTTCTGAGATTGTCAGTAAAACTCCATTAATAAAAATGGGGGGCTTAATGAACTCTGGTTCGAGCTTTCTACTTCAATTAATAGAGGCTACTGATAAAGGTGCTAAATTTTCTGGTGGGGCAATTTTCAACGGTAAAAAAAATAAAATGATTGGCACTATAGATACAGGAGAAGTAGAAGGGATCAACTGGATTACTGCTCAAGGTAAAGGCGGAGCTGTAAAAGGATATATAAAAAAATCTGATGGACCGATATGGTACCAAATCGAATCAATAAAAAGTAAAATTACACCACATATAAAAGGTGACAAGGTTTCATTTGATGTAAAGATTGAGTCGGAAGGTAGAATAGCAGAATATTGGAATCCTAAATTAAGACCATTATTCAATGAAAAAAATGTTACAAGAGTTGAAAAAAACACTGCGAAAGTAGTAAAAGTTATGATGGAAAACGTTACTAAAAGGCTCCAAAATGAATTCAAAACAGATGTTGCAGGATTTGGAAACGCAGTTAGAATACAAGAACCTAAAAAATGGAATAAACTGAAAAATAACTGGGACGAATTATTTAGTAAGGCAAAAATAAAATATGATGTAAAAATTACAATTAGAGATTATGGTATGATTGGAAAGAAAAAAAACAAATAAAAATAAAGCTTGAATCCTAAAAAAAGATTTAAGCTTTATTTTTTTAGTCTCTGTTAAAGTAAAATGTTGATATTTAATATTTGAAAAAGGATTGTCTAAAAAATGAAACCTCTTGAGTATAATCGGGTATTTATTACCAAAACTATAAAAGTTTTAAACTTATTTTATTTCTAATAAGAAAAGGTGAGTTTATGAATATTGATAATTTTATAAAGTAGATTTTCGGGTAATGATTTTACGAACAACTTTTAGTTTTTTAGTTTTGTTAGTATTAGCCCCAATTCTTTGGAAAAAACAATTGAGTCAATTAACATTTTTTAACTATATTACAAGGATAACTATTGGCTCTATTGCTGCTGATATCGCAGGTGAAACAGAAACTCCTTTTTTTAATGGGTTAATTTCCATGGTTTGGTGGTCTTTACTGACTATTATAGTGGGCTATTTAGGAATACGATCTTCAAAAGTTAGAATATTAACTGATGATGAACCATCAATAGTAATTAAAGAAGGAAAGATATTAGAAAACGCTTTACGTAAGCTTCGATTAAATATTGATGATATAAGTATGATGCTCAGAAAGCAAGGAGTATTTTCAATGAATGAGGTTTCATATGCGGTGTTAGATAAGTATCCTAAAAAAAGTTGATCAACAACCAGCCACTAAGCTTGATGTAAAAGCCTTAATGAAAAAAACAAATTATTTACCTTCTGAAATAATTTCTGATGGTAAGATTGTTTATAAAAATTTAAAAGAATTGAATAAAACTGAAGAATGGGTTATTAAGAAGTTAAAGCAGAAAGGTATAAGTAAAATTGAGGAAGTATTCTACGCAGAAATACTGTACGATGGGTCATTATATGTTAATTTAAAAGATAATCTATTAAAGGAATAATCCAATTGCGGTTGGAAATTTTGTTATGTACAAATGTATTCAAATTGAATTTTTCACACATAAAGTTAGAATCCATTATAAACTTTCATTAACTTTTAATACGTTATAGATATTGATCTAATTGTAGTCCAAATACTTGTTGTGATGGAAACTCCAATTACTGTAAATATAGAAAAAAGAATTCTAATATCATTTAAAAAGAATATTCCACCAGTAATAATCGCAGTATCAATAATTAAGATAACAATTCCAAAATTTATAGAGAATGTTTTAGAAATAAAGAAAGCAATAAGATCAATCCCCCCTGGACATGTATCTTCTCGCAACATTAGTCCAATACCAGATCCAATAATCAGTCCACCTAGGAAAGCACTAAATATGATAGGTAAACGAACAGCGTTTTCAAGTGGAATAAACAAGTCAATCATTACTGAGGTGAAAATTAAGCCAATCACGCTGTTGATAAAGTATAAGCGATTTTTGAAAAAAGTAAATAAATAGATAGGTATATTTAAACCAAAAACGATAACACCTAATTTAATTCCCCATATGTAATTTACTATTAGGCTTATCCCTAGAATTCCACCATTTAATAAATGGAGGGGGACAATAAAAGCATTAATTCCAATTCCAATCAGTAAACTTCCTATTAAAATTTTTACGATTTTATGTTTCATGATTTTCACCTTCTTTTTTTACATTTCTATGAATTAAACAAGTTATTTATACTTATCCATTTTTAATGTTTAAGCTTGCTGAGCACTTTTTAAGGTATGGTAGCACTAACTAATTTTCTTAGAACTTGTAGTAATTAAATAGAAAACACCTTTAATTCTCTCTTTTTTCTGTACATAAATTTAATTACAATTGGAAAATATTATTCTAACTGTAAGAAAGACTATGTAATTATTTCAAAATAAATTTGAACTTAGGTTTACTTGAATAGAAATATTATTACTCTCAAAGTAGGAGGAGCCTGTCACTGATGGATGGGTATGTCCAGCTTGATAGGCTTTTTGTATAAAAAAATAAGATTATCAAGGTGATAATATTGTTATTATATATAATTTTTGGGTTTATTTTACCTTGGCTAATAGGCGTAATTCTTTTGAAAAAGATAACTAAAATTATGATTCTATTTTTGCCAACCAGCATAGCAACTGCATTTTTAATAAATACATGGGGATTCAATTATTTTTGGAAGTTAAAGTTTTCATATAATGAGTTATCATTGTCTGCTATTCCATTTGATTTAGGACTCTACCCAATATTAGGATGTGTATTTATTAGCAGTATTTATTATAAGAAACTTAATGTTTTTTCAGCAATTTTAATATTTTCTACTGTAACAACACTAATTGAGTTCTGGGCATTAAAAGAGGGACAAGTTATATATAGGAATGGTTGGACTATTTATTGGACTTCCTCCGGTATTGTTTTTTAAGTTGTTATAAGATCAATAAAAATAAGCATTATGCTGAACTTTCAAGCACATATAGTCTAAAAGGATTTGTAGTTCTTTTAGAAGAAAAAATTAATATAAATATTATGAACGAACTATAATATGATTTTATTCAAACCCTAGCGCTATTAGCATAACCTAGTAAAATCTGCAAATGGCTCGTTCCTTCAAAAGGTATTAATAAATTGATTTTTTCTGAATAAATTATGCAAATTAATGAACTTTTTTGTTTTAATGGGTTCTTTGAGAATCCAATTAATTCAAAGGAGGTTTAAAATGATGGATATAAACGAAATATGTAGTAAGTTTGGGGAAATCGCTGGTGGCAAACATCATTTAGAAAATGGCACTTGTTCTGTTACATTTCATAGGAATATCAATGTATCAATATTAGGAAAACTTACAAAATCAGCTCATACAATCGGTGCTTCAATCTCTTTTCAAAGTTTAGATGAAAAAGGATATTCCCTCAATCTAGGAGAATTTGCTTTAATTGATGAGGAAGTTTATCCATTTACTAAATCATTACAAGATCAAGGGATTTTAGTTAGTGCGTTGCATAATCATTGGCTGTTTATTAAACCCAATATTATGTATGCTCATTTTATGTCAGTTGAAAACCCTTTAGAATTTGCAAGGAAAGTAAGAATTGCTTTTAATCATCTTGTCCGTTAGTCAAATAAAAGGGCTTTTAAGTACTCTAAAAGCCCTTTTATTAACTTTTACATAAATTTTCCTCCTTTAGGAAAATTTATTTCTAAATTCAAAAATGGAGGATGGTNNCCATTTCAAAGTGATCTGACCCGGACCTTAAGTAAAGATATAAATGAAAATATTAAACGAATCAAATCAGATTTAGGTGATAGTTTTGATCTTATAATCAGACAGGAAACGATTGGAAGAGATACGGATCAGTCTTACGCAATTATTCATATTGACGGAATATCTAATGAAGAAGTTATAAATGATGGTACTTTTGAGAAAATTATTTGCTTAAATTTAAATAAGTTGCGTTTGAATGCTAAAATTTCGTTATTGGATTTGGAAAATGGATTAAAAGGTATAATTTCAGTTTCAAGCTTGAAATCATTATCTAGTTATACCAACCTTCTTACAGCCCTCCTACTAGGAGATACTATTATATTATTGATTCAAGACTGCAATTTTTTAGTTGCTTGTACAAAAATGGTTCAATCGAGAGAGATAACTGAGCCTTCGACACAAACCATTATAAGAGGTCCAAAAGACAGTTTTACTGAGAGTTTTAGGACAAACACGTCCCTAATTCGTAATCGAGTTCAGCATACTGCCCTTCGTTTAGAAACATTTAAAGTAGGTGAAGTTACGAGGACTGATGTAGAAATTATGTATATACATGGTGTTGTAGATCAGGTACTCTTAAAAGAAGTAAAGAAAAGAATTAATTCAATTAAAATTGATGCTGTTATTGATTCAAGTTACATAGAGAAATATATCCATAATGATCAACTAACTTTTTTCCCCAACTTCAATATTTACTGAACGACCTGATGCTGCTGTTGGTAATTTATTACAAGTCGAATAATTATTCTTATTGCTGGAAGTCCATTTGTAATGATAGTACCAGCACCTTTTTTACCAATTTTTTCAATCTCCTGAAGATTATTATCAAAGTACATATGTATCGACATTTATAAGAGTACTTCGATATTTTTGCTTTTTAAAAGCTATGTTTGTACCAGGAATTTATGTTGCAGTTACTTCATTTCATCAGGGAGTTATTCCTACGGTTTTATTAGTAAATTTTGCTGCACAGCGTGAAGGAGTGCCATTACCTGTAATTGTAGAAGTAATAGTAATGGAAATAGTATTTGAGTTATTACGAGAAGCTGGTGTTCGAATGCCAAGATTAATTGGACAAACACTTTCAATAGTCGGTGCTTTAATATTTGGACAAGCAGCCATTCAAGCTGGTTTTATATCAAATTCCATGATCATTATTGTTGCTGTTACTGCAATAGCTAGCTTCGCTATACCATACTACAAAATGTCGATTGTGGCGAGAATTTTTCGATATGCGATATTATTGGCTGGAGCATATGTTGGCTTGTTAGGCGTTTCATTTGTGAGCATGATAATCTTTATCCATTTATGCAGTCTTCGTTCGTTTAGTGAACCATACTTTGCTCCTTTTGCTACATTTCGGTTCAAAAGCCAAAGAGATACTATTTTAGTTCTGCCTCCAGGAGGAAATCCTAATCCTGTTAAATAACAAAGTAATGGTGAATAAATAGGTAAAACAAGAAAAAAAGAAACACCATAGCTTAATATAAATAGGTGCTTCTTTTTATTATATTTTAATCTTCAGTGAAGGTTAATATAACGCTTTATTAATATGATTTGTTTGGTCACCTATATCTACTATACTATTACAGGCTTTTTTTGCTGTAATTAGCTCTCGGATACAGAAATGAAGTAAGTCTAACCATCAAAAAACAGAAGATTATGGAAGCATTGTGGACTGTTGATTCAAATATTAAAGCTGATGATTTCTTTAATATGCAATTATATTGAAAATAATCCTATTTTGGGCAACATTTTACCTTTCATTATGGCAAGAAAGGTAAGCCTCTCCGGAGTCAGAGACCTTGGCACGTAACACATTGATTGATACGGCAACTCGGGAGACTGGGAGGGGGTGGAGTTCGATTTACCGTAAGGTAAAAAGACTTCTTTCTACTCGACTATTTTGAAAAGAAGTATTTAATTATACAATCTATTGTGATTTCTTTTCTCTACTTAATCCACGAACAATCTGCTTCAGGGGATATATATATTGATAAATGATAAGTAAAGCTCAATAAGGGTATGCTTTCTTTCTCATTCCAACGTCGTTAATTTGTACATCGACAGTGACTTTGAAGTTTGCTTTTTGAAATATTTTATTCCAATCTTTTTCATATTTCTTGAAATCTTTTGGATTTGCAAGATGTAATTTTTCACCAAAACCGAAAATATCTCCACCTATTTTTTGTGTTTGTAATAACCCATCAAGAATCATTGACTTCACAATTTTTTCACTTGATTTTGCGTATTTATCAAGTGTTTTAGCTTTATCGAAATCATCATTACATAATACTTCATCAATATGACCAATTGCATTTACTTTTACATGAATATGTGGAATATCTTTTTTAATTTGAATTATGGTTTTCGTTTTTACACGAGTTAATTCCATTGAGTCATATTTATCTTTTTCACATGGTATTTGAATATTTGTTTCTTTAATTAAATTATCTACAAATTGAACAGCTCTTGCAGGTGGACCATCTAGCCATCCACTAAGTTTGCCATTTTTAAACACTGCCAATCCATTAATTGCTCCATACGCTGATTTTACTGTTTCAGTATTAGCTAACGTGCCTGCTTCAGGTGTTTCTTGCACTAGAGTTACTCCATCAATAGTAGGCTCTCTTCCTTTACTAGATACTGCAGAAATTACTTCGCGTATTAGAGTTTCATGATTTTCTCCTAATAAGCTAGAAGTATTTTTTATCTTACCAGTAAGTGATTTGGCAGGAATCTTGTCAAGTGGTGGTAAACTTTTTAATATGTCATAAACACTAGCTTTTCTTGCAAGTATAACTGGGATATTTACACGTATTTTTGAATCTCTTTCAAATACATCGAACAAAAAATCTACCGATTCTTCTTTTGCTAATGTTTCACCTATAACTATAAGGCTTACATGGGAATAAATATTAATACGTGAGTTGCTTTTTGACAATTTCCGAGCAGCCTCTGAAATTGTTCTTCCTTTTTCAACTAAAGCTATCACTGGAAGACCTTGTGAACTAGTTTGTGTTGCAATTGCACTTGGATTAATTATTTGAAAGACCACTGAATACTGCTTTTCTTTTGGTAAATAATCTATACCCATTGCAACTACAATGGACACAGAATTTAACTCTTTATAGTTTGAACATCCTCCAAATAATAAACATAATAAAACAATTAAACTGAAAAATTTTTTCCTCATAAAGTACTACCACAACTTTACATTTTTTTGATTAGTATTTCTTAATTAATTTAATTTCATGTATTAATACTGAATAACTTTTAAAAGTGTTAAGTCTACTCATTATCGGTAATAAAAAAAGATTGTTCTGTTGAATCATAATAAGATCCTATAGAACAATCTTTTTATTGCCTTATACCTACAATCCAAAGAATTCCAACTATTAAACAACCCATCCCAAAACCCAAATGAGCTAGTTTTCTTTTTTCATTGATTTCATTTAAATACTCTCGCGCATTTTGTCACCTCTAAAGTTATATTCCCCTTAAAAAGATAAAATTATTCTTTATTTTGAACTACATTTCCAGATGAATATCGTATGCAAATCTAGTTTACATAAAGCTTCTTAACGGAAGTTGAAAAAAAGCCAATCCCTTGTTGATGTGCCCCTTAAAAGTTAGACGCGCAAACTAACTTTTAAGGGGTGTTTTTATGGCTAAATTTTCATCAGATGAAAAAATAAACATGATTTTAAGATACTTAGAAGGTAATGAAAGTATTAAGAAAATTGCTAAAGAGGTTCGAGTTAATGTTTCTATTTTAAGTGGTTGGATTAGACTTTATGAACAAAACGGCTTAGAGGCATTTTTCAAACCCTATACAAATTATTCTGCGGAGTTTAAACTAAATGTACTTAATTATATGAACGAAACGGGTACATCTTCGTACGAAGCAGCTGCGATTTTCAATATTTCTTCACCTGGTATGATACGAAACTGGAGAAGTGCATTTGGAACTGGAGGATTTGATGCCCTACCATTAAATCGAAAGAGTCAGATCAAGGGTGGCACTATCAGATGAACAGTTATCAACATAAACTAAAAGAACACGGTATTATCCAAAGTATGTCCCGTAAGGGACATTGTTTAGATAACGCAGTCATGGAGAATTTCTTTGGCTTATTAAAATCTGAACTACTTTACCTACAAGAATTTGAGAGTATGGAGCATTTTGAAACAGAATTAGCAGATTATATACATTACTATAATCACAAAAGAATGAAGGCGAAATTAAAAGACTTGAGTCCAGTTGAATACCGAACTCAAGTCTTAGAAGCTGCCTAATCCTATTTGTCTAACTTTATTGGGTCAGATCATGTGGCAAGGGATTGGCTTTTTGTTTTTTTTCTCACGATATACAGCCTTTTATATATCGTTGATCTACAAGTTTCATTGGGGTGGTCTTGTACATCTAGTATAACCTTTTTTTGTATAAAATCCTGCATATAAACTTCGTGTTCCCACATTTATATTGTTTTATAAACTGGATTTTGCTTTGGAAAAGAAACAAATTTATTTCAAAGTGATGGAACATTTCATAGTACTTATGAAGAAACAGAATCTATTTCAATATACGGTATTCAGCTACATCTTTTTATTTGTTTAGGTGTACCTTTTCGATATTGTTTATGTATTTTTTTATGTAATTATATACGTGCACTTTTCTGTTTGTTCGTATGCATCATGGTAGATATTTTTGGGGATATAAACAAATAGGAAGGGGGTTTTTTCCATAAACTATTACAGACACCTTAATATATATATTATATACGAATGCCATTAAACTCGAACTAATCTTGCTCTTGGTGCTAGAGTTTGCTTAGGAAAAGAAATGAATTGATGTCGGAGTGATGGTCTATTTCATAGAACTTTAGAAGAATCAAGGGAATAATTTCGTGTGTGGTAAAGTTAATCACTAGAAATTCTTAAACTATCCTGAAAATTACTA
>NZ_NUCO01000134.1:0-84847 GCF_002555445.1 Bacillus sp. AFS017336
AAAGTTTACGAAAACAGCCTATTTTTAAAATCAAACACACTTTAAACTATTATATGTACTTCGATTCCCTCGTTAATAATTCTTACTTAATTATCCACTTCATCTGAATTGTATAAATTTGGGGGAATTTCACAATTTTTCATATAAAGTCGCATAATCGATATTAAACTAATTATGACATTTAATTTAATTAAAAAAACTGCATCTAAGCAGTTCTTGATTTTCAACATGTGGAATGGTTAGTTACTTAATGAAGTTTCTATTGTTCCTTATATCCAAGCATTTTCTTTAATATTTTTGCTTCCGATTGATCAATTTTTCGATAATCTCCCATATCAATAATCGCACCATCATCAGTAAACCATATTCGTATTTCCATCAAACGGATCCCTTGTTTTGGACTATTGATAAACAAGTGTAAATCTGATTTTCCAAGGTCTTTTTTATTAACGTTAATTTGCTTAGCAAAGGTTAGCATTTGTTGGATAAAATCAATTTTGTCTTGATTATTTACATCATTAATAACCTTACGTATTTCGATCACACCTTGTTGACCTGGTTCTTCATATCCCACTTGTATCTCCCTTGTTGGTTTGTTATAAAGTAATTTCGCGCTAATAAAACCACCACTAAAAACAATTTTGATTAATAGTAGAAACCCAACGAACTTTATAAATTTATTCAAATAAATGACCACCTCTCAGTCTCACTATATGAATACTAATTTTATAAAATTTATTTTATTTTTACTTAGATAGAATTTTAATTCAAAAAACCCCTAGTACCTCATGTTCTTAAACTATTGTATTCTCTGAACATCAATAATTTTACAAATCAATATTATTACTTATTATGACTAAAATAACCGTTCCCACAATAAAAGTACCAATATGAATTAAGATTTTGTATCTTAGCTTATTTTTCACGTTGAAATATAGCTTAAATGTGAAATATAAAATAATCAAATCAACAAGTGTCTTAATCATTGAAACAACAAGTTTATTATTAATGTGAAGGACTTGATCACTAAACCCCTTAAAAAAATAATTATTTGCTATACCAATAATAGAAAAAACGACTAGATAAATAAAGAATCTAAATAGATTCATATAATACAACTCTCTTTCATTAATTCCATATGAAAAAATCTACTAAACACAACAAAGCTACAAAAAAATGAAAATATGTTCTTTTGTTGTTTAAGCGAAATTCTCTTAATCCTGACATCAAGAACACTAATCCTAAGATAAGGAACATATAATGTAGCATTAATTCCGTCTCATTCATTATATAGCCGTATATAGCTAGGACTACAACGACTAAAGGAAGTAATATACCTAAAATTGTTACTAAAAGTCTCAACAATATTTTCACCACCTGTTATTACAAAACTCTTTCCTAACTAATACTTAATTATATCTCTCGTGGAAGTGATTGTAATTTGGGGGAATTTAACATTTTTTATATTAAATTTCATTTTATCTTGGGCCAACTAAACTTTCACTATATTATTTTCATTTGAAGACATTTTTCCCTTTATCCTGAATAACTTGTATCAAGTATTTACTAGGAAATAAATATTTCATTTAGCAATACAATTAGTTGAGAAAACCCTATATTCGCAACAAAAAAACCTTTGTTAACAAAGGTTTTCAAATGTATTCTATTTCAATCGTAAAAGGCGCGTTCCGACGGATAGGATTATTTGGTGATAAGTTTTGCAGATCTGAGTCTAGCATCCGTTTATAATATATTTTACGTATAAACCTTTTCAAGTGCATATTGATTTCTATTGGATCTGCATTACCCTTTTCAATTTCATCCAGTACGGTTAAAACATTGGACAGCTTTTCTGTATCTGACGCAGAATGAGTATTTGCGAGTCTAACAGTCAATTCTTCATGTTCTGCTTTTAAAAATTCTATAGTATCGGTTATTGCTTCCTTCTTACTTGCTATTTCATTAACCGTAAATACTCCACTAATGGCTAATTCAATTAACTTGTTAAATTGTTTTGTTTGCTCTTCTATTTTCCCATTTAAATGGACTAATTGTTCTTCTAAATTGGTTGTTAAATCAGTTGTATCATTATTTAGTAGGCGTTCAATTTCTAATTCAATTTCATCTCTTAACTTCCCTACTTCTTGCATAACTAACTCTTCAACATAAATAGCATTTATACCAATATTCGGGCATTTTGTGCCATCATCCATTAAGTACTCGCACCCTTTAATGTAATAACTTGCATTTCGATTGTTTTTACAAATAACTAGCTTTCTACCACAGTTATAGCAAAAACATAAATCTTTTAATCTGGTTACACCTGTAACTGAGCTAGGTCTTTCTCTATTAATATTTGCCGTTTCTGCCCTTGCATCACGTATTCCATTAGCTTTTTCCCAATCTGCTGCAGTAACAATTTTGGGATGTGCATTTTCTACCTCTATCGTATTAACGTTAACATAAACATACTTACCATTTTGTTTAACTCGCTTACGATCATTAAACACAACCGTCCCCTTATAAGCTGGATTACGAATGATCCGTTTAATACTAGGTAAGTTAAACGCTTTACCTGTTGCACTTTTATATCCTTCTGCATTCAGTATGTCTCGTATACGATAGCTCCCTAATCCTTCATTATGCAGTTTAAATATGTAACGAATAATTTCTGCATTTTTCTCTTCTATTTCTAACCGTTTCGTATTTTTATTTCGTTTGTATCCAAATGGTACAGTACCACTAACGTGCATACCTTGTTTAACCATTGATAATTTATTATTTTTACTGCGAGCACCTATTAAGGAGTGTTCTTGTGAAGCAATTAAACTTCCAAAACGGTACATTAATACGTCGGATTGACTATTCGCCAAGTCGTAAATTCGTTCTCTAGTAATGATCGGCTTATTATAATCTACACATGTCTGCAATACTTTTTCACTAATTAGTCCATTACGGCTTAAACGGCTTAATTCTACTACCAAAATACCATCGTATAACTCGATTTCCTTTAACATTCGTTGTAGTTGGGGGCGTTCACTTAATTCGGATTTACCACCACTTAATACTTCTTGGTACAGTTCGAATTCCCATCCACATTCCTTAGCAAATTCCGTTAAAATGGTTCTATGGTTAAATAATGTGTCCGCATTTTCACCTTTCTTTTCTTGGGATATTCTTAAGTAAATAGCAACATGTTTTATACTGTTATTTATCTTACTTTTTTCTACGATACTCAATAATAATCCCCCCTAGTTATTATTACTGTTAGGATCGTTCAAAAATTAATATAAATATAAAAAATATAGGATTAAATAGTTCTGCATGATAAAAATGCAGTAGGTACTGCATAACCAGAAGTATGACCTCTCAAACCTTCAATGATCTCTAATCCTTTAGCTACTGGCGCTCTAAAATGACCAATCCCTTCTGATAAATCACATTGATAAATATAATATGGTCTGACTCTGATTTTTACTAAATCATGCATTAACTTTTTCATAATTGGTACACTGTCATTAATTCCAGTTAAGATAACAGACTGATTTCCTACTGGAACTCCAGCATTTGCAAGCATTTCACATGCTTTTTTAGCTTCTTCGGTAACTTCAATACTTGTATTAAAATGCGTGTTTAACCATACTGGATGGTATTTTTTTAAAATTTCGCAAAGGTTTTCTGTAATCCGTTGAGGAAAAACTACAGGTGCTCTTGTGCCAATTCTAATAATTTCTACATGATCAATTGCTCTTAAATTTTTTAAAATATATTCTAAAATATTGTCATTAATTAATAATCCATCTCCACCAGATATAAGTACGTCTCTAATTTCTTCTGTATCACGAATATAGGCAATTGCTTCGTCTAATTGTTTTTTTGGTACGCCCATTCCAATTTGGCCTGAAAAACGACGTCTTGTACAGTAACGACAATACATTGAACATTGATTTGTCACTAAAAAAAGTACTCTGTCTGGGTATCGATGTGTTAAACCTGATACTGGACTATCGTCATCTTCTCCGAGCGGGTCTTCTGAATCATATTTTGTTTTATTTAGTTCTTTACTAATTGGTACAGATTGCATTCGAATTGGACACCGTGGATCAGTAGGATTCATTAATGAAGCATAATATGGAGTGATATTTAAAGGAATGGTTTTTGTGGATATTCTAACTCCTTCTTCTTCATCCTTTGTTAAATCAATCACTTGCTTCAAATCATCCAAAGTTCTTACAGTATTCGTTAATTGCCATAGCCAATCGTTCCATTGTTCATCGGTAACGTCTTTCCATAAAGGAATATCCTTCCAATGTCTTTGCGGTTTATAAAGCTGATTTTTCATTTATGGTCCTCCTTGTTTAATAGGACAAATTGAATAAACTAATTTAAGTAGAATTTCTAGTTATATACCTACTTCTTTATATGCAATTTATAAAAAGATGGTGAAAAAACTACTAATTGAATTCATAGTTAGAAATGAAATAAACCGACTAACTTGTTGTTAGTCGGTTTAAGTGGCTGACGCTCAATAGTTTTTAGCAATTTACAAATGAAGCACCGATGATAATTAATAAAATAAACAATACAACGATTAGCGCAAATCCTCCGCCGCCACATCCAAAGCCACAACCGCCACCGCCGTAGTAAGGTGAATAACCTTTCATGTATATTGCCTCCTTCAAATACATATTAGAAATCACAATAAAGTATATGTAAGGTTCACAATCCTTGTTACATGGGCATTCGTCTATATTTTAGGTAAGATTTAATCAATTATCATTAATACTCAATGAATGACTACTAAAATGGCATTAAAAAATTATAAAAGTCCAATCGTAAAAAGAAAAAGTCTCGAGAAAATAATTTCCCAAGACTTTTTCTACTCTCAATTAGATTGCGAATTAATAACAAAAAAGACCTACGTCAATTGAAGTTTTATTGTACAAATAGTCATGATTATTCTTTATTCTCAAATCAGTTATGTATTATCAAAATATTTGATGGGAAATATAAACTAAATTACATACAAATAAACTTACTTATTTACATAGAAGGAGTAATAGAATATGTTGAAATTTTTTCGAATATGCCTCCTTTCGATCCTTGTTTTTTGTCTAGTTGGTTGCCAAATTAAACCTTCAAATGAGGGGCGAAATGAAGCAAATCATAAAAATAGGTCAGAAATGAGCTTTAAAAATAAGCTGTTAAAAAACTCTTTATTTTTCCTTGTCATCGGTGTTGATTCTCGTGGTGAAAAAAATTCTAGATCAGATAGTATTGCAGTTGTTCAATATAATGTTGAGGACCGTACTTTAAAGGTAGCTTCAATTTTAAGGGATTCATATGTCAAAATTAAGGGCTATAAGTATGGATATGGAAAAATAAATCAAGCCTATTATTTAGGTGGTGAAAAACTACTAAAGGATACAATCTATCGTAATCTCGGTATTCCAATTGACCATACAGTCATCATCGATTTTAAAGGTTTTGTTGGCATCGTAGATACGCTAGTTCCAGAAGGTATAACGGTAGATGTAAGTCAATCTTTAATTGATGATATGAATTTGAAAATGAAACCTGGAAAAAACAACTTACATGGTGAGCAGCTTTTAAAATACGTTCGCTTTAGACATGATCAAAACAACGATTTTGGAAGAGTCCAACGTCAACAGGAAGTATTATTAAAAGTAGTAAGTGCTGTTAAAGAAAAGTTAAATACATTCGGTGGTATTGCTAGAGTTCCGCTTTTACTAGACGAAACAACAAAATATGTCTCCACCGATCTAAAGCTAGAAGACATACTTTCACTAGCCTCTATTGCATTTACTCAACCAATTGAAAAAATTGATCGCTTAAGTATTCCAGTAGATACCGGATATACGAATGAAACTGTAGAACACTCGGGGGCAGTACTAAAGTTAGACTTGACTAAGAACAGGCAATCAATAAAACAATTTTTTAAAGCTCCTTCACCTGTCATTAAAAGTAAAAATAGTAATGGGCAAAAAAAATTAAAGAATAAATGAAAATTTGAACTACAAATTTTCATGTAAAAAAGCAAATCAAAAAGGTAGGGGGATCCCTACCCTTTTATTCTCTAAACCCTCTACCGATTACTTTCTGTTTTTCACCATCAAAATACACTGTTATATCTCCTAATAAATCGCTGTTTTTCACTTTAAATGTTACTGCATACACTTCTTTTCCATCGTATTTCATATCGATTAGGTGTGCGATATCTTTTGTAACAACTTTCCTTTCCACTACACCATCTGGTTTGTCATTCACTAATTCAGTTCTGTCACCAGCATCAAGGCTATCATATGCCATTTTTGTAATTGATAAGGAGTGTTCTTCTTTTACTGTTTTTTTTGTATTGTTGATACAACCAGCTAAGATAAATACTATTAATGTAATGCTTACTACTATTAAATTTAGTTTTTTCAAATTCATCTCCTTTATTGTGATTTGTTATTAACTATTCTTTTTACAAATATTAAAAACCTTTTAATATTTTATAATTACCAAAATCGCATAGAGCAACAACAATGAATATTGTGGCATTTTAAAACACGAGATTTAGGTTTAGAATTTTTGATAAAAATAGGCAACTAATTTTATGCTAATTAGTTGCCTTTTCTTTTGGTGTTTTCTTGTTTTCTTCCCGCGCAGAGACTTCTTTTTTGCTTATTTTTATGGTTTTGTATCGTTTTTTTAGTTCTTACTGTCAAATTCATTGTTTTGTCTTGATATTTCTCTGAATCACTCATTTTTATTCTTAAATGAAGGTCTTATTTGCAGTTTACACGATTTTATTTGTAGTTTTACTATTTTTAATTGCAGATCCTTCAATTTTATTTGCAGTTTTAGCTTTTTTATTTGCAGTAGTAAGAATATATTTGCAGTTTTAGCCTTTTTATTTGCACTTTCACAAAGTTTAATTGCACTTTTCACCTTTTTGTTTGCATTCCAACATTATCAATTACTGATTAAAAGAAATCACTTTATATGTTTCAGATGAATATTCCAATAATGTAATACTAGCGTTCTTTATTTCTAATTCAATATTAAATTCCTCTGAAAATTTTTTTACGATATTGCGTATTGTATTTCCATGAGTGACGATTAAAACATTTTCATCGTTTTTATTGTTTTCTATAATGAGTTCATCAAGGCCTTTTTCTATACGATTCCATAGCTCACTATAGTTTTCGGCATGATGGTATGGATCAGATTCTTTAAAAAAATTTGTTATATCTTCAAGTGTTCGATTTCGCAATAGATCCCCAAATGAAGAATAACCATTATCTTTTGCAACTTTACCTAAGGCTACAGCTGAAAATTCTCCTTCAAAACTACCAAAAAAAGATTCTCGAAAGGCTTTTGTTTTTCTGATGACAGGTAGTTCGTAATTGTTTTGTTGTAAAATTAATTCGGCCGTTTCAACCGTTCTGCCTGAATCACTTGTATAAACGCGATCAAATTGAATATTGGATAATCTTTTACCACAATCAATCGCAACAATTTTTCCTTCTTCTGTTAATGGACTATCGGCCCATCCTTGCATTCTTTTATAGCGATTTAAATAAGTTTCACCATGTCGAATTAAATATAAATGAATTTTATTTGTCATAGAATCACCTACAATTTGAATTTTTAAATCTTAAAAGAAATTTTCATTTAGTTACTTCAAGTTCACTTTTTTCTTTATTAGCCAAAAAACCACCTAAATAAATTCCATTAGCCGCTGCTTGAGATAACGAATGTGTAACGCCTGAAGCATCGCCAATGACAAATAATCCGTCTAAACTAGTTTGAAAGTTTAAATCTGTTTCAATAATAGGAGAATAAAACTTTCCATCGATCCCATAAAGGAGAGTATCTTTATCAATCGTTTCTCCTATAAATTCTTCTAATTGATTTAAAAATCCTTGTAAAATAGTTAAATAAAATAAGGGTACTTCTTTCGTTAAATCACCGCAGTCTGCACTTAATGTAGGTTTGATACTGTTTTCTTCCATTTTTACTTCAGTAGTTGGTTCTCCACCTAGTAGATCACCTAATCGCTGTACTACGATTCTATCTGAATCATTATTAATTTTGCCTATGATTTTACTAGCATAAAGATTTGCTTCTTTTAAAGAAGGAAAATAGTTAGGAGTGAACAATGTAAAATTTAAATTAGTTGTTCCGGTCTCTTTTTCTTTAAAATTTTGTCCATCAGGCATGACTAAACCTTCCTGAAACTTTCGAACGATTCTACCTTTTGGATTCATGCAATATGTAGTTGAAATAACATCATCATATTCAAACGCTAGTTTTGTTTCAAAAGTATCTTCCAAAATTGAACGCAATTGTTGTTCTTTCATTTCAACTCTAATTCCTAAATCTAGACGAGTTTTCCCTTGCTTAACATCGAGATTTGTACATTGCTCTTTTAACCAATCTGTTCCAGATCTACCAGTAGCAAAAACAACATTTTTAGATTCAAATTTACCTAGATTCGTATGTATATTGAATGTATTCATTTCTTTTCTCAGATTTTGAATATCAACTTCGAAACGAATATCAACTTTACTTGCTAAAATAGTATACAAACGTTGAAATATTTCTGTTGAAAGCTGTGTTCCAAGATGTCTTACTTCTGTAGTTAACATTTGCAAATTACAATCTTGCGCTTTCTTTGCTAGCTTTTCATTTACAGTCGAATATTTTTGTACCGAGTCAGCACCGAAAAGGCATAATAATTCATCAACTTCATCCATTAATTGTATTAACTTTTCTTTTCCTACTTTTTGGGCCAATTCTCCACCAAAATCACAGGAATAATTAAATTTACCTTCTGATTTCCCAAGTCCTGCAAAGCCATAAAATTTACCACATACTTCACAATTACAAGTTTCCCCTCGGTCGAGTCCACACGTTCTATCCTCTAATGATTTTCCTTTTTCAAGTATTAATACCTTTTGATTTGTTTGTAATAATGTATATGCTAAAAAAATACTACTTACACCTGATCCGATTATTGTAATATCATACATTTCTACATCCACCTTCTTAACTTTTTCACTTAATCTAGTGTAATTGTACAATAATTATTTTAGATTAAGTGAATTTTGTATAAAACTGAAATAAAAAAAACACGCTTTTATAGCGTGTTACAAGGCTTACTATCTAATATCATGAGCGTCTTTAAGAATCTTTATTTCGATCCTTTTCTTTAAATTCTAAAATGGCGATTACAAACATTCCAAAGCTAATCATTAATGATAAAACTTCAAAAGTAACCATTTTAACGCCTCCTTACTTTAAGCCTTCCCGGAAGCAAGTTTGTCCTATACATGCTAATACACAATATTTTTAACAGTTCAAATTGTGTATTTCTTACCACTTTAGATTAACTTTGTTATGAAAATTTTATTTTAGTTCCGATTGGATTGATAAACACTCAATTTTCGGTTAGCTTTTGAAAACTTCTTTTAAATAGCGAAAGTAATAACAAGAATAAAGGAATTATGGTTTGAACAAAAAGAGCATAAAATGGGAATGCTGCGGTTTCATAATGACTAATTTCAACTGTACTAGGCAATGACCAAAAGCAAAATTCAACAATTAGAATCCCAACTGGTAATACGATTGGACGGTAATCAGATAGATTCAATAACTGAGCAACGACTAGTACCGATGCGTAATAAAATATAGATATTTTAACGAATGTTCCTAAAATCCATACTGCCATAAAGATTGCCTCTAAATGTTCAAAAAAATTGGCAATACTAATATATCGGGCTACATTCATTAAAGGATAGACTTTGTAGGGTGTTGTTGTTCCAAGAACTGCATAGGCTGACATATTCACGATAACTAAAGTAATCATTACTGCAAATACAGTCCAAGAAATTGATTTTGGCCCTTTTTTAGAATCCTTTAAAAATGGAAGGAGAAAGATGATTAAAAAAAATTCTGTAAACCAGCCTTGTAGTATGATTGACCCTTTAAATGAAGGCATGAATCCATCTTCCATTATAGGCAATAAATTGTTGAAGTTAAAATCTGGAAGTAGTAAGAGTAAAAGTAAAATAAGGGTAATTATAAAAATCGGCACAAATAAATCTGCCACTCTTCCTAGTAATTCAATACCTCCTCGAATCGCAAAAGAACAGACTAATATCATAGATCCCGTTATAACAACTACTGGCGTATGAGGTAGAAAGGAGTCGACCACAAATTCTCCATAACTTCTAGTAATTAAACCTGTAGTAGGAATGTAAAATATCAAAAATAGTAATCCAACTATTTTCCCAAAGAAGCGACCTACTATTTCCTGGCTAAATTGAATCACTGTTTGATTCGGGTATAGTTTATTTAATTGAATTGCTATGAAAACAGTTAAAAATCCGATTAAGCACGCCCAAATCGGTGACAGCCATAGATCTTGTTTAGCGTATTGAGCAGTGAAACTAGGAAGCATGAGAATAGCTGTAGCAATTATGGTTGGATACAGCATGAATGCCATTTGAAGCGATGAAATTTTACCTTTCTCCATTGTCTACCTCCTTTTTGGAATATTGCTATGACCGAAGTTTAGATTATTTTTTTCATAGCTCTACTAAACAACCGCTCTCAAATAATCTTGTTCCTTTAAGAATTGTAAAATTGATCAGTAATTACATATATTTTTCAAATGGTTTAAAAAGAGCTTCAACCCATGTAATTGGTCCAGCCATTTGCTGTAGATTAAACAATGAAAAAATCCATGCTAATAAAAGGATCAAAACAAAGCCAATCTGATCTTCTTTAGGAGCTAATTTCATTTTTTTCCATTCAAAAAAGAAAATTAGAGCTACAATTACTGTTGTACAAATAAAAGAACCCCACCTCATTTATTCCGAACCTCTTTCTCAGGTATTGCTCCTGGTTTGTTAATATATCCTTGTCTTCGAATGTTTGCATCGACGTCAATTTTTACTTCTACAGTAGGAAATTTCTCATCCCAGTGATTTTCGACTTTTTTCCATTGTTTCGGATAGGTTCTGTGAAACTCATCTGCGAAACCGATAATATCAGTTTTAAGATTTTGTTGAACTTCCTTAAGAGATTGTTCTATGCCATCTTTAATCTTTTCTTGAAATACTTTTTCTAGTTTCTTTTTAAGTAGTTCATTTGAATAATCTAGGTCTGTTCCATTTTGGACAATAGCGCCATTTGCCTTAACTTTCACAAGCATTTTCCATTTATCACCCTGAATTTCTGGTACAAGCTTTGTACGAAGCAAAACGGGATACAATGACACATTACCTTTCATATCAACAGATTTTAATGTTACAGTAAATTCTTTCTGTTCATTTCTTAATAATAGAACTCCTCTTGTTTCACGTTCCGAAATCTGTCCAATCATTTTATCCTTTTTAAAAACAGCCGTACCGATAATGGCTGGTAGACTATTGGATTGATCTGAGTCCTCATTCTTTGGTGCTGACTGTATTTCTAGTAATGGAATAGCAGCTGCATTTGCTTGGCTTGTTAACATTGCTTCAAAAGACTGCAAATTGACTTGCATTGAAAATCGGAAATCGGATAGTCCCATAATTGTTTCGGCTGAATATCGTTCTATGGGAGTAGACAACTCGAGTATTTTCTTTGGATCAATTTTACTCACGAATAAATAGGCTCTTTCCCTTGGTTGAGGATGACGAAGTAAAAAATCCATTTGCTCTTTTACCCCTTTTTTAGCTAACTCTTCGCTAAAAATGTATACCTCACACTGCCCCCAAAATATTTTACGCGGTAATTTCGTTTGCAGTTTTGAGATTGCATCGGCAATATTTTTTCCTTTTTGAGATCTAACAATAGTTAATGAACTTTGTTGACCTACTCCAGCTTGTCCATTACCAGAACTTAAATTTTTCGGAATAATTACTTGAGTTGAAAGTTCAATCGTTTTATCATCTATTCTATCTATGGCTACTGCAGTGACAATGGCTAAATCATTTATTTCCAATCGATCCCAGCAACCACTTAACAATAAAATCGATCCACATAAGGATAACAAATAGAGAACACGTTTCATTAATTGATTCTCCTTTCGTCTTTCCTTTAAATTTTTTACTAAAGGCCATTTCATTTATCATTTTTTGGTGATTGCCCGTCGGTTTGACGGTTTAAATTTGTCTTTCCAGTGAGATGAGGCCGTGTATCCATCATCCAAAATGGTGCTCTCCATAAGACATCCTTTAGTTCTTCAGTTTTAAGCGGAGCAAGTGGAGATAAATATGGAACACCAAATGAACGTAAGCTACATAAATGGATGACGATCAGGATTATTCCTAACATGATTCCAACTAACCCTAATGAACCAGCAAGCAAAATCATCGGGAATCTGAGCAAACGGATCGCAATCCCTGCAATATAACGAGGCAACATGAATGAAGCTATTCCAGTAATCGCTACTACAATTACCATTGGTGACGAAACCAAACCTGCCTGAACAGCAGCTTGACCAATTACTAAAGCACCTACAATACTTACGGCCGCTCCTATTTGTTTAGGTAATCGAACTCCTGCTTCCCGCAGTGCTTCAAATGAAACTTCCATAATCAATACTTCTACAATTGATGGAAAAGGAATTGGTTCTCGAGAAGCTGCCATACTTAGCAACAAATTAGTTGGTACCATTTCTTGATGAAAAGTCATAATCGCAACATAAAATGATGGAAGCAAAAGTGAAATACCAAGAAATAAATAGCGTAACCATCGAATCGCTGAACTAACGATAAATCGTTGATAGTAATCTTCATGTGATTGAATCAATGAAAAAAATGAAATGGGTGCAATTAAGCAAAATGGCGTTCCTTCAACTAAAATGCCTACCCTTCCCTCAAGTAAATTAGAGCAAACTACATCTGGACGTTCTGTAGACAAAATCTGTGGAAAAGGCGAAAAAGGATTATCTTCAATCAATTCCTCAATGTATTCACTTTCCAAAATTCCATCTACTTCAATACCTGTTAATCGGCTAACGATTTCATCGATTAGCGTTTGATCTGCAATACCTTCTATGTAGGTAATAACAATTGTCGTATTCGTATAGCGCCCAATTTTCAGCGATAGCATTTTAAGTGAAGGACTTTTAATAATTCTACGTAATTGAGATTTACTAATTTCTATCGACTCATTAAATCCCTCTCGCGGTCCTTTAATGCCAACTTCAGCTGTTGGCTCCTCTATTGAGCGTTTTTCCCACTTTGCAAGCCCTAAAGAAAACCCAGCTTTTACACCTTCTGATAAAAGAATTGGATTGCCAGATGAAATTGAATCAATACATTGCTGAAATGAAATGACCTTATTCACTTTAGAAACTGGAATTTTATCCTCAATTACATCATTTATTGATTGCTTTGTGGTTATTACTTTTTCCATTAGTGGCACTAAAACAAAATTTTCAATTCCTTCTTTATCTGTTAGGCCTTCAATATAAATAATCGTTGCCCTAGTATTTCCGAATAGTAAAAATGAACGAAAAATTACATCTGAGCAATTATCAAAAATTAATTCGAGTGCTTCGATATTTTGACCATAATTGTCATATAGGGGATCTTGTCGAACATTTATTTCGTCATTCTTTTTTGACTTAAACGTTCTTAGCAATTTATGTTTATTTCGAATCAAATAAGCCCCCCCTTTTTTGCAGCATTGTCTTTTCTATAATTTTCTATTTTTAACTTCTATATACGGAAATTATTGGCAATTTTAATTATACTTTGCTGTCGATTGACCCAATACGAAAAAAGCGAACTAGGAAAAGGATCTTTTACGCTTTATAAACTTAAATTCTTGCGTATTTTTTTTATAAGTTGGAACAATATCATCGATAGGAGGAATCAATATGGATCATTATGAAGCATTTTTAAGTAGTAAAAATTGGATTGATAATGATTTAGATGCAAGATTTATCAATTTAAACCATCCATATGCAATCTTAATTTCTGGAGAAGAAGGACAAATTACTTTAAGAGGTAATAATGGTACTGATAACGGACAAAATGGTGAAGAAATTTTTTCCTTTACTTCTTTAAAAGAGCTGCAGGAATGGTTTGAAGATAATATTGGAGAATGAATACTACATCCTTAAGAAGCAAAACGATTTTTACTTATTTAAAATGAAAAATCCCACTCATGCCAAAATTAAATTATTGGCTGAGTTTTTTTACTTTATAGAAATGTTAAAAATACTTAATACAAAAAGGATATTGAATATTATGTAACGAATAATGTCATTGGAGGTGTTTGATATGAGTAGTAAGCTGAATGAATTAAATCAGAATAAAGAAGATTTGTTTTTAGAGGTAATAAGTGAAATGAAAGGCATACAAATTGAATTGTTAGAAGAGATTCATCGATTAAATAATGAGGTTAATTTCCTTCTATCCGTTGTCATGCCAACAATTCATAAAGAAAGTCTAAATAATGATCAATTAGCCATGTTTGGCGAAATCGTATTAAATAAAAGAACTTAAGTTGTCGTCAAAAACGTTTAATCCAAACCCTACCTTTTAGATAGGGTATTTACCTGACTAGCTAGATTATTAACTTATCGAGTTGTTTTCAATGTGAAATTTTAATATTAATAAAACTAAATTTTAGTGATTCATTTTTTTAGAAAATACCTTTCCGTTATTTAATTGACACCAGTCTAGATCTGTCGTATCACTATATTTCCCGTTAAATTCATTTATCGAAAGAAATACTTCAATCGTACCTTTTTCAAGTTCTAAAAGAAGGGTATATGGAGTTAATCCGTACACGTTTGAAACTGCAATCAATTCACCTATATGGATTTTTTCTGAAAAATCTATCTTATCACTCAACACAATCTCTCCTTATGCATTGTAATACATACTCTTCACATTTAGTTCGTCTTTATCATTCGTTCTTTATATAAAAATTTCTTCATTATAGATTTTGTTGATTTGAATAGAATTAACCCTAAAAAAATCAAAATGACTCAAGAATTGCTTGAGTCATTTTCAATCTGTTCAAATATATCTCAGCTTTTTATGATTTTAGTGACTAACCCAAGTAAAGAAATCCTATCCTTTGTCCATTTTGTGAACTAATTAACAATATGACTTATACCCTTTTGAACTAGATTTTTTAAAAAATCCCCCTGTATACCTTCAAAATAAAGAACTCTACAAATAATTTATTTACTTTTTCATATTTTCACTTTAATAAAAAAACCAAAACTTGTGATATATATCACAAAGAATTGTTCATTAAATTGTTATTCTTTTTCTAGTTAGAAAAAAAATGATGGAGGCTTTTTTATGAATCAACTATTTAATGAATTTGATAAAATTAGCAAGATTGTTACCGAATTTCCAAAGGCTAGTGACCTTTTTAAATCATATCGAATTGATTTTTGCTGTGGTGGTAATAGACCACTAATTGAAGCGATTAAAGAAAAAAATTTGAACGTTGAAGAGATTTTAACAAAATTAAATACACTTTATCATGAATCGAAACAAATAAACGAAGCAAATATTGATTATAATAAAGCTTCAAATAAAGAATTAATTACTCATATTGTGAACAAACATCATCACTTTTTAAACGAAGAATTACCACTTTTAAGCCCTTATGTAACGAAAGTAATGCGAGTTCACGGTCAATCTCATCCTCATTTAGTACGCTTACACAAATTATTTTTTGACTTAAAAACAGAACTGGAACAACATACTTGGAAAGAAGAAGCAGTAGACTTTAAGCTAATATTAGAGCATGAACAAAATCCAACTGCTGAAAATCGTAATAAACTAAATAAAATCGTTGAAGAATTAGAAAGTGACCATAACTCTGCTGGTAATATCTTAAAGGAATTACGTGAAATTACGAATGACTTTACACCTCCAGTTGACGCTTGTGGAACTTATCGTCTTGTCTATCAAAGACTTGAGGCTCTTGAGGCTGATACGTTCCAACATATCCATTTAGAAAATAATATCTTATTTAATCGAGTAATCGAAAGAGATTAATCAAATATTACGGGTTTAAAAATATGTGAAAACTTATAAAGGCATATGAAATTTAACTTCATATGCCTTTTTTTTATTCTTAATAAAGCTCATTTTCGAGTTTGTCTATATTTATGATAAAAAAACCTTCAGAATCCATGCTAATTACTTCTTTTTTTCTTAATTGATTGATTGTTCGATTAACCGTTTCTCTTGATGTACCAATCATATTTGCAAGCTCACGATTGGTAAAATGGGTTGTTATTTTAAATTGATTACTATTTAATGGTATTCCATTTGACTTACATAGTCGTCTTAATAACATTGTGATTTTATCGTATGAATTATGTAGTGTTTGTTCAACTAACCTAGCTTGTAAATCAACAATCTTTTCGCTAAGAAACTTAAATAATTTAATGCATAATTCAGGATGTTTAATTAGAATTAGCTCAAAATCTGCAATTGGTAAAACAATTAATTTGGCAGCTTTAATAACTTCAGCATGTGCAGGAAAAGTACCTTTAAGAAATAAACCAACATGAGGAAACATTTCCCCAGCTTGTGGAATCGAAACAATTTGCTCTTTCCCTGACTGATCATTTATATGTATTTTTATTTTACCGGAATGGATAAAAAATACTCTGTCTAGACTTTCTCCCTGCATAAAGACAAATGATTTTGCAATATATTCTCTTGTATATGAAATGTCCACAATAGATTGAAGCTCATCATCTGTAAGGCCTTTAAAGAGTGGAACATTTCTTAAATGGTTAAAAATCACTTCTGACATGCATTCTTCTCCTCAATCCATTTTAACCTGATTGTATATCGAATGTTTCTCATTTACTATTGTATAAGAATTTCATCAATTCTATTTAAAAATTCAAATTTAATTTTAGGTAATGTGACCTTCAAACTGTTTAAACTTCAAAAAGACCCCAATTCTCGGAGTCTCATTTAGTACAGTATTCTATTTTACTCATTTACCAAAACAGGAATAAATTTAAATTCATTTACATTAAATAAACCTTTAGTCGTAATTTTTATACTAGGTATAACTGGCAATGCAAGGAAAGATAAAGTTAAGAAAGCATTAAATGTATTGTTAGGTCTGATTTTTAACAATGAATTCTCAATTTGATGTAAACCTGCTTCTACTTCTTCTGCAGACTGATTACTCATTAATCCTCCAATTGGCAATGGTAATTTAACGATTACTTTTCCCGAAGATACGACGACAATTCCACCGTTCATTTCTTCAATTGTCTTAATCGCTACATACATATCCTCATCATTCATGCCGGCAACTATTAATTGGTGAGAATCATGAGCAACGGTCGTTGCGATCGCTCCATCAATTAAATTTAGGCCTTTAACAATTCCTAAACCAAGTTCTTTTTCTGAATGATAGCGATCGATTACTGCTATTTTACATAAATTTTCTTTTGCACTTGGCTTGAATGAATTATTTTCAATCGTGATTTTATCAATTATATGATTTGTAACGATACTATTCGGATTAATTTCAATAATGTTAGCGAACGTTTGTGAGTCTGTTTTCAACTCAAAATCTTCAATCTTTATATCACCTAAGCTTAATTTAGATTCAATCAATTTTGACTCTTCATTTTTAATAAAATTGATATTTTGTCTATTTCTTACGATAAATTCATTTTTACACCATACATCAGTAATTTCTACTAATTCTAAATCACTTAAAAATACAAAGTTTGCTTCATATCCAGGAGCTATTGCACCTTTTTGTTTTAAACCATAGCAAGTAGCTGGATTTAAAGTCGCCATTGAATAAGCAGTTACTGGATGAATCCCATATTCGATTGCTGTTCGAATACAAAAATCAATCGAACCCTCTTTCATGATATCGTCTAAATGTTTATCATCAGTACAATACATAATACGCCCAGCATTTCTTTCATTTACTGCAGGTAACAAATCCTTTAGATTTCTTGCAGCGGAACCTTCTCTAAATGCAACATACATCCCTACTCTAAGTCTTTCAAGTACTTCTTGAACATTTGTACATTCATGATCTGTTGAAATACCAGCATAGGAATATGCGTTAATTTCATTTTTAGTTAGTCCTGCTAAATGGCCATCTATAGGCTTTTGATACTTATGTGCTAAATTTAATTTATCCATCATCTGTTTTTCCATCGCCATAACAGAAGGATAATCCATTACTTCTGCTAAACCTAACACTCTTGGATGACTCATAAATGGCTCTAAATGCTCTGCATAAAGTACCGCTCCCCCTCGCTCTAACGAAGTTGCAGGAACACAAGACGGTAGCATCACCCGAACATCTAATGGAATATTTTCCGAAGCATCTAACATCATTTTAATCCCATTAACCCCAGCAACATTTGCAATCTCATGCGGATCTGTTATGACAGTCGTAACTCCATGTGGTAGGACTGTTTTTGCATATTCACTAGGTAAAACCATAGAGGACTCGATATGAACATGCGAATCAATGAAGCCTGGTGAAATATATTTACCATCTGCATCTATTACTACATTCGCTTCATACTCACCGATTCCAACAATGATCCCATTAGTTACAGCAATTGAATCCTCTATTATTTCTTTCGTAAATACATTAATTATTTTTCCATTTTTTATTAAAAAGTCAGCTTTTTCAGCCTTTGTGGATGTTTTCATTTCATGTAAGTTCATTTGCTTATTCCTCCTAAAAATAGGAGAGATTATGTTATGTCATATCTCTCGTAGTCAAACTATGCGGCAGTTTGGTAGAAACTCTTGGACCGTTTATTTCCAAAATTATACGAGCGTATTAAGAATCACTATAAAATAAAAGTGACTGAACTTAATTAGCTTATATTTAGTTGTAAAAAACTATATTAAAAGTATTCTATTAAATTTTGAGTATAATATGCAATAACTATTTTAAGAGTTTTAAATATAAAATAATTCTCAATTTTCTTTCTAATGAATTATATTATAAATGGGAATAAAGGTTGGTGTTCATAGAAGGAATGGAGTTTGAAAAAGGGGAAAAAAAAGGTGTTTATGTTCCAAGTTAATAATAAACAATTTGTCTCGTTTCAACGAATAAAACTAAATTTAAAGAAAATACAGTATATGATTTAGTATCAGTAGGGTGTGTTAAAGAGGAAACAAGATTTGACGTTAATAAATTATTTTAGGATTATTATAATAGGTGTTGAAAAACAGGATTGTCAAATTAGACAATCCTATTTATTTTTGCAGTTTTTTAGTCGAGGAAGTTATTTAACTCATACATCCATTAGTTGACTTTTTCTATATAATTATATTAATAACATTTTCTTAAGTGCATTGTAAATTCCATGCTCATCGCAACTATCTGTGACTAAATTGGCTTTTTCTTTTACTTCTGTTTCGGCATTTCCCATTGCAACCCCAACTCCTGAGTGTTCCATCAGTTCAATGTCGTTCATTCCATCTCCGAAAAAGATGATATCCTCCTGCTTAAATCCATTTTCTTCTGCGATTTTTAAAATGGTTTTTGCTTTTGATCCTTCTTTCGGAATGACATCAGAGCCAAATTTATGCCAACTAACATATCTGAATTCATTGATATCATATTTTGGAAGATCTTCAGGCTTGCAAAAAAGCATCGCTTGAATAATTGAATTTTGTTCCCAATACAGATCATCAAACTCCGGAATGGTCAATCCTAGACTATCGTAGGCATTCGTTAACGAATCTCCTGGTAGCTCGAAATGTCTTTTTAATCCGCTCGCTGTTTGGAATACAATCTGATCATTGTTTTCCGTTGCAATTTTAATTAATTGCATAATAGATTGCTTTGTAAAGTTTTCCTCATGCGCCAACTCATGTCGGACATATCCAATTGATCCATTACATAAAACATAAGTATCAATTTCAAGCTCATCAACGATTGCTATTGCTGAAGTATAGTCCCTTCCTGTCGCAATCCCGATCTCATGTCCTTTTTCTTTAAGAGAAATTAATGCTTCTTTTGTACTATCTAAAAACTTCATTTCTGTCGTGAGTAACGTTCCATCAATGTCAAAAACTATAAATTTTTTACTCATTTTCTTTCCCCACTTTAAACTAATTTTTTATCTATGTTATAAATATTCTCTTTGTTAATACCACCAAAAATGTGATTTAAACAGAATCTCTTTCCACAATGCGATACGGTATTTTTACTTTTTCTGTAGACTTATTTATTACTAAGTCACAAGCCTGTGCACCAACTTTCATTAATTGGTGATCCACTGTAGATATTCCCATACCGATTCCAATTGGTTGATTTTCTTGACCAATGATCGCTAAATCACTTGGGATTTTCAATTGTTGAGACTTAGCAAATAAAAACATACCACCAGCCACTTCATCGCCATTCGCATAGATTGCAGTTGGTCTTTTCGACAATTGCAGGAATTTCTTTGCTGCCATGTAACCATCTTCTAAGGAATGACAATCAGATATATGATATTTAGGTTGAAGCTCACCAAAAATCTCAGTATAAGCTTCAATCATTTGATTTGTACTATTGCTCTTTAGCCTAGCTGTTGTGAAAGCTACCTTATAATGGCCTTTATTTTTTAATAATTGAAAGGCATCTAGATAAGAAGAATAACGGTCCATATAGGAACAGCCAATTTCCTTGTGCTGTGTATATTCACAAGCTACGATTGTTCCATATTCGCTAAAAGGAATGATCGTCTCCCAATCATTTGCTCTTGAAGCAATAATGATCCCATCATACAGCTTACTTTTTAATTTTTGCAGATATTCCACTTCTTTTTCTTTACTATAATTTGAAGGAAGTACTGTAATCAAAAAATCATTTTCTAATGCTTTATTCAAGATCCCGTTCAGGATTTGATCGAATGCCGGGTTATTGTTATATGGGAGAATCACACCGATTGTTCTTGTTTCTCCTCGAATTAAATCAATCGCATTTTTATTTGGTGTATAATTCATTTCTTCAATAACTTTAAGGACAGCTTCTCTTTTATCACTAGCAACATACTTATAATTGTTAAGCACTCTAGAAACAGTAGAGACGGATACACCTGCTAATTTTGCAATATCGTTAATATTTGCCATCACTTACCTCCCACAACAACCTCTGATGAAGAATACTACGCATTTTCTTTTAACTTCTGAAAAGCTTTTATAAAGTAAATTAGATTTCCATTGTACGCCCATCTTACCTCAATTCTGTGTTCCCCTACAATAAGGGTAGAATTTTTAATAGTGTCCATCTCTCCTTCAAACCAAAAAGACTTTTCAAAATTTATAAGTTTATTGCTTTCTATAAATAATCTTTTATTTGTTAAAAACAAGTCTCCATAGTAGATATTTTGCATCCCATCAAAAATTTCTACTAAACCTGTAATAGTAGATAGTACAAATTCGTCCTGGTGAAGATTAACTTTTCTAATCATCTTTCTTCCCCCTTTGTTGAAATTTAACTTATTTTCAATCTAAATTATGAAATGGATTTCAAGTCAAGAAAAAAAATCAAAATATTTCTAAACCACATATATAAAGCAGACTATAGTTTAAAAGCGTATAATGATTTGTCATTTAACATAAAAAAAATAGACTGCCGAAACAGTCTACATGTTATTAAATTTCAATTCTCTAATGAATATGTATAAACAAAAGATATAGAGGCATGCTTTTATTTATTGCTAATTTGTCTTAAAACAAATGAATGTTTTCCTTCTTACATGCTTCTCGCATTTCATCAGGCCATACAGAAGATTGAACTTCACCAATATGTGCTTTACGTAAGAAGTACATGCACATTCTTGATTGCCCAATACCACCACCAATTGTTAGTGGAAGCACATCTTCTAAAATGCCTTTATGAAAATTATACTCGCGTTTGAAATCTTCACCTGTCTTTGTTAGCTGCTCATCAAGTGATTCACTATCAACACGAATACCCATTGATGATAATTCAAATGAAGATTGCAATACTGGATGCCAGAATAAGATATCACCATTTAATTTCCAGTCATCATAGTCAGCTGCGCGTCCATCATGTTTTTCACCAGAACGAAGTACATCGCCGATTCCAATAATAAAGACTGCTCCGTGCTCTTTTGCAATCGCATGCTCACGATCTTTTGGTGTTAACTCTGGATATTTATCTTCTAACTCCTGGGATGTAATAAATACGATCTCTTCTGGTAAATACTTCCCAAGATACGGATATTTTTCAAACAAATGATTTTCCAATTCTTTAAAGATTCCATAAATTGTCTGTACAGTTTCTTGTAAATAATCTACTGTTCGCCATTCTTTTTGAATAATTTTTTCCCAATCCCATTGGTCAACGTAAATTGAATGCGTAGCATCAAGTTCCTCATCACGTCGAATCGCGTTCATGTTTGTATAGATACCTTCACCAGCTTCGTAACCGTATTCATGCAGTGCAAATCGTTTCCATTTCGCTAGTGAATGAACAATTTCTAACTCTTCTCCTGAATGAAGCATATCAAATTCAATTGGGCGTTCTACACCGTTTAAGTGATCGTTTAAACCTGATTTTTTCGTTACGAATAATGGTGCAGATACACGGAACATTCCAAGACGTTTTGCTAATTGATCCTCAAAAAATGTCTTAACTTCCTTAATTGCGATTTGAGTCTCTCTTACTGTCATTAATGATTGATACATGCTTATTTCCCCCTAAAATGTTTGGATGTTATAGAAAAAAGCCAACAAAAAAAGCCCTTCTTTCCCAAAAAAACTGGGACGAAAGGCTTTGGTTCCGCGGTACCACCCAAATTAGCAACAGAGGTTGCTCACTTATTCAGTACGGAGATTAGAGAGATCTCGATACTGCTCTTCTTGTAACGTCGAAGATCACGGCTAAGTCTACTTTCCTCTAAAGGATTTCGGTCAGCGACTCCAGGAGGTTCTTCATAATAGGCTTCGTATCAGGCTCACACCACCCCTGACTCGCTTTGTCTACGTCCTACTACTACTCGTCCTTTCACAGTCGTTTTGTTGTCACATCTCTGAAACATTTTATTAATAATTATTCTATACATAAATATGAAAAAGTCAATATTTTTTTAATATTTTTATTCTTTATCAAGATTTTTATTTCCATTAAAAATTGACCAAATCAAGCCATTATCGAGTTCCTTATTATTGTTTAAATCGATAATGTGTAGTGTTTCATATAACCAAGATAATGAAAGATACAGGACAAAAAGCTTTTCTTATTTTACATAAGAGAGTTCTATAGTTTGGAGGAATTCCACCTTTTTTTATGTAGTTTCAGACAATCCTTTTTCAACTAAGGCATTGCATTAGTTGAATAAAATTTACTTAAGATTCAATAATTTTTCAATTGCTATAACTAATGTTGCATCATCTTTTTTTGTCTTTCCTTCTATTTCGCTTGTTGTGAAACTCTTTAACTTTTTGTCTTGATTATACAATGTAACACTGTATACCCATCCCTTTACATCAGTATTTTTATTTTGGGCAACTTTAATATCTTTAATATCACTAATAAAATTATCAATTGCCTTCTGTTCCGTTATTACTGTGTTTCCTCCGTTCTGACCGTTAGTAATTTTAATTTTGCTGATTTCATTTAAATTTCCGTGATACAACTCTGAAAAACTCTTGTTATCCGAATTGCATCCAGATAATAATGAAAATACAAAAATACAAAGTAGTAACCATATAAATTTCTTCATATTTACACCACCTACAAATATTTTTAAGTTAATTATATCAACTTAACGTCTTGTATAATTTGGGGGAATCTCACATTTTTTCATATAAAATTAAACAATCCTTATGGTACTAAACTACCATTTTTTCAAATAAAAAAAGAGCTGATTAGAGCTCCAAAATGTTATCGAACTAACAATGTTTTAGTTACATAGGCATAATTTCTTTTTTAACCAATTAGTTTTATTAACCTAATCAATCACCTATAAATTTTACATAAGTTACCTCATTGAAAGTATATATTTTTCTCAGATCAATCAATATTTTTTCATATTCTATCTGATAAGTAGTTTGGATCCATTTTGAATATTCCTCCCACTCTTCAATAAATTGAAAAAAATCTTTTTTATTCATTTTCAATCCATAAAGATAATAATCACTTATCTTTGAAAGTTGTTTATAGGATTTCCACACTGTATTTTTTTCAAATATTTCATCATGAAGATGTTCTTCTATTACAAAGCTTTTAACAGTTTTATCTTTATAATTTACAGTTGCACTTAAAGCCATAATTTTCTCCTATACCTTTTTTAAGTTAGTATATTATTTATATCAATTTTGCTAATTTTATCAAAGCCTTATATTCTTCTATCAAAAGAATTGCTTCCTGTTACCTATTTTCAAAGAACTTACTATTCCCCTCAATATCATTTGAAGAAAAGAAAACGAATTGGCTGTTCGATTGCGCCATACGTTACCCACCAATTCATTTTAATTTCCCTCAAAAATCATTAGGTACTACTCGTTACAATCTTTTGCTTAAAGTGTTAAACAGAAAATAACTCATAATTATCTATTTATTGAATATTAGTTTAAGTGGGACGGTTGAATGATACATATAGGAGGTGTGCAATTTGAAGAAAGTAGCGCATATGGATCGTTTGAAACCAAATATAGTTAATCACTTTTCATCCTATTCAAATAACAATGATGATTTTTACCATATCAAATATCAGCAGTTTGATTCGTTTGAAAGATTAATTATAAATAATGCACCATTAAGTCATGAAAAACAGGCGATAAAAAAACAAAATTTATCCTTTATTAGACTATTAAATGTAATTCCTAACAACATTAGCATTGATATTTTTATTAATAAAAAACCATTAATTTCTAATTTATCATTTAAAAACTCGACTCATTATTTAACCATTTCTTCTGGAGTACACCAAATTGACATTTTCAAATCTGGGGATTTATCCAACCCGATACATTCTGAAGAAATATCGTTACTTGATGAGCAAAATTATACAATTGCAATTGGTGCTAACGTAGAGAAGATTTCACTTTTTTCTTATACTGATGATCTTTCATTATCTTTAGGAGAAGCTAAAATTCGTTTTATTAACTTATCTCCTAGTTCAACTAATCTTGATTTTGCTGTAAAAGCTGGGGAAGGAGACGTTGTTTTTTCAAATGTACCATATAGAAATGCATCAGAATATCTCCCAATTTCACCTATGACTGTTAATTTAGAAATAAGGTTATCAGGTACAAAATTAATTATTCTGCCGCTTTATCAATCAAAATTCCAAGAAAATATAGTATATGATTTAGTGTTAGTTGGGAGTATTGGTGGGGATTTAAAATTTGATGTTATAAAATTATATTAGTAAAATAAAAAAACTCGGGTTTTTTTCCGAGTTTTTTTATGCCTCTTTTGGCAGAGTTATGCAAAATGCTGTCCAATCCTCATCAGAAATACATTCGATTTTACCATCGTGTTTTTCTACAATTTGTTTACATACAAATAAACCAATTCCAGTACCATGATTTTTTGTCGTAACAAATGGTTCAAAAATTGTCCGTATGCTTTCTTCACTTATTTTAGGGCCATTATTTCTAATTTGAATTTCAATTTTATCTTCTAAATCGACAACTTGATAGTGAATCGTTTTTTGACCGTTGTTTTCAGCAAGTGCATCAATTGAATTCATCAGTATATTAAGTAAAACTTGGCGAAGTTCGTTTCGGAAACCTGGTATGTATATATGATTAAAAAGTCCTTCTTGTAAAATAACATTCGAATTTACAATACTTGGATATAGAAAATCAGTTATCTCTTTGAATAAATCATTTATTAAAAAGTTCTCCACCATTTGATCATGATCTTTTTTCGAAACATGAAGAAATTGATCAATTCTAAAATTTAATTGATGCAATTCATGATCTATTATGTCTAAATATTTCAATTCTGGATGATCACCTTTAAGCAATTTTACAAATCCAATAATTGAAGTAAGTGGATTTCTAAATTCATGTACAAAGCTAGCTGACATTTGACCAAGAATTGTCAGTCGTTCTTTATGTGTTTCATCTATGAAGTGCTTCTTTTCTTCAATGTCTTGAGTAATAATATAAGAATACTGTTTAACTGTAAAATAAATAAACTGATCAAAGACATAGTTTATTTTATTAATTAGTGGTTGAAGTAAGCTAATACTTTCTTCAAATTCTGACAAATGTTTAAAAAGTTCACTTCTGCCTATATTCGAGTTATACACAAAATCACCGATGTTTGCGCTAGCCTTCGCTCGTTCAAGGGCTATTTTATGTGCCAAATCAACTACTTGATCCTCATTAATTTTACCTTCAATAAATAATAATGTATAATCAATCAATTTGGTTCCATTAATGATAATCTCGGATTTAAATGGATCATCATCGCTAATTACCGCTTGAGCGACCCAATTCTTCGTTAATGTAGGCATACTTTCCTTTATGAAAGAGCTATACCTACTCTCTATTGATTTATCAATAAGGAACACCTCCAATAAAAATCTATTAATTAAATAGTATCAAATTTTTAAATATTCGTTAAGTAAAAAATAAAAATTTGTCGAATTTATTACAAAAAGGTATTATTTTTTACAATTTTCCGATTTTACATAAAATTAAAATTATAATTATAATGAAGTTAAAATCCAATTAATTTTAAAATTGGCTTTCAAAATTCTCATTATCAATCTTATAGTCAGTTATTAATAAACTAAAAGTATGAAAAAATGTCAATAATATCGTATGTAGAATAGAATAAATTTAGATACAATTAAATTAATAAACTGAAAGTAGGTTTTTTTATGGCTAGTAATAATGTTGAAGATTATTTAATTAAAGGTATCTATGGTGAAAAGCAAGTAAAAATTGAAGAACGAAACGTTTTTTTAGGCACAATTCGCGAGAGAATTGAAATTGCATTAACAACTAGTCAAGTTATGTCGAATTCAATTTATCCAAACGTTGAAAATTCAATTAAGAACAAGGATGTCACATTATTATTAAATGGTACCCTTCCTTACAATTCAATCTCAAAATATATTTTAATGGCTAAGAATAAGAATATTCCATTCTCACTTGTCAACAATCTACCCGTCCCTACCCCAATCGGACTAGTGGTGACTCATAGCAAAGCAATTGAAAAGAACGAAATTTTTGTAAAAGATGCACTTTTTAAATCAACTGATTTTTAATCACTACGGTATGTGAAATTTTAAAAATGATAGATAAAAGCGCAGCTTAATTGTTTGACAATTTAAGTTGCGCTTTCTTCTTGGCTTTCAGTTTTTTTAACTGGTTCACGTGTTAATTCAATTGATTTTATATAATGCCCATCTAGTTTAAGTACTTTAAATGTACAGTTTTGAAATTTAATAAAGTCTCCCTCTTGGACATCAAAATTTTCGGTTAAAATCCAACCACCAATTGTGTCGACATCTGTATCGTCAATATCCAAACTAAAAACATCATTGATTTCACTAATTAATACTTTACCAGCGATAATAAATTTATTTTCGTTTACTTTCGTAATATCCTCTTTTTCATCAACATCAAACTCATCTCGAATTTCTCCAACAATTTCTTCTAAAATGTCTTCAACGGTTACAAGCCCAGAAGTTCCACCATATTCATCAACTAAAATCGACATATGTATATGTTCTCTTTGCATTTTCACAAGCAGATCATGAACAGAAATTGACTCGATAACCTGAATGATCGGTCTAATATATTGTTCAAGTGTTTTTACCTCTGCATCTCCTTTGTGAAGGACAAAATCAGTAAAAACATCTTTAAAGTTTATTAATCCGACAACATGGTCTTTATCTCCATCTACAACAGGGAATCGAGTATACTTTTCTGTGCTCATAAAATGAATATTCTCATGAAAAGGTTCACGCAAATCAATTGCTGTCATTTCCGTTCTAGGTACCATAATTTCTTTAGCGACTCGCATATTAAAATCAAAGATATTATTTACATACTTAAATTCTGATTGATTAATTTCGCCACTTTTATAGCTTTCTGAAAGTAAAATTCTTAATTCTTCTTCTGAATGCGCTACCTCATGCTCCGAAGCAGGTGGAAGTCCAAATATTTTTAAGACTAGCCTTGCTGAATTGTTAAATAACCATATAAACGGATATGTAATTTTGTAAAATAAAATTAAAACTGGAGCAAACATTAACGTAATTTGTTCAGCCTTTTGAATTGCAATTGTTTTAGGAGCCAATTCACCAACAACTACATGAATAAATGTAATAATACCAAATGCGATTAAAAATGAAATCGTTTTTGTTATAGCAGGATTCAAATTCATATGTTCAATTAAAGGTGTAAATAGCTTATCTATAGTGGGCTCACCTAACCAACCTAAACCTAAGCTCGTAACAGTAATACCAAGTTGACAAGCTGAAAGATATTCATCAAGATGGGTAATTACTTTTTTAACAGCTCTTGCTTTTTTATTTCCTTCCCCTAACAACTGGTCAATTCTTGAACTTCTTATTTTAACAATCGCAAATTCTGAAGCAACAAAAAAGGCCGTAAATGCAATTAATACAACAACTAAAAGTAAATTAGTTCCAATTCCTAACAACTGAGTCATCCCTCCATTTGGAAGTGAAGGCTATCTTCATAATCTAAATTTTAAAATTAGGCTTATCTTAGTATATTCAGTTAAATAATTTGTTATCAAAAAATTTTTAAAAAGTATTTCATCAAAAGTGCAAATTAAACACCTATGTCCTGCCCTTCGCTAAAAAACAATATAAAAATAAGAAAGTTTACATAATCAGTCATTTTAATAGGTATATTAAATAAATTCGAAGTATTATAAGAACTTTTGCCGAGTCAACACTAGTTTTGTCAACCATAAAGGAAAGTCGAATTTAATAAAGAACTGTTTATATATAAATTATTAGAGGAGGAATGGCAATGTATACAACTTCTCAAGTAGCGGAACAGCTTCAACTAACAAATAAAAAAGTTTTATTATTTTCAAAAAAAGGTAATTTAGAATTAGAGAAATCCAATAATGGATATTTATTTACAGATGAACAAATAGAGCAAATTAAAGAAATTTATGAAGAATCAATTCAAGTAGTTGAATCAAAACAAATGGAAACTGACAATATTGATCTGATTAGAGAGTTAACTCAAAAATTAATCAAACTTGAAGAAAAAGTTGAAACAAAAGCAAACGAGGTTGTTTCAGTGCAAATCTTGGAACATCGCTGTGAAATAGAAGATTTAAAAAAAGTAATTGGTACTCTTGAAAATCAAGTTGACCAATTAAATGAACAAGTAACTTTACTAAAGGCTGATTTAGAGGATCAGAAAAAAATTCTAACATTTAAACCAAAAAAACGGTTTGCAATCTTATCAATTTTTGGAGTTTAACCGTAAGTTATTCAGTGCGAAAACTTAATAAGAGTTTTGAAACGTAGCAGATTTTCTCTGCTGCGTTTTTTACATACTTAAATTAATGTTGGTAAAAATAAAAATGAATGAATGAAGGGAGGAATTTCTATGCAAAAAAATGCACGTCAATTTACTCAGGATGCTACGACTGAACTTAAACACGCTATTGAATGTCTTCAATCTGCATTAGAAACTGTTGAAAAACCACAAAATCACGAAAGAATTGAACAAGCTCTACAAGCTTGTCAAACAGCTTATAATCAAACAAATCAAACTGCTTCTATTCTTGAGCAAGAATAGTGCAAATTGAAAAACTCAGGAATTCCCCTGAGTTTTTTTAGTGTGTTGAAATTATAGGTAGATAATCGGTCGAGATTAGCGAATATATTGAGTAATTCATTTCTATATTAAGACCCCGCATGCGCGCCTAGGAGACTCAGGTCCCGCCCCATGGAAAGCGAGAATCCTGTAGTTGAAATCAACATCACACCGCTTCCTCTACATTAAAAATATGCTCCTTAATTGAATAGTTCTTTTTTCAATAGACTGAAAAAACTCAGGTATAACCCTGAGTTTTTTAAAAAATTATTTATCGTAATACATCAATATTTCTTTAAATTCATCTGAATGTTTCAATAGTTTAATAGCATGCTTGATATCCAGTAAAAAAGGAACAGCAATAATATCATCACTAATTTCGAAATACTCGTCTATAGGTAAGATTTTAAACCCTACACTTCTAGCAAACATATAAAGTCTTTTATTAATTGTACCAATATACCAATCAGCGTTACTATTCATCGCATGATCATAACAAGCCAATAGAATATGTTTAAAAAACCCTTTACCTCTATTTTCCCGGGTTATTAATAACTTACTAATTTCATAGATTTCTTCATTTTGGATATATTTAATATACTTGTTTTCGGAAAAATTATAATAATATTTGTTTTTGTCTTCACTGCCAAACTCAAATTTATCAAACTCCAATGTGCCAATTAACTTTTTATCCGAACTACAAATACCATAACGAGTAACTTGATTATGCCTTTTTAAAAAAGGTATTTCGTTTTCTTCACAAAAATCTCCCCAAAGCTCGTTAAATAAATTATTCTCTTCATTTGTATGAATAACACGAAACACTCTCATTCACCCCTAAAATTCCTATATAAATATTCTTATCTTACGTCTATAAACCTATGTTTATACCAAATTTTAATAAACTCACATGAATTCTATTTAGTTATTTTGTTAAAAAAATATATAAATATCTTGAGTACATGGCTCTATTGTATGGTAAAATTTAGCTTTTGGCAACGCTTTCATAAGTAATTATGTATAAAATGTGAATTCCGAATTATAACATTATTAGTTTTGTAATATAAATTTCCAATTTAAAATAATTATTTTAATGAAATTTCATTTCTTAAAATAAGATATAGACAATGTAACGAAATGTCAAACCACAATACTTGTTGTTTAGAAAAAATATGCCCTACGCCTTTCGTTCGGTATAGGGCACTGTTTTTTCTTATAGCGTAGCTAACTTTGAACAATTTGTTCCAAGTTTACTTTCGAAAATCACTTTATTTCTTCAAGGGTTTTATTAATAATTTCAACTAATTCCCTTTCACCTACTAGCTCATAAAAATCCTCGCCCTTTTTCTTAGGGTAAAACTGAATATAAGTTCCGCAACCTGCCTCTAAAACTTTACGATGAACATTACTTCCTGGATATAAGCAAATTACTTCATTGATCGGTTTTCGCACAAATGATAATTTACCATTCACGCGTTCCACATATTTAAGTCCCCAGTATTTATACATTTGTTCCATAGCTTTTGTGTTTCCTACTGGCTGGTAAATATTAAACATAGGGCTATATTTAATTTCAAAAATGATTGATGCAACATATTCATTATTTTTTTTCCGGTAAAAATCTAACCGAATATCGGGTTTCTTAGATTCTTCACCGCTAAAAAAATTAGTTCCTTTCAACAGTGATACTTGTGGGCTTCCTTCAATGATTTCGTTATACACTAAACTAATAATCCATTCTTTGTTTTCAAGCTTTACAAAGGCACCATCCATTAGCTCATCATCTTTAATATGCATTAAAATCTGTTCAGCTAACGGTTCTTCATCATTATGAAACTTCAACTTAAGGAAAATATCGCATAATGAAAAAAAAACAAAGTATTCGTATAGTAAAAAAGTTGGCTTATAAACAGGTAAAAGCATTTGTTTTTTACCATATTCCTTTACCTTTTTATCAAACAAGCTTAACGAGTGAATAAAATTTAAAAACACTTTAGAAGGACTGGAAGGGTAATTAGACGTATCATTATCAGTCGCGATCCGAAAAATACCGATTGTATATTCTCTAAAATAAACTTCATAAAGTTTTTCTAAGGAATTCGTAATTCGTTCTTTCTCTGAAACGCTCTTCACTAATTTTTCTAGCTCGATTTCCTTTAATAATTTTGACTGTCGATATTTAGCTTTTTCCCGATCCGTAATTGATCCATTACCGACAACGTTCTGCATCATTTTTTCAATATCTCTTATTTGAAAATCGATTTGATTCATTTTATTTTTGTCTTTTACTAATTCATATTTTACAAAAGTTAATAGCGTTTCAATTGTTAATAAAAATTTGCGCACTTTATTTTTTGCATACTTGATTTCATCTAAATAATTTTCCTCTTGAACAACAGGCTGCATCGTTAAATTCGTTGCGTTTGAAATGTCTGGATGCAATAAATTCCATCTAATCGTAGTGAAATCTAATTTTTTAACTTGCCTTTTTAATTCATATTCTTTTTTTTGTTTCCGCTTTAGTTTACTAATAAATTGCTGAATAGCTACAAGTAGTCGCTCTTCATTCGCTTCGATAAAGCGAATAATTGGCCAAAAATACATAGTTCCATTTTGTGTTAAAGAAGCTGAAGATTTTTTAAAGTATTGGGAATCATTCATTATTCCATTTATTTGTTGATGTAAAGTGGCATGCATCCACTCTAATTGATCGTACTCTAAATTTTTCGGTACGATTTTAATCATTCCGTAAAAATGTTGTTCCTGATAAACAATGCAAAATTCATAATAGCCACATCTCCAAGGATATGCATTTTCCGTTTTCCCATGTTCATAAATTAGTATTCTTCTATTTTCAGAGGTGAAAATATATTGATGATCATCTAAATTTTCTTGTTGAAAATGATACAAATTGTTCCAAATGAATGTAATTTTACCGTCAAATTCACCATCAACTTGAAATAAAAACCTTTTTAATTCCTGTATTTCATAGGCAAATAAATAAGCTTCCTTTGGGTTCATTGTTAGTGCATCAAGAGAGATTTTTTCTTCTTTGCCTCTAGTTCCAACTAGAATTGCAATTGTAAATGGTAGATAAAGAGGTTCAAAAACTTCTGGACTTTCGTTAGTTGACATATCCATCAATCTCCAGCTGTTTTCTTTTCTTTTTCAATTCTTTAATAGAATTCTCAAAATCAGAAATTGATCTACCTAAATTTGATTTCATAATCATGTTTAACAGCCCTTCTTGTTCATTCCCCTCTCCGGTACCAATTAGTTCTTCTAAATTTGCAAACAGTCCCCTGACCTTCGTTAATACACGTTGCTTTACAAAAAGATCGATTGCTTCTCTACGTTCAAATTGGATATGTGAGGGCAATGTAGGGATATTAGCTAAATAATTTGATAAATCTTTTATCATTCGAGGAGAGATAATTCGTTCACTAAGCGACTGCTCAACTATTTTATTAAATTCGTCAAAAAACTTAAGCTCGTCATTTGTAAGCTCTGAAGAACTAAACGTTTTCTTCGTCCAATTATTAAAGGATTCTGCATTAATATAAATTTGAGGTACATTTTCATATATATTTTCATTACTCATTTTTTCAGCATAATTTACAAAAGACGTAGATCTAAGTGAGATGATATTAACACGGTCTAATAATCTTAAAGAAAACTCACTTGAAGTTTCATCAAAATTAACTGTACCAACAAAAATAATATTATTTCCTATTTTTACTTTAGGCTTATAATATTGGTTAATTACGACATTGTGATCATGAAACAATGTAATAACTCTCTTATCTTGTGGCATTTCTAAAATTGATAAAAATTTACTAAACCAATGTTCAATTTGAGAAAGATTCATCTCATCAAAAATCACCATATACATCCTGTGTGGAAATTGCTCTGCCTCTATAAGTAATTTTGTTAAACCAGTCTCTGAGTCTATATAGATTCCTGTTGCCGGATTTAAATAGCCTAATAAATCGTAATGTTCTCGATAAGATGGAGAAATTGGAACAAAAAGTAGCTCTTTTCCAAACTCCAGTCCTAAAGTTTCACCATAAACCCTTGCTAGCTGTGACTTCCCTGTGCCGCTGACTCCACCTAATATTGTCAATGCCTGGAACTTACAACATATATGAAAATTTATGATGTCTTTTTTTTCATATAATAAGCCTTGCTGCAAGCAATTTTGATAAAACCTTTCAATGAACGCATTTTCAGAATCACTACTCCATTCAATTGGAAATGGTTGTTTCTCAGTAAATTCTTGAGTATAGATCAGTTCTCTACATTCTTTTTTAAAGTCCTTTTTCAGCTCATCCCACTGTTTTTCCGGGATAAAATAAATTAAATTATTTAAATGAATAAAAGACTTTTTCAGTTCATTTTCATCATATTCTTGAAAAGTAACTTCATTTTGCTTTTCTAAGTAACTGATATCATTCATCATCGATTTTAAAAATAAATTTCCATATAGTCTATTTTCATAAAAAATAAATTCGGGTTGTTCAAAGTCATTAAAATATTTTGGTAGATGAATTGGCAAGGATCCTTTTATTAACCGATTTTCCACCTCTTCCCGTTTACCATCCCCTCTAAGTTCAATAACTGGTAAAAGATGATAGAATGAATCTCTTTTCCCATCAAAAAACTCAACTAAATCTGCTGTAATTACTTCATTCGCATATTCTAAACGAAACATGACTAACTTAGAATCAAACACCTTTTTTAGTCCGTCAATTATATCGTCTTTTTTCTTACTTTTAATCCATGGTTTTATTTTACTTTCATTATTTTTATTTGCAGTTGTCCCTACAAACAGCACGTCTTGAGTCGAAAAACTAGCCTTTAATTTTGATGGAATTGGAGATAAGCATTCTACATAAAAACGAATATGATCTTCATCCTCATAAAAAAGCAAACTCTGCTTTTCTTGATCCACTACTCTTTCTGTAACAATTTTTCCAAGAAATAAGAAATTATGAATTTTTTTCACTAATTTCTGGGTCAATGCGCGTTTTAATTTCAAAGTCATTTCCCCCACTTTCCGACATTTCTCCTACATTTTACGTTCAAAGTAAAGAAATTATGAATACTACGGCCTTAATACAAATAAAAACACCTAGGAAATCCTAGATGTTTAAATAGTAGACAAAGTATAAAATCAAGTTGTTGTTAATTGTTGCTTCTAATGTAATTTGTATAAGTTAAATAAATTGAAAAAGTCCTAAAGCATTAATTGATAATAAACAATATCTAACCATTGATTAAACTTCTGGCCAACTTTATAAAAATGTCCAACCTTTTGATATCCTAATTTTTCATGCAATCTTTCACTAACTTCATTTCCACTAGTTATACATGAAATAATTGTATAATGACCTAATTTTTTAGCTGTTTCGATCATCTCAACCATTAATGCTTTTGCTAACCCTTTACGGCGATGATCTGTATGGATATAAACAGATAGCTCTACAGTATGTTTATATGCATCTTTTTCTTTAAATTGTGTTATGGAACAATAACCAGTGACGATTCCATTCTCTTTAGAAACAATAACTGGATAAAGTTCTGGATGATTATGAAACCATATTAGCATTTCCTCTTCCGTTTTAATTTTCGTGTCAAATGTAGCAGTTGTGTTCATGATTGCGTCATTATAAATTGTTACAATATCTTTTACATCTTCTTTTGCTGCAAATGTTAGTTCCATTAAACTTCCTCTTCTCATTTATTAATTTTATTTTCTTATTTTACATTATAATAAACTTTTTCAACTAATGGTTTTATCAATTCTGGCTTATCCTGATTATTTTCTTTATCTTTTTTCACGTAATACCTGCACCTATATTAGGCTCATTACATATACTGCGTTAGTCGGAATGTTAGGAGGTATAAGTATGAGTGAAAAAGAAAATAACAACACTCCAGATGAAAAACAAAGCCATTCATCTATTGATTTACAACATTATTTAAAAAAGGTGGATGATTTAATCGATCAATCCCCTATTAGAGGTCTTTTTGATGAAATTGATAAATTCTTCCATAAACACGGTGTATTTTCTTCAATTGGAGTAGAAATCATCGAAAATGGAGAAGAGCTAATTATTCAAGCAAGTATGCCTGGTGTTAGCAAAGAACAAATTTATATGGACTTAGAAGGAACAATCTTAACAATAGGCTTAAAAGCTGATACGACTACTGAAGTTTTAAACGATCAAACAAACTACTCATATAAAAAATATTCTTATAGCCAATCACAACGAATTGTTAAATTACCATACCCAATCAATGCAACGACAGCGGCTGCAATTTACGAAAATGGAATGCTTGTCATAAAAGGTACAAAATTACCAGAATACCAAAAACAAATCTTTTTAGACTAAAATGACAATTTAATCATTTCAATTAGCTAGCAAAAACTAAATTAAATAATAAAAAAACTGAGTATCTTTTAAGTACTCAGTTTTTTATTAAATCATATTTTATTTTAACATTTAACCATTATTGCCCGTTCAATGTTTTAATATCTGACAAAATGTCATCAAATGGCACATTACTTACACCGCTGTAATCTTTCACAATCTTGCCTTTTTGATCAACTAAATAAAACATAGTACCATGAATAACTTGAGAATTGTTTTCTGGTTTTTTAACAATTGTTTTAAAATTTTCTGAAGCAAATTTTTCGATATGATTTTGAGAATAACCTGTTAAGAAGTTCCAATTACTAAAGTCAGCATTAAATTTATTAGCGTATTTCGTTAATAATTGTGGTGTATCAACTCCTGGATCGATACTAAACGATATAAAGTCCACGTTCAATTTCTTTTCTGCTGCCTTTTGTTGTAATTTTGCCATATTTGCTGTCATCGGCGGACAAACTGTTTGACAACTTGTAAATATGAAATCAGCTAGCCAAACTTTACCTTTTAAATTCTTTGTACCAAATGACTGATTTTCTTGATTTTTGTATGTAAATTTCTCTAAATCCCAATTTAAAGGATTATCAAGTTTATTTCCACAACCACTTAATAATGAAAGACATAAAATCACTATTAATGTCATGAATAACCTATTTTTCTTCATATTTCTCCCCCTAAGTTGCGTTGTACTCGTCCATTGTATCAAAAATGGCTTACTCTTTTCTAATATTTTAAATTAATTAACATATAAACTTTAAATTTTTCAAAAGATAATTTTACAAACTAAAGTTACACTAATCATGTTGATTAATAATCTTCGAAAGGATGACTGATCATGGCAAATAAAAAATACAAAAACTTAGACACGAGTTATCGTAAAACTTTTAAAGATTATGTCAAATGCGGAATTGAAAGAAGTAAAAAAAGAAAAGATTACAGCAGTACAATTCAACAAAGTAGTCAAAAGGAAATCTCATTTTTAAAAGAAAATCGTCATAAAACAACTATTACATGGATTGGACATTCTACTTTTCTAATTCAAATTAACGGAATCAATATTTTAACTGATCCAGTTTATGCGAATCAAATGGCTTTAAAAAAACGTTTATCAAATCCAGGGCTATCTTTATCCGAATTACCTCCAATTGACATAATTTGTATCTCACATGGTCATTATGATCATCTTGATTTTAATACATTACGCCATTTTCCAAAAAACACATTGTTCATTTTACCAATAGGTTTAAAGGAAAAGTTTCATAAACGTGGCTATCATAACGTAAGTGAAATGAAATGGTGGGAATCAAAAAACTATTCTGGAATTAATATTTCATTCGTCCCTGCACAACACTGGACGAAGCGAACATTATTTGACAGAAATAAATCACATTGGGGTGGGTTTGTTTTCAAAACATCTACAGAATGCTTATATCACGTTGGTGATAGTGCATATTTCTCAGGCTTTAAAGAAATTGGGAAAAAATTTAAAATTGATACAGCGATCATCCCAATTGGAGCATATGAACCTGAATGGTTTATGAAATACAACCATATGTCACCTGAGGAAGCTGTGCAGGCGTTTATCGATTTAAATGCAAAATTATTTATCCCAATGCATTACGGAACCTTTAAACTTGCAGATGACACTCCAATCGAAGCATTAGAGCGATTATGTTCTGAATGGAAAAGAAAGAAATTAAAAACAGAAAAGCTTAAAATATCTTTACTAGGCGAAACAATACTGCATTCTAAAATACTTAATAAAAAAGAAGAAGCCATTTTTTATTGAGGCTTCTTCTTTTTAGTATGAAAAAATATTATTCAGCGTAAAAAACAAACCCAATTGCACCTTTACCTGTATGTGTGCTTATTACTGGTGTCGTATAACCAGTTTTATCTAATTCAAAATTTGAAAATTGTTGAATTGAATTTCTAAGAGCATCTGCAAGTTCTGGAGCATCTGCATGGGCAATTCCTACGCCTTTAATCGTTTTTCCATTTGTATCTTGCTCAAAATACTTCGTTAAAGTTTTTACGACCTGTGGATGGCTACGCACCTTTCCAACTGGAGAATAAACGCCTCCATCAAGTGATGCGATTGGTTTAATATTTAATAATGAACCAATAAATGCTTTACCCTTCCCAATTCTTCCGCCTTTAACTAAATTTTCAAGTGTATCTACCATTATATATAAATATGAATTATTTTTAATTTCCGTAATACGTTTAACGATTTCTTCTTTTGTTGATCCGTCTTCTGCCATTTTTGCTGCTTCTATTACTTGAAAAGCCATTGCTCTTGTAATAAATGCTGAATCTATTACTGTAACATCACCTTCCACCATACCAGCTGCTACACATGCAGTTGAATAAGTACCACTTAAACCACTTGATAAATGAATTGAAATAACTTTACTACCATCAGCTGTTAATTTTTCAAATGTCTCTACAAATGTACCAACAGCTGGTTGAGATGTCTTTGGCAATTCGACTGTTTGTTGCATTTTATCGATAAATTCCTTCGGTGAGATCGTAACACCGTCTATATAAGTTTCACCATTTATTTGAATTGATAATGGAATTACTGTTATATTTAAATTTTCAATTTCTTCTTTTAATAAGTCGGCCGTTGAGTCAGTAACAATCTTAATATTCGCCAATTGATTCACATCTTTCTCTTCTAAAATTCTACAAATTTTGCAAGCTAACTTATTATATCATTTTTATTTTCAGTTAACAGTAACTATTAAAATTCCATTAAAAATTCAAAATTTATTAAAAAATCGTATTGACTTCAGAGAAAAATTAGGTAAGTGAAGCGATAAACTATTAGAAGGGACATTCAAATTGACCTTAATAAAATAAAAAAACTCGGTACTAGTCCGAGTTTTTTAGTAATTTATTTACTTTTTCTTCTCATCTTTATCTTCTAAAAGATCATTTGTAAGGCCTTGTGTAGAACGCTTAAATTCTCTAAGTGTATCTCCAAATGCCTTTCCGATTTCAGGTAATTTTTTTGGTCCAAATATAATTAAAGCTAAAATTAGAATTAAAATTAAACCTGGAAAGCCTATGTTAGCCATTATTTTCCCCCAACTTCCATCCACTATTAATAAGTAAGTACCAAACTTTCCTTATATAGTAATATTGTCAAAAATTTGTCCATTCGTCAAATAATTTCAAGGATTTTTATAAAATTTTAATAAGTATTAAGATTTAGTTTACATAATAATATTATTTCCATTTTATCCGCATTTTATTTAAGTTAAATTTTCTTTGAACTTCAAGTATTCATTTTCATTACTTGGTACAACAATACTACCTGATTCAATTTTATCTTTATATTCTCCAACCTTTAATAAAATGGGGTCCTCTACATTATTTTTAGCCCATATTAACCTTATGCCACCTTCATTAAGCCCATAAATTAATGTTTTATCACCATGAAATTCATTTGTTTTTGCTTGCTTAGCTAAATCATATACAGCTTGATCAATTTTTTTTACAATGGAGAAAAGAGTTACATTTTCAGGTAAACCTTGTTTATATTCGTTTTTGTTTACTCCAATAACCCACAATTCTCTTTTATTTGATTTCTTTATTTTTTTGGCAGTATTAAAAACACCCTTACTTGTTAAACCTGCGACAGGAAAAATAATATCTACATTTTGATTAAAAAAATCGGTGGCTATTTTAGAACCTTCTTTTGGATCACTAAAAGTATCAGAATAAGCCGTAAAAACTTCGATGTCTTTATTGATCGATTTAACGCCAGAAATAAAACCATATTTATAACGGTTTATTATTTCATTGTCGACACCGCCGATAAACCCTAATTTTTTTGTTTTTGTTTTCATAGCCGCAATTACGCCTGCTAAAAAGCCTCCATCTTGTTCTGAAAAATTTATACTAATCACATTAGGTAAATCGACCCTTGAATCAATTAAACCAAAATTTATATTTTTATATTGCGTGGCAACTGTATTCATGGAATTAGTTAAATTACTTCCGATTCCAATAATTAAATCATAATTTGAATCTGCCATTTTGCTTATTTTCTTTTCAAATTTTTTAGTACTTGTTGTTTCAATGTAATTATAATCTTTATCTATTTTTAGCTTCTCCTCTTTTGCAAATTTAGAAATCCCTTTCTTTGCAATTGAGTTTAAATAACTATCATTTTTACCATTAGAGTTTGATACGATCCCAATTTTAAATGAATCACCAGAATTTTGTTTAACACTGCAAGCCGAAATAACGACTGCAATTAACATCGTGAAGATTAATGCAGTCCTTTTTTTATACAAATCATTCACCTCATTCAAATACAATTATTTCTAGTATGAATTTCGGTTAATTCTTTTATTCGTCTCTAAATGCAGGTATTAGGAAATTAAAGGTTTTTAAGACAAAAGAAAATTATCAACTAGGGATTCAAAAGAGTATTAAAAAAGTAAATCCTTTCCTTGGACCGCTCTCAACCCATTAACCCCCAACTATTCAAATGTTCCTTTGACTAATAACTCATTATTTCGCATCATGATTTTACCTTTTGATATAACGCTTTCAATTTCTAAAGTAGTTTTATTTAAAAATACTAAATCAGCATCGAAACCATTTTTGATTTGACCCTTTTGTAATTTTAAGATGTTGGCTGGATTGATTGTGATGACACTAATTGCATCTTCAATCGAAATACCTTCGATTAAAATAGCATCCTTCACTTCGCTATATAAACTACTTACTCTTCCAACTTTCATTCCTCTTAATTTTCCCTTTTCATCAAAATCAGGGAGACTTCCTTGTCCATCAGATGTAAATGTAATTTGTTCAATATTAACTCCAGAGTCGAGCATTCTTTTTAAACCTACACTACATTTGACTTCACCATTATTTAAAAAGTGTGGAATGGAGCTTGTTGTAAAATCTACAAATCCACCATTTTTTGCAAAATTTATCCCTGCTTCAAATAAGTAACTATTTCGGTTAATATGCGTGGGATAGAATTGAGTGATTGGTAATTCAGTTTCATCTACAATCTCCTCAATCATTGATAGCATTTTTTTACTATCCCCTATATGTACATTCACAACACCAGCTTTTCCAGAAAGTAACCCTCCATTTCGAGCTTGTGCTGCTATTCTTGCAAATTCATCCTTTGTCGGTTGAGAAGATCGATGGTCTGAAATTGCAATTTCCCCAACACCAATAATTTTATCAATAAGGATGATGTCTTCTTCAATTTTAGGAAATAGTGTTTTAACAGGTGTTTGGTATGAGCCTGTGTAGACAAACGAAGTTATTCCTTCTTCCTCTAAAGTCCTACATTTCGCAAGTAAGCTTGCCATTGTTCTCGTTGTTCCATCTGTACCAAGCACCCCTACTACCGTAGTGATTCCACCTTTTATACAGTCAGATAATAATAATTCAGGTGTTCTAGTTTTAAACCCACCTTCTCCTCCACCTCCAATAAGATGAACATGTGCATCAATGAAGCCAGGCACAATATAGTAGTCAGTTGCATCCAATATTTGTATAGGCAGATTAGCTGAAGTAAAGTTTATTTCCTCATGAACATACTCAATTTTTTCATTCGAAATTAAAATATCGTTTTTACCTATTGATTTGGGTGTAAAAATTTCTCCATTTTTTATGAGTAACATATATACCTCCAATGATCTAAATCGGTTTAATTTCAGATTAACATAAATGGCTGTTTTAGGAATCTTTGTTGCTTTTAAAAGCTAATTAAAAGCTGTCTTCCCACAAAGATTACATACTACTAACAAAAGTTGAAAACATTAAATCTCTACATTTGTTCATAATACTCTCATGGATAAAAATGATTCAATTAATATAGGAGGCATTTTTATGAGTAGAGCAATGAAAGAAGAATTAGCAAATGCAATTACTCACGGAGTCGGCGCAATCCTGAGTATTCCAGCACTGTATTATTTAATTAGTAAAGCGCTTAATAACGGAACGCCTTGGCATTTATTTTCTTTTACAATCTTTGGATCTTCCATGTTGCTCCTTTATATTTGTTCAACTTTACTTCATAGTGTAAAAGACCCGAAGCTTATTAAAATATTTACCATACTAGATCACTCAGCTATTTATTTATTAATAGCTGGAACATATACTCCATTTTTACTCATAACATTAAAAGGGAAAATTGGTTGGTCGTTATTAACTATTGTTTGGGGATTAGCCGTTTCTGGTGTAATCTTTAAATTTATATATGTTAATCGGTTCGAATTATTTTCTACAATTGTTTATTTAATAATGGGTTGGCTAATGATGTTTGCAATTAAACCTATTTATGCTGGACTATCTGGAATTGGATTTTTCTACTTATTATTAGGTGGATTATTTTACTCTATTGGCACGATTTTTTTTCTCGTAAAGCGTTGGCCTTATAGTCATGCAATATGGCATTTATTTGTTTTATTAGGAAGTGCCTCGATGTATTTTTGTATTTTTAAATTCGTTGTTTAAAAAAGCAGGTTGAAAAACAAAGTAGAAAAGCGCTCAAATGATAAATTGAGCGCTTTTGTTGATTATTCGATAATCTCTTTTATATATTTAGTTAGTTCTTTAGAATCAGTAATGCCGATTTGTTCAGGATATACCGGCGGAAATACTTTAAGCGTCACATTTGCTGGTTTAATTCGATTTCCATTTGCCTCTAAAATATTATATGTACCTTCAATTCTAACAGGAATTACTGGAACTCCAGATTTAGTTGCTAAATGAAGGCTTCCTGATTTAAATTCACCCATTTTACTACTCTTACTTCTAGTACCTTCTGGAAAGATAACTAATGAATGACCATTTTTAAGTTTATCAACACCATCAATTATGGCTTTAAGTGATTGTCTTCGATCGCTTCTGTCCATAAAGACACTATGCATTTGTTCCATCCAGTCTGGAACGATTGGTAGTTTTTTTAATTCGACTTTTGCAATAAATCCAATTGGCTTTTTTAAATATCCTAATAGTAGGGGAATATCAAAATTACTTTGATGATTACTAACAAATAATACACCTTGGTCTTTTGGAATATTTTCTAATCCTTCAACGGTTACTTTACTACCAGTACAACCAATCATCATTTGACCAAAATAGTCAGGAAATTCATGCATTCTACGGTCTCTTTCACTTACTGGCAAATCTTTTGGTAATTTTTTTACTGATGATAATTTTAGCTTGGCTTCAATTACACCAATTACAATGCGTGTTGCAGCATATATTGTGCGAAACATACTATTCCTCCGATAATTGAGTATGTTAATTATTATACAAAATGCCCAACCACTTGAAAAGTATTATTCATTTTGTTTATAAATGTAAGGTAATTTAAAGACAGAGGCTTAGTTGGGATCTACTTTAATTTAAAATTCTAGAATTGCCAATTCAGTATATTTGTCTTCTAGATTGCAAAATTATATACTTAATAAAAAAAAAGAATCGACAAGTATTTGCCGATTCTTCGATATTGTGAATCTTTAGTTCGAAACTTTTGCATTGCTGAATTCTGCAGCAAGAACTTTAGCTTTTTCGATTGCATTAGCTTTAATTTCTTGTGCTTTATCAGGCATTGCAGCCATACCTTCAACGAATAAAGTAGTTACATCAGTAACACCAACGAAGTTTAAGATACTAGTTAAGTATGGGCTAGAGAAGTTAATTCCAGTAGCAGGACCTTCTGAATATACGCCACCGCTTGCTTGGATGTGTAATGCTTTTTTGTTTTCAAGTAAACCAACTGGACCATTTTCAGTATATTTAAATGTTTTTCCAGCAATTGAAATATTATCAATAAAGTTTTTAACTACTGATGGGAAACTAAAGTTCCAGAATGGAGTAACGAATACATACTCATCAGCTTGAGTGAAAACTTCTAAATTATGATTCATAGCAGCTAAAGTAGCTTGTTGATCTGCACTTAATTCTTCAAAAGCAGTACCGCTTGCTAATTTACCCCATGCATCAAATACAGTTCCATCTAACATAGGAACATTTTCTTTAAATAAATCGAAATGAACAACTTCATTTTCAGGATTTGCTTTCTTGTATTCAGTAATAAATGCTTCCCCTACAGAAAGACCAAATGAATTTTCAATCGCATTTGGATTTGCAGTAATATAAAGTAATTTTGTCATTTTAACAACTTCCTCTCAGTTTCGTTTATCTTTAATTCGAGATTTTATTTTAAAAAATTAAGGGATAACCAAATCCCTTAACCTCATAATAATATCTTTAATTCAAGATGTCAACACTTTTTTTCATATACAAAATAGCGATATTTTATTTCTGATTTTTCATCAATCTGCACTTCAGATACGGATTTAACATTCCAATCTCCCTTTAAAAAGTTTTGGAAAAATGTATCTCCTTCAAAATTATGTTCAATTTCAGTAATATAAAGGGTATCTAAATACGGGAAGGTTAAATTAAAAATTTCAGCCCCACCAATAATAAACAAATCCTCATTTTTATGATCTTCAAGATAACTGATCACATCATTTATAACCGTAACACCATCAGGATGAAAATCCTTTTGTCTTGTTACAATGACATTCTCACGTTTAGGAAGTGGTCTACCAATCGAATCAAAGGTTTTTCTTCCCATAATAATTGTATGTCCAGTAGTCACTTTTTTAAAATAAGCAAGCTCTTGCGGAAGATGCCAAGGCATCTCATTATTTAAACCAATCACATTGTTTTCTGACATAGCAACTAATGCAGCGATCATACACTTACTACTCCTTTAATCGCAGGATGAAATTCATAGTCTTCTAATGTAAAATCTTCAAATTTAAAATCAAAAATGTTTTTAATCTCAGCATTTAACTTCATTTTCGGTAATTTATGTGGCTCTCTTGATAGTTGTAAATTAATTTGTTCAAGATGATTTGTATAAATATGAGCATCTCCAAATGTGTGTACAAAATCACCTAATTCTAAATCACATACTTGAGCAATCATCATAGTTAAAAGTGCATAAGATGCGATGTTAAATGGTACTCCTAGGAAAATGTCAGCTGACAAGATCTTCAACCAAGCTCGTTACGCCTGGCCCGTCCTTTAAAGAACTGCTACATGTCACCATGCAGATGAGACTATATCACGACCTCTTAGACGAGGCCCCTTGCATTTCGAGTGCCAATCACTTGCACCCTACTCCATATTTGGATAGTCGTTAGGCATTTATTATTCTTTTTTATTTTGCAAAGAATAAATTTAGCACGGGATTGTCTTTAATTAAAGAGTTTCCCCGTTTAGCAAGGTTTTCGGTACAGATCACTCTGTAAAGGCGCTCAAATTTAACGCTGATAAAGCTGACAAGATAACTTTCCATCATTCACGTAAAATTGGAAGAAACAATGACATGGTGCTAAAGCCATTTTATCAAGTTCTCCAACATTCCAAGCTGAGACAATTATTCTTCGTGAATCTGGATTTGTTTTTATTTGATTAATAACTTCGGAAATTTGATCAATTGTTGAACCATCAGCTGCTTTCCATGATCTCCATTGTTCACCATAAACAGGACCTAAATTACCATTTTCATCGGCCCACTCATTCCAAATACGGACACCATTTTCTTTTAAATATGCAATATTCGTGTCGCCTTTTAAAAACCATAGTAATTCATGAATGATAGATTTTAGATGAACTTTCTTAGTCGTTACTAAAGGAAAGCCATCTTGAAGATTAAATCGCATTTGATAACCGAATGTACTGATAGTTCCTGTTCCAGTACGATCTGTTTTTGTCATGCCATTGTCTAATACGTGTTTACATAAATCTAAGTATTGCTTCATACTTGGCCCCCTAATTATGTATTCTTAATTCTTAATACTCCTCTTTACGAACCTCAATAAAGCCAAAGTGAAATTCTGAAGACTTACGAATTAACTGATTAAAACCATATTTTTTATATCTTTCACTTCTAAAATGATCTTTCAAAACTACTCTTTTTTTAGCAACGCGTCTAGCTTCGTTAATCACTTCATAATTGAGGTCATCATATGATGCTAAGTTTTTCAACGCTGCAATACCAGAAGAGGCTTCAATATTTTTTTCAAACATCGGATCAAAATAAACGATATCAAAAGAATGATCAGGAAGAGACTTCAAATAATTTTTATAATCAATATTTTTCACTTCAATTTTGTTGATGATATTCGACCAGTCATTAATGTTCTGCTTATTTGTTTTTAAGCCTTTTGAAGTTAAGTAAGCAATGATTTGATTTTTCTCTAATCCTAAAATTTTCCCTTGGTCACCTACAACATAGCTTGCAACAATGCTATCTGATGCCATTCCAAGTGTACAATCTAGAAGTGAATCACCTTTTGTTAGTAAACAAGCATCACAAAAAGGATCATGTTCACCTTTCATCAATCGTCTAATTCTGAAAACAGAGGAATTCGGGTGAAAAAAATATGGAATTGCTTGATCATCCTCATACCATTCTAATCTATTTTTACCTAAAACTAATATAGGTTTATTAAATTTATGATAAATTTCTTCTAAGCTAAGTTCATTTCGGATTATTGCCTGTCCATTTAAATCTGAGGCAATGATTTCAGCTTCTTTTACTAAATTAATATCCGGCCTTAAGCAAGTTGTAATAATCATAGTTCTCCTTAATTAAGAAAAAAAGAGGATAAATCCTCTTTTCAGACTGTTGACAAACGCTCGCTTTCTTCGTTGCTTCGCCTGTCTGCGGTGCTCATTACCGTTTTAGGTAACTCCGCTCCTCACCAGGCTTCGCGCCTCGAAAGACAAGCGCTCGCAATCAGTCTGAAAGTCAAATTGTTGAATTTTGTCTAAATACTGAAAAGAGGAATACTCCTCTTTTTACATTTGTTCGAATATTGATTGAATTCTAGCTTTAATATCTTCTGGTGTTGAACCTTCGATTTGTTCACGAGGTATAAAACCTACTACCTCTTTACCTTTAAATACTGCCATTGAAGGTGAAGAAGGTGGGAAATCTGCTAAATATTCTCTTAATGTAGCTGTTGCTTCTTTATCTTGTCCTGCAAACACTGTCATAACATTTGCTGGTTTCTTTTCTGAATCGATTACTGCTTGAACTGCAGATGGTCTAGCAAGACCAGCAGCACAACCACAAACTGAATTAATTACAAAAAATGCAGTATCATTTAATTCATTCATAAATGATTCTACTTCTTCCCCTGACGTTAATTCTGTAAAACCATTTGAAGTTAATTCTTCTCTCATTGGTTTTACAATACCTTTCATGTACTCATCGTATGCATTCATTGTTTTGTTTCTCCTTTTTCATTTTCTGATTTCATACGTTCAGTCATTTGCTTCCAAACTGAACCTAATGCTTCCTCACCATTTTCAATTCGATGTAATGCTAGTTGAACTTGTAACTTCACTTCGAATTCTGGGTCGTCTAATGCAGCTCTTAATGCTGGAATTGCACTTTCATCACCTAATTCGAAAAGAAACATTGCCGCACGCCATCTGACTAATTTACTTGAGTCATTTAACGCTTCAATCATAGCAGGCATAGCTTCTTCATAACCGATGTCAGATAAACAATCTCCAGCAATTCTTCTTACACCTACTGCTTTATCCTTTAATGCCTCATATAAATAAGGTAACACTAATTTAGATTTTAACATACCTAAATAAGCTGTTGCTAATCTTCTTATTGAAACATGCTCATCTTTTAATGCTATTTTTAGTAAAGGCAAATCTTCAATTGTCGGATCGATCTTTACAAATCTAGCATATCTTTTTTTCCAATCTTTTTCTTCAAAAATATCTGCAGTAAATGGTTCAAATTTAGGAGCAACTTTTTTCTCAGAAATTGTAGCATCGTTTGTCATTACTTCGTTTACAATATTTTTAATATCATTTTCAGAATGAGTAGCAGTTAATTCATCGATAATTTCTTTCTCGATGGTAGACAATTCACCGTAGCGAATTCCATAATCAATCCACTGTCTTTCAAATACTACATTTGATGCAGCCGTTGTTAGTTTCATAATTGCTTCTTTATAGTACGGTGGTAAAGCCGCTCTTTGTTCTTCACCATTAACAATTAATTTTAACTGCATTGGGATGTTATGATACATTTGAACAAATACTTGTACTTCACCAAAATGATTATCAATTACAGGTTCATCAGTTGCTACATCATTTACATCTTCTCCAAATACATTGCGTACTTGTAGTAAAATACTTTGCCAATTTGCATTTGACTTACGATCAATAGCAATAAAATCAGCTACATGGTATACACTTTTAATTCCTTCTATCCCTAATATTTGTTTAATAATTTCGGGTGCTTTTTCTATATTATCAATAGAATAGTGATTTCTACTGCCAGATGGCAATTCTTCATCTAATAGTACTTTCATTGTATTAGGACTTGGTGTTGGTTCAATCGATTTAATCTTCATTTTTAACCCCTCTTCTTGTTATTTAATTCATTTTATCAAAAAGAGGAGAAACTCACTATTGTAATGCTTTCACGAATTGCTCAAAATCATTTGCATTTGATTCCGCTACATTGTGAGTTAACTCTTCAGATTGACGAGTAAAAAGGTGAAATTTCTCAACTATGATTTCAGTCACATAAATAGGTCTTTCAGATTCCTTTACATAACTTGAAGTTTTAATAATTCCTTCAATTGAGACTTCCATACCTTTTTTTGCTTTTTTAGTAGCATATTCGGCAATAGGACCCCATAATTTTACTGATACATAATTCGTTCTTGTTTTTTTCAGATAGTCTGAATAAACATTTGTAGCAATATTAATAAAAGTTGTTTTTCTACCATTCGCTGTTGTTTGTAAAACCGGTTCTTTCGTTAATCTACCTACTAATACAACATTATTAATCATTATTACCATCTCCTTTATTTTTTTCTACAATACAAAATATTTGTACGTTCGTAAAAAAAGGAAAATAGTATTTTCAATTACTTTTTCATGTAAAGAATTCAATAAATATTATATAGATATTGAATATTAGTTCAGATTTATTGCTAAATACTTAAAATTAATACTTTACTTTAAACTTTCTACAAGGTCACTTAAAACTGACCAACGTTCCATTTTTTCCTCTAATAAGCCTTCTTTGTCTTCAATCTGTTTAGAAAGTTTAAATGCTTCATCAAAATCAGAGCCGACTGCTTGTAAGTCTTCATTTAGTTTTTCAATTTCATTCTCCAGCTTCTCGATATCTGACTCAATACTTTCCCACTCTTTTTGTTCTTGATAACTTAATCGTTTTTTCTTTTGCTCTTTTTGATAAACAGGTTTTTCAACCGCTACTTTTTCTAATTCAACTTCACGCTTTTCGACTGATTGACGCTCTAAATATTCTGTATAACTTTCTAGAGTAGATGATACTTTTCCTTCACCTTCAAATATTAATAATTTATTTGTAACTTTATCTAAGAAATAGCGATCATGTGATACTGTCACGACTACGCCACTAAAATTCTCAATATAATCCTCTAAAACCGTTAAAGTATCAATATCTAAATCATTTGTTGGCTCATCTAGTAATAGTAAGTTTGGAGCAGTCATTAATAACTTTAATAAGTAGAGTCTTCTTTTCTCACCGCCTGAAAGCTTACCTAATTGAACACCGTGTGATTGAGTTGGGAATAAGAATGTTTCAAGCATTTGAGAAGCTGAAATTGTTTTTCCATCTGGTGTATGGATGATTTCTGCTTCTTCCTTAATATAATCAATCATTCTCATAGTTGGATTCATTATTTCTTGTATTTGTGTATAGTACGCTACTTTTACTGTTTGCCCAACTTCAATTTCACCTGAATCAACTTGTTCATCTCCAACTAGCATTTTTAACAAAGTTGTCTTACCAGCTCCGTTTTCACCAATAATGCCAATTCGATCAGTTTGAAGTAAAAGTAAATTAAAATTATCTAAAATTTTCTTTTCATTAAATGCTTTACTCACTTCTTTAAACTCAACAACTTTTTTTCCTAAACGAGTTTGTTGAAAATTCATTTCCATTTCAGCTTTTTCTTGGTTATTCAATTTACCTGAAAGATCTTCAAAGCGCTGAATACGAGCTTTTTGCTTTGTCGTTCGAGCTTTTGCACCTCTACGCATCCAAGCTAATTCTCTTCTAAATAAGTTGTTTCTTTTTTCATTTGTAGCTGCTTCTTGCTCTTCTCGAGAAGCTCTTTGTTCAATATAATACTGATAGTTACCTTCGTATCGATAGATATTACCATTTGATAGTTCTAATAATGCAGTAGTAACTTCATCTAAGAAATAACGATCATGTGTTACGAATAGTACTGCATTTTGAAGTCTTTTTATGTACTCTTGTAAAAATACTATACATTCATAGTCCAAATGGTTGGTAGGCTCATCTAAAATTAATAAATCACACGGATGAATTAATGCTTTTGCTAAAGCTACCCTTTTTTTCTGACCACCAGAAAGTAGAGTTACATCTAAGTTTAAATTTGATAAGCCTAACTTAGTTAAAATGGTTTTAGCATTAGCTTCTATATCCCACCCATTTAATGAATCCATATCAGCTTGTAATTTTAATAACTCATTTTGTAATCCTTGGTTAGCTGGATCTACTTGAAGAGCTTGTAATGTTTTCTCATAAGATTTTACTAAAACCATTACTTTGTCTTCGCTCTCAAAAACTGCTTCAAGAATCGTTTGTTTTTTATCAAAATCTTCATGCTGGGGCAAATAACTGATTACATAATCCTTTGGAGTAATAATTTTGCCATCATCTGCAGCTTCTTCACTTGCTATGATCTTTAATAAGCTTGATTTACCTGTTCCGTTTATACCTAATAATCCAATTTTTTGCCCTTCACTTACGGTGAATGAAATTTTATTAAATAAACTTTTTTCTCCATACGTTTTAATTAAATTTTCTACACTTAAAATCTTCATATTTTAAAATTCCACTCTTTCATAAATTCGTCAATGAATTTTTCTACAAATTGATGTCTTTCTTCGGCTAACTCTAACGCTGCCTCTGTATTCATTAAATCTTTAAGTTTTAATATTTTTTCATAAAAATGATGCATTGATGAACTTTGATCACTTCTATATTCTTCAATTGTCATGTTCTCTCTTATTTTAAATTCAGGATTGAACATACTTCTGCTTTTTTTCCCACCGTACGCAAAAGTTCTAGCTACCCCTATTGCACCAATTGCATCCAAACGATCTGCATCTTGTACAATTTTACCTTCAATTGAAGTAGGAATAACTCCATTTCCACCTTTATACGAAATATTTTCAACTATGTACATTATTTCATTTACATCTTCACTAGTTAATCGGTCATTTAGAAAAGATTCTAACTGGGCTTTTTGTGCTTCAAGATTGTCATGTAATTTATCATCAATCACATCATGTACTAATGCAGCACACTCTACAATAAATTGATTTGCATTTTCTTTTCGCGCAATATGGACAGCTAAGTTTCTAACTCGGTCAATATGATACCAATCATGCCCACTACTATCACCTTGATGAAGATTTCGGACATAGTTTTCTATTTGTATAATAATTTCTTGCTGATTCATACTACTTACCCCCATAGATTGACTAGTGATATTATATCATTTTTTGTCGGTAAAACATTAATAGAGTACGTTTAGATTAAAAAATAGGATCTGCTTGTTTTTGATCTATAAAAGGGTTGTCGATTTAGACAAACTAATTTCAAAATTCTAATTAAACTAAGCCACTTACTTGAATAGGAACGTTCCCTATTCACTATCAGATTGTGGTGAAACCAAAATGCTTAGTCCTATTTTTTCTCCATAATCCCACATTTTTACCCAAGGATAAGTTTTTTCTGGTAAGTGGAAAGAACGTTCTTCTAGTGGCTTTATTGCACTCATATCACATTTTATGCCATTAATTTCAGTAGCAGGATGAATACTTACATCTCTACCTGTATCATTATAAAACCTGAATTTCATTTAGTTCACTACTTAGTCATGAATCTATCCTCGTTTGACTCATACAGAGAAATAGTTACACTGGTCATTCGATTTTTCTTCACCGGTTCCACTTTATATTTTCTAATGCGTAATAAAAAAACCTTCATTTCAAATGAAGGTTTAAATGTATTGGCAAAATCCAATATAATCTACTTAAATCTTTTCACAAGTTTAAGCTTTCAATAATTTTTCGATTGTCGGTCTTAGCTCTTGAGGATTTGTTTGTGGTGCAAAGCGTTCGATTACTTCACCGTTTTTATCAATAATAAATTTTGTAAAGTTCCATTTAATTGATTTTAATCCCATAATGCCTGGAGCTTCTGAACTTAAATATTTAAATAATGGATCTGCTTTATCTCCATTTACGTCAATTTTACCAAAAACAGGGAATGATACACCATAATTTAATTCGCAAAAACTTTGAATTTCTTCGTTTGAACCTGGTTCTTGATTCATAAATTGATTACATGGAAAACCTAGAATAACTAAACCTTGTTCTTTATATTCTTCATATAATGCTTGTAAATCTTTATATTGAGGAGTATATCCACAAGCACTTGCAGTATTTACAACAATAATGACTTGATCTTTATAATCAGAAAGTGCTACCGTTTCGCCTTTACTATCTTTTACTTGAAAATCATAAACACCCATTTTACATTCCTCCTGCTTCCATATAATTTTATAGTAAGTATTTTCCATGAAAAAGTCTAATCTTAAATACTATATTTTGAAAAAATTCTTCAAACGTATTAGAATTAATATGAACGTTAAATTAAACCAAATTATTTCTTCACCTTTTTAGAAAAGAACGGAGGTAAGAGTATGCAAGATTTAGGATTTAATACATATTTAATTGATTTATATGATTTATCATTTCCGGAACGAACAGGTTGCTATGTTATTTTAGATGAAGATATTACAATCATTGAAACTAGTGCAACTCCTTCTCATGAGCATTTAGTGGCAGGGTTAAAAGAGTTACAAATTTCATTTGACAAGATTAAAAATGTAATCGTGACACATATTCATTTGGATCACTCAGGTGGCGCTGGTGTATTGATGGAAAAATGCCCTAATGCAACGCTTTATGTACATCCTAAAGGTGCAAGACATTTGGAAGATCCAACAAAATTAATTGCAAGTGCAAAACAAGTATATGGAGAAGATTTTGATCGATTATTTAATCCAATTCTTCCAATTAAATCTTCTCAAATTTATCAAGTAGAGGATGGCGAGGAGCTTGTTATTGGTAATAACCGTAAACTAACATTTTTATTTACTCCTGGTCATGCTAATCACCATATTTCAATTTTTGATTCTACTAGTAAATTTATGTATACAGGTGATACACTAGGGATCTATTATCCACAGCTTCAACAGGAAATAGGTACTTTTATTTTACCATCGACATCTCCTAATCAGTTTTCATATGAAGCAACACTTAATTCATCTAGAAAAATTCAATCATTTAAGCCGGAAGCTATTTGCTTCGGTCATTATGGATTAACTAGAGATACAAAATTCGTTTATGAGTCTTTAAAAGTATATTTAGATCGTTTTATAGACCTAACTACATCTACGATTGAAGAAAATAAAGAGAAACCTTTTTATGAGAAAAGTAAGATTTTATCGGATTCATTATTTAAAGAAGTAAAACAAGATCTTCAAAATAAAAATATAAATGAGAGTCATCCTGTTTTCCAGATCATAAAACTGGATCTAGAAGTTTCAGCTATGGGATTAGTACTAGCAATGGATCGAAATGAATAAATAAAAAAACTTCAGCTAAAAGGCTGAAGTTTTTTATTTATTTTTTAAATTTTTTCACTGGTTTCTTTTTACTTGAATCAGCTTTTTTAATTGGATTTGAAGTAGGTTTCGTTCTTTTTTCGTCAGTTGAGTTCTCTTTCATTACGTATTTTTGTACTTCACCATGCGATACCATTAGTTGTTCAAAATACAATTTTTGAGTTCCTCTTAGGGTAAATAAATGCTTTTTCTCACGAGGTGTTGTTAAGTTAATAACAGTACCTTGTTTACCCATTCTTCCGACACGACCACTTCGATGAGTATACTGTTCAACTTTTTCTGGCACATCAAGTGTAATGACGTATGGTAAATCTTGTAAATCAATACCACGCGCTGCTACATCTGTTGAAAATAGCAAAGTGATTTTACCAGTTTGAAGGTCTTTTAAAACTCGGCTTCTTTCCATTTTCCCTAGTTTCGAATGAAGAACCGCTGTTTTAACTCCTCTAAAGTTTAATTTAGATGCGAAACCTTCAAGTTTAAATGGCTCATTACTAAATACAAGTGCTTTCATATTTTGAACAGAACCAATTCTTCTAAGTAGTTCTAATTTTTCTCTTTCTTCACATGGAATAAAGCCATGGATGATATTACCCTCTAAGCTTTGTTCAATCGATATTTCTTTTAAATTTGAACTTGTTTCCTTTGCAAATTTCATTGCCCCAGGAGTGATTGTTGCAGATAAAAATAACAGCTGGCGATCTTTCATTGTAGCTTTGACAATTTGTGGTAAGTCTTTTTGATCATCCGTTTTAATTAGTTCATCAACTTCATCAAATACGATTGTTTTAACACAATGCATTTTTAATTTTTTTTGTTTAATTAATTGGGAGATTCGTCCAGGTGAACCAACAATAATTTTTGGTTTTTGTTTTAATTTTTCGATTTGACGTTTAACGTCTGCTCCTCCAACTATAGAAGCAGTCTTAATATTTGTATTTTGTGTATAGTCTTGTACAACTTGAAAAATTTGCATAACAAGCTCCCGGGTCGGGGCCATTATTACAACCTGTGGGCTTTCTTCTTTTTCATCGATTTTATTAATCAACGGTAAAACATACGCAAGCGTCTTACCAGTACCAGTCGGAGATTGTGCGATCACATCATTTCCCTCTAAAATAGCTGGGATTGCTTCCTCTTGAACTGCTGTCCATTTCGTAATATTATTTGCTTTTATTTTTAATATTGTTTGTTCTAGTAATTGAAAATGTTCCATTTAAATCTCCTTTAATGTTTGCTCATCGTACCATTGTAACATTATTTCTGCTATATGTACCAATTCTTCTATCTTATCAAAGTCATCTTCAGTCATTTTTGCCTTAAATTTTATGTTTACAGATGATTCAATCTTATTTTTGTCTAAAATGGATTGTTTAATGTTATAAAACGGCGTATATTGTTCATTTGTTTTATTTTGAAATAAAAGGAGACTTCTTTGAATAATTTCAATTTCCATTGTTTTAGGTAGGAAAAATTCAAATTCTATAAAACATCCTACATCAGTATTTCCATTGATTAATTCATTAAATAAATCACTTGCCGTAGTACTCATCGTAATTTTACAACTTGTTGTATAGGACAGCTTACTTAATTTTTTATATTGGATTGAGAACAGTCGATCCATTTTTGAAAGATTAACATAATCATTCCGATCAATTATTTCATAATCACCATCTAAATCTTTATCATAAATAAGCCCTTCTAATATAACCTTCATATTGTCAAAAGCAGTTGGATCAAACATAAAACTTTCTCCTTTTATTTTAAATTTTACAAACAAAAATAATCCGATAAAATCAACTTGATTTAATTTTATCGGACATAATTTTTAACTTATTATTTCGAATTGACTATTATAAAGATTTGCATAGAAGCCTTCTTTTTCCATTAACTCGTCATGAGTACCTTGTTCAACAATATCTCCGTCCTTCATACAAAGGATTAAATCTGCATTTCGAATCGTCGATAACCGATGGGCAATTACAAAACTTGTTCTTCCCTTCATCAGATTATCCATTGCCTTTTGTATTAAAGCTTCAGTTCTAGTATCAACACTACTCGTTGCTTCATCTAAAATTAATATTTCAGGGTCTGCCAAAATTGCTCTAGCAATTGTTAATAATTGCTTTTGACCTTGTGAAATATTATTCGCTTCTTCGTTTAGTTTCATATTATAGCCGTCCGGTAAAGCACGAATAAAGTGATCAGCTTGAGCAGAAATCGATGCATTTTTAACATCTTCATCACTTGCTTCAAGTTTTCCAAATCGGATATTTTCGGAAATGGTCCCATTAAATAACCATGTATCCTGAAGAACCATTCCAAATAATGATCTTAGTTCATCTCGTTTGTATTTCTTTATGTCATGACCACCAATTGAGATTTCTCCACTATTAACATCATAAAAACGCATTAATAAATTAACGATTGTTGATTTACCTGCTCCAGTTGGTCCAACAATGGCAATTTTCTGCCCAGGTTCTACAATTAAATTAAAATCATGAATAATCGTTTTATCTGGTGTATAACCAAAAGCAACATGATTAAATCGAACTTGGCTGTTGACTTCATTTTCCTTTATTGAAATCGCATTTGTCTCTTCAGGTACTTCTTCTACTTCTTGTAAAAATTCAAATACTCTTTCTGCTGCCGCTGCAGTTTGCTGAAGGATATTTGAAATATTTGCGATTTGTGAGATCGGCTGTGTAAATGATCTTACATATTGAATAAAAGCTTGAATACCACCAACTGTCATTGAGCCGTTCGCTGTAAAATAACCGCCTAATATACAAATAGCAACATAACCGATATTTCCAATAAAAGCTGTAATTGGAATCATCAGACCAGATAGGAAATTAGCTCTCCATGCTGATTTATACAGTTCATCATTATACTGACCAAATGTTTTTGTCGATTCCTCTTCACCACTAAACGCCTTAACTAAAACATGATTACCTAACATTTCTTCTACATGACCATTAACTTTCCCTAAAAATCTTTGCTGGTTAATAAAATGCTTTTGAGACTTTTTAACAATCATCATAACAAAGACCATTGAAAGTGGTAATATACATAGCGCAACTATTGTAAGTTTCCAACTAATTGAAATCATCATAATTGAGATCCCAATTATAGAAGTAATCGATGTAATAATTTGTGTTAAACTTTGGTTTAATGTTTGATTAATTGTATCGACATCATTTGTAATTCTTGAAAGAACTTCACCATGATTAGTCTTATCAAAATAGCTTAAAGGCAATTTATGAACTTTGTCATTTATATCACTTCTTAGCTTAAAAGTTACTTTTGCAGTAACACCGCTCATTACATAACCTTGTAAGTATGCAAAAATAGAGCTTAATACATATAATCCGATTAACCACAAACCAATGACACTAATTTTCCCAAAGTCAACATGGCCAGTACCACTGATTTGTTTCATTACGCCAGTAAAAATTTGATCGGTTGCTTTCCCAAGTATTTTTGGACCTAAAATTGTAAAAAAAGTTGAAAGAATCGCCAAAATAAATATGAAAAAGATTTTACTTTTATAGACCCCAATATAACTCATCAATTTAGCCATTGAACCTTTAAAGTCTTTAGCTTTTTGACCAGCCATAGGAATATTTCTTCCAAACATTTGTCCAGGCCCACGTCCACCGCTCTGATTTTGAAAAGTATTTTTATTAGAATTGCTCATGCTAATTCCTCCTTGGACAACTGCGATGAAGCAATTTCTAAGTATTCAGGGCAACTTTTTAGTAGTTCTTTATGTGTACCTTTACCGACGATTTTGCCACTATCTACAACAATTATGTGTTCGGCATTCATAATTGTACTAACTCGTTGAGCAATGACAATCATTGTACTATTACTTATATTTTCATTTAGTGCCTTTCTTAAGGCTAAATCGGTTTTAAAATCAAGTGCTGAGAAACTATCATCAAAAATTAGAATTTCAGGCTTTTTTGCTAAAGCTCGAGCGATTGAAATTCTTTGCTTTTGACCACCTGAAACATTGTCTCCGCCTTGAGAAATCTCGCCATTAAATTGACCTTCTTTTTTAGAAATAAATTCGCTAGCTTGAGCAATTTGAGCAACTCTTTCCATCTCTTCATCTGAAATATTTTTATTACCATATTTCAAATTCGTAGCAATTGTCCCAGTTAGTAATAGCCCCTTTTGAGGTACATAACCAAGTTTAGATCGTAAATTTTCTTGCTTAATTTCCCGAACATCTACACCATCAATTAAGATTTGTCCTTTCGTTACATCATAAAAGCGTAATATTAAATTTGCGATCGTTGTTTTGCCTGACCCAGTTGGTCCAATAATCGCAGTTGTTTGACCTGGTTTTGCGATAAAGGAAATATCACTTAGCACATCATTCTCTGCGCCTTCATAACGAAAATCAACATTTTTAAACTCAATATATCCATGCTTGTTAGAATCAAAATCCTTTTCGTTTTCCGGGTCGACTATGGATACTTCTGTAGAAAGTACCTCTGATATTCTACTAGCAGAAACAGCTGCTCTAGGTACAAGAATAAACATGATCGAAATCATTAAAAATGCTGTAATAATTTGCATTGAATATTGCATAAATGCCATCATGTCACCAACTTGCATATTAGATTTTGCAATTTGATGAGCTCCAACCCAAATAATTAATAAAGATGAACCATTCATAATCAACATCATTGAAGGCATCATTAATGACATAACTCTATTTACAAACAAGTTCGTTTTCGTTAAATCAGTGTTAACTTCTTGGAATCGCTTTTTTTCATGCAAGGAATTCCCAAACGCTCTAATTACCATTAAGCCAGTTAAGTTTTCTCTTGAAACCAGATTTAACTTATCAATCAATTTTTGAATTAATTTAAATCTAGGAATTGCGACTGTCATTATAATCATTATTAAACATAGTAGGACAATAACAGCTAAGGCAATAATCCAACTCATTGAAGCAGACTTATTTATTGCCATAATAATTCCGCCAATTCCCATAATTGGTGCATAACAAATCATTCGAATACCCATCATTAGTAAAGTTTGTATTTGCATCACATCATTTGTGCACCTTGTAATTAGTGATGCAGTTGAGAATTTATCAAACTCTTTGTTTGAAAAGCTCTCAATTTTTTTAAATACGTCTTTACGTAAGTTTCTTGCAACGCCTGATGCAATTCGAGAAGATAGAAAGCTTACTAAAACTGTAGCTAATCCACCAAGTAAAGCAATTGCAATCATGATCAAACCAATTTTAATTATGTATAAGCTTCCAATTTTATGTAAATTCACACCTAATTCAGTATAAAATGCTTTTGTCATCATGATTCCACTTTGGGTTAGTAAGCTTTTATCTGATGAAACTGCCTTATTATGAGCATTTATTATCGTATTTTGATTCAACTTATCAAACATTGGTTGTAATTGATATAGTTTCGTCAAATCAATTTTAGTTGATTTCCCAGGTGAACTGTTCTTTGTATGTTTGACTTTCCCACTCGATCCTTCCTGTATGATATTAAAAAGTGTCCACGTAGATGTCCCAAATGTACGATCGAGTTTTTTATCAATGTTTTCATTCGTTTCGTTTTTGATATATAAGTTATTTTCTGCATTTTTGTAAATACTTTTATAGGTTTTACCGTCGGAGTTTTTATCTGTTGCAGATTTCAAGTTATAATTTTTATAAACCATTTCCTTTTCATTTGCTGTCATAAAGGTTGTCATTAGTTTTAAACCTTTTTGACTTATTGCATCTGGAGCAACATGTAATATTCCATTTTGCTGTATTCCATTGTTTACGATTTCAGACATATAGTTAGGTAAGTTCAAATCACACATAGCCTGACCAAATAAAAATAAAATGGCTAATATTAAACTTGTACTAAATGATTTTAAATATTTAGCTAATTTGATCAATTTAGCATCTCCCCCTATTATTTACATTACATAATTACTCATAGTTATAATTTAATACTATATTTTATCTCACTCATATTGAAAAAACTCGCATTGAATGCGAGTATATTTTTCAAAAAATAATTATTAGAATAAACCTTTTGGACGCCCTTGTTCATCTACATCCATATTTAATGCTGCTGGTTTTTTAGGTAGCCCAGGCATCGTCATTACGTTTCCTGTAAGCGCAACAATAAATCCGGCACCGATTGATGCTTTTAGCTCTCTAATTTCTACTTTGAAGCCAGTTGGACGACCTACTAAACTTGGTTGATCTGATAGTGAATATTGAGATTTAGCCATACAAATTGGTAGTTGATTCCATCCATTTTCATTAAATTCTAAAATCTGTTTTTTTGCTTTAGGTGAAAAATTCACTCCATCTGCACCATAAACTTCTTTTGCAATTTTTTCTATTTTATTTTCAATGCTGTCTGTTAATTCATATAAATAGTTAAACTTTGCTTTAGGATTTTTTAATATATTAACAAGAGATTCAGCTAGCTCTACGCCGCCTTTACCCCCGTGTTCCCAAACTTCAGTTAACACGATTGTAATACCATTATCTTGTCCCCATTGTTTTAATACACTTATTTCGTCTTCAGAATCGGTAATAAATTTATTAATTGCAACTACAACAGGTACATTAAATTTAGAAACTGTTTCTACATGCTTCTCAAGGTTTTTAATGCCATCCTTAACGGCTAATGAATTTTCATTCGCTAATTCATTTTTATTTACTCCACCGTGCATTTTTAATGCTCTAATTGTAGCAACAATTACAACTGCATCAGGTGTAACTCCTAATGCTCTAGTTTTAATATTTAAAAACTTTTCTGCACCTAAATCTGCACCAAAACCAGCTTCTGTTACTACAAAATCGCCTAATTTCATCGCCATTTTAGTGGCAATTACACTATTGCATCCATGAGCAATATTTGCAAACGGTCCACCATGTATAATTGCTGGAGTGTGTTCAATCGTTTGAACAAGATTCGGCTTAATTGCATCTTTAAGCAATAATGTAAGAGCTCCTTCTACTTTTAAGTCTCCTACAGTTACCGGTGTTTTATGTATAGAATAGCCCACTACAATTCGTTTAAGTCTTTCTTTTAAATCTTGAATTGATGACGCTAAACAAAGTACAGCCATGATTTCTGAAGCAACAGTAATATCAAATCCATCTTCTCTAGGTACACCACCAGAAGGTCCACCTAAACCTACAATGACATTTCTTAAAGCACGATCATTTAAATCAACTACACGCTTCCAAGTGATTCTACGCACATCAATTTCCAAATCATTTCCTTGATGGATATGATTATCAATAAATGCTGCTAATGCATTATTGGCAGTTGTAATCGCATGGATATCACCGTTAAAATGCAAATTAATATCATCCATAGGTAAAACTTGAGAATAGCCTCCTCCAGTAGCTCCACCTTTAACTCCCATTGTTGGACCTAAAGAAGGTTCGCGCAATGCAACAATTGCATTTTTGCCAATTTGGTGAAACGCTTGAGCAAGTCCAACAGTCACCGTTGATTTCCCTTCACCAGCAGGAGTAGGATTTATTGAAGTGACTAAGATTAATTTTCCATCTTCATTTTTATTTAATCGGTCAAGTACTGATAATGATAATTTTGCTTTATAATGACCATAATTTTCTACATCTTCTTCAAATAAGTTCAAATCATCTGCGATTTCTGTAATTTTTTTCATTTTTGATTCAAAAGCAATTTCTAAATCTGACTTCACTTGACTCATTCACTCATCTCCAATTGCATTCTTTATACCAAAAATTATAGCATAATTTTACTTTAAATTCATTTTCTAATATTCGAAATTCTTTATTCATTTCTTTCAAAAATTACTAATACTTACTACTTATCATCGTAATTCTTAGTCACATACTATAGGTAAGGCATTAAAAGAAAGGAGTGTTAATTTATGTATCGTCATAGAAAGCATAATGAACAAAAACGCAATCACAATTTACCTAATGATGACAATGATCACAACGAAGAATATAGTGCAGAGTTTTATCCGACGAGGGATGTTTTTTATACAGACACGACTTCAGATAAATCTCATGCAACTGGAATTGTAATTGGATACGTAGCTTTATTTTTTTCACTATTTTCGTTATTTTTAATGCCTGTACTGTTTGGGATCATTGGAATTGCTATAGGTATTTACAGTGTAACAAAAGGTCACTCCACTTTAGGTTATACAGCAATTGGTTTTGGTTTATTTTCGGTAATTGTCACTATTTTTTATAATTTATTAATTGTCTTAAGTGCGATTCTTTAACAATAGATTTAAAAAGCAAAAAAAAAGACCTTTAAGGTCCTTTCAAACTTTTGGAATTTCAAGAGTAACTTGAAAGGACCTTAAAGAATACTTGCGATAAATGATATGATTTTCGTTTATACAATCCAACAATTATCAATATTGTTTACAGAATAAGATCCTTTAAACTTCAACCACTGTCCATTCATCATCTTTCTTCGAATAACTTAAATTTGCTATATGATTTGTCAGTTCACGATAATCTTCTACATTTTCTAAAACTTCATCTACACCAGAATAAAAATCCACACGGAAAATTGGGATCTCGATCACTTTTCTATTTTCAACACGCTCACTCAAATCAATAATTAATCCATCTTCCATTAACGGATATAAGGTCAACATTAATTTAATATTGATTGGATTAATTTGTTTTGAACGATTAAATATATTTATACTTCGTCTCTGAAGTTGAGTAATTTTATAAGATATAACATTACAAAGCATAAAGATAAAATCATTAATTCGTTTATAATAGACCTTTTGGTACATTCCGTCACTTATATTCATGTATGCAAAAGAATTATTTAGTCTAGGTATAAATGGTTTTTGTAATGGTTCTTTTTTGTGAGCAAGATAAAGTAATTCTGCTATTTCTTTAGGCTCTAATTCGTCCAAATCTGCTAATTCTTCAAAATCAATCCAACAAAGATCATCATGCTCGTCATGTTCCATTATAAATTTATTAATATCCTCTCTTTCTACATAATAAAAAGAGGAATTTAAATTAAAATCAGACCATTGAATATCGTGTTTTAGCAAAAGAATGTTTTGAAGTGGAAAAGGAAGTCCTTGAACAAACTCTTTATAATTTATTCCAGATGTTATAAAGCAATGATTATGCTTATCACCATATATATAGATAATCTCCTTTATTGAATCAATTCCCGCCAACGATATTGCCACCTTTAAATTTTTTCTTTATCATATCATATTTTATACTAATTTTATCATCTAAAATGATAAATTTCATTCTTTTTACCTAATATAGTTTTACATTTTTTACCAAAATATCACTTTTTCATCCTTTTAACTTCGTTAAACAGGAGGTCTACATATAGAAGTTGTTTTTGTTTGAATTGGTTCTTGCGTAACAGAACGAATATTCCACTCACCATTATCATTTGTAAAATTAAATTTAACTAGAGTGTAAGGCGGCTGTTGATTTTGTTTATATGCAACAAGTTGAATAGTTGCTTCAAATACGTATGTACCATTATATTTCTTTTTTATATTCGTGATTGCCGCACAATTATATTGTTCACCTGGACCAAAAATTTTATATAAACGACTATTAATACTAGGAAATAAGATTGATAATACTGCATCCTCTAATACTTCATTCTGAACTGCAAACGAACTAGCCGGTTTCGAGGCTACAATTAAACACGTTAATAAAATGACAATAAACCCTCTCTTCATATCGATCCCTCCATCTACGATTAAAAATCTATTTACTATGTATTCTTTACAATTTAATGAAGGATATGTTATCGATGGGATAGGATAAAAAAAGTGAGCTAACTAACAGTCATCGTAACAGACAAATAGCCGCCACCCACTATTTGAATTCAAGAAACTTTGTTTAGATTAAATTGGTGTGTATTATAGTGGTTTTTTTCAAGGAGGATTGATTTTATGATCTCCATTTCTTGTTTTTCGGTAGATTCCCCCACTTTTTTAGTGAGTATAGAACGATTTAGAGCAAACTTATGAATTTTCCATTTTAATATAGTTATTATTAATCGCGAGTTACCCTAACCGGTATAATTATTAGCCGATCTAATTTGAGTTTTCTGGGAAATTAATTGCAGTTTTACTAATTTTATTTGCACTTAGATCTTTATTTGCAGTTTCTAATTCCTTATTTGCCCATTTCACTGCTTTATTTGTATAGCTCAGGCTTTTTAACTGCACTTCGATTTTTGTAACTACTCTATAAATAGAAAAATGAGGATGCCCCATAGGACACCCTCTATTAGCCGCTCCCTTACTTTTACTGATGATCCCAGTAGTATTTGCTTAAAATATCTGAAAGTAAGTCAATTGTTCGATATAGTTCAGGTAATGTATTATCAACTCCACCGACCTCTATTAAAATCGAGTTAGGAGATAAGTCTTGGTTGTATACTCCATTTCCTTGCTTATAGTTTTTACTATAAATTCCGCGTGTTAATCCTTTGTTAAATTTCATGATTTCACTATTTAAATCTTTTGCTAAAGCTAAATTCTTTTGATAATTTTTGTTTTCTACACCGACAATAAAGTATAGCTTTGCATATTTTTGACCATCTATCTCGGTAGTTGTCACTTTACCCCTTTGATCATCACGATGAATGTCAATTAGATAATTTAAATCCTTATCTTGTGAAAGCGCATTTTCTACAACCAGTCTTGACATTTTATATGATTTTCCCCAATCCCAATGTCTTTTCGTTAATTCAGCTCCAATATTCGTTTTATCATCAATTGCACCGATTCCATTTGCTTCTAAATTATTCTTCAACCGCTCACCTAATAAGCTTACATTTACTTTCGGAGATGATGCTTGATTAGGTTCCTTCGCACCAGGAATTAAAGGTAAAAAGGATTCCCAACTATGCGTGTGGTAAATAAAAAATACATCTTTTCCATTTGTCGTTTTTGATGGTGGATTTGCTGGATTTTTAATTGGCTCATTTACTGGATCTTTAACATTTGGATTTTGGTTAATTTCTGCCAATGTTAAACTCGATTCGATTGGTAGATTTGTAAAATCAATGCCTTCACCGGCAACTAAAATATTATTTTCAAATTTTGTCATACTAGATATTTCATGTACTAATAAACTTTTTGGGTCATACAGTCTAATATTTGTAATAAACGAAAAAAGAATATTCGTGATAGGTTGTCCATCTTTTTTCGATTCGTTACCTAACTTAAAGTGACCGTTTTCGTACTCAAATGCTTTAATAAATCCTTCATAACTCATTTTTTCGAACCATTGATGAATATAGTATGATTTTGTATTTTTCATTGATGTTACAAATAAACTTGCCAACAAAAATAATAAGACAATGCCTACGAAGACACTTGCCGTCACACGTTTAAGATTAATAGATTTAATATAAATAGATTGTCTCATCGAATCACCTCTAATAAAACGTATGTACAAGCCCTATAAAATAGAATTGAAAATTTATTAATTCATTATTATAAATTAGAACTATTAATATAAATGAATACATTTGTTGGCTTCGACCCTAGTTTGCTCGCTTTTTATAATTGAAAATAAAAAAGAGATGTCTTAATAGACACCTCCTAGAAAAAAGTTCGTATATTTATTTAACAAGTAAGTTTCTAAATCTTAAACTATCTACAACGACTGAAGTTAGTTAACGGATTTACAACGCAACCATTTCTAGCAGCGTCTAATTGTCTTTGACAGAATGAGCTTTCTGCAGGTGATACCATAGAATTGTTGTTTGATCTTCTTCTATTTTTTCTGCATCCACAGCCTTTGCGCTCATTCATAGCAGGTTCAACTTCTTTCATTTCTTCCATTCTTACTTCCATTACTCTGTCATCTTCTTTGCATTCACAACATGGTCTACGAACTTCAACAAACTCTCTCATATCTCTCACTGGAGATACTTCTTCTCTCTCTTCTCTACGATTGCAACCACAAAATCCCCACATTTAAAAACACCTCTATAATTATTTATTGTACATTTATAACATACGTAAAAATTTAGATATTGAATGTGTACATGTCTAGATATAAACAAGTTTTTTAAATTATTTTTCTATTTTCGGTAAGTGAAATTTTTAGAATCATTGTTTTTGAATGAATTGTTTAGTTATTTAACCAAAAATGTAAAAAAAATGAGCCACTTGGGCTCATTTTATTTATTACGATAAACATATTCATCTTTTGGTGGTTGAATCTCCTTAATTTTGGTCGCTTCTACATAAGGAATATTAACTTTAAATGGTTGATAGTACATTTGTTGTATATTACCTGTAACTTCAATCCACTGATCATTTTTAAACTTTTGATTATCAGGTAAGTTAATAAGCAATCCATATACACCTGAATCAGCGACACAGTGAATGATTCCAAACCTAAATAAGAAAACTTGATTTTTATTTAAGCTTTTTTCATGATAAATAAAACCTTTATAAGTTAGTTGTTTTCCTAAATACTTTCCAGGCTCATCATATAAAACTTCCATTCCTTTAAGAAAGTCATAATCATTCAAAACGATACTTTGTTTATTAATATATTCTTTTGATTCTTGTTTAATTAATTGTTGATAGCCTTCTTGTCCATAATAAATACTTAAATCAGGTTTTAAATATTGTCTTTCCATAAATGGATCATTATTACCTGGTTCAGAAACAGGAAAATGGAAGCCCTTTGCGTGAACAATTGTCGAATCTAAAGTTGCAACAGGTAAGAAAATACCTGTAAATAATGGGAAAATAAAGACTAATCCATTTAACAACTTTTTAAAGCCTTTTGCTTCTTTATGAACATGCCCATGCACACAAGTATGATCACATTGATGATCATGAGAGTGGCTGTGGTCATGATCATGGTCGTGGTCATGGTTTTCACCTTCATCACGACTAGTCCTTAAAACATGAATAACTTGTATGATCGTTAGAAAAGCAAATAATATCCCAGCTGTCAGAGATAAATAAGAGTATTTCATATTAATATATTTTGAGATCGTACCCTTAATATGCAATTGCATTAAAAAGAAGGTAAATCCTAAAAGTACATATGCTCTTGCCATATCGATTCTCCCTTAAATTAATAGTGTAGTGATAAATGTTAAAGAAATTACTAATCCAATAATAATTAATACATAACGACTTTTGAAATGTTGGAATAACATTAATGTATTTTTTATATCGATCATTGGACCAACAACCATAAATGCGACGATGGAGTTTAACGAAAACGTACTTAGAAACGAAGATGCAACAAATGCATCAGCTTCAGAACATAGTGATAAGATAAACGCTAATGCCATCATTACTAGAATACTAGCTACTTGTCCATTACCAATATGCATTAAAGTAGCAGTAGGTATAAATGTTTGTACAAAAGCGGCAATAAAAGCACCTAAAATTAAGAATTTACCCATCGAGAAAAATTCTTCAATAGCATGTACACAAACGCTCCATAATTTCTTTTTAACCGGTACTGAATTGTCTACAGGAATTGTCACTAAATTATTTTTTAATGGATTATCAATTTTCAAATATGATAATACAATCCCAATAATATAAGCAACAATCATTGCAGCCCCAGCGCGATAAATAACCATTTGAATACTATTACCAAAAGCAATAAATGTAGCAAACAGTACAATTGGATTAATAATTGGACCTGTTAACATAAATGCTACAGCTACATAGTGAGGAACGCCTTTTTTAATTAATCTACTTACGATTGGTACGATTCCACACTCACAACCTGGGAAAATAAATCCTAGTAAAATAGCAACTAAAACTGCTAAATATCTATTCTTCGGTATTATTTTATATAACATTTCTTCAGTAATAAAAATTTGAATAATCCCAGAAATAAATACTCCGATTAAAATGAATGGTAGTGCTTCGACTACAATCGAAATAAATATCGTATTCATTTGTAAGAATGAATGGTAAAAATTCATATTCGTAATCATATTCTCTCTCCCATTGTACTTTTAAAAATGAAAACTCACAAAACCTCCGAATGACCGGCGGCTTTGTGAGTTAAAAGTACCTTTTTTTCCAAAATATTAGTGCAATAGTTGTTGATAATATCGCAGAAATACCAATTACGATTGGAAACGCATGTGGTATTTTGGATAATGGTATGTTATCAACGTTCATTCCATAAAAACTTGATACCATTGTTGGAATGGATAAAATAATTGTAATAGAAGTTAAAAATTTCATTACAATATTTAAATTATTTGAAATAACTGAAGCAAATGTGTTCATCATCCCACTTAGGATATTGCTATAAACCTCTGCCATTTCTATTGCTTGTTTATTTTCAATAATTACATCTTCTAATAGATCTTCATCATCTTCATACATTTTTAAAATATTCCCTTTAAGAATCTTTTGCATGACGATTTTATTCGATTTTAGTGAAGTAGTAAAATAAACTAAACTTTTTTCAAGGTTCAGCATTGTGAACAATTCTTGATTTCGTGTTGATTGATGTAATTCAGCTTCAATTTCATTAGTTTTGCGATTAATTTGTTTAAGATATCGTAAATAATAGGTTGATGTTGTATGCAACAGTTGAAGTGCAAATCTCGTCTTTTTAAAAGTAAAAAAGCCTTTTACTTTTTGGTAAATAAATCTTTCAAAAATTGGATTTTCACTTAAACAGATTGTAACAAACGTACTAGACGAAATAATCATCCCGATTGGTATTGTATCAAAAATCGTATGCCCATTATCATCATGAGCTACAATTGGAATATCAACAATTATTAGAGTGTGTTCCCCTTCGACCTCTATCCTTGAACGCTCTTCATCATCAAGTGGGTCTTTAATAAAATCTAAATCTAAGTCAAGCTTTTGAACTAGATATTGAATTTCTTGCTCTGTTGGATTGATTGCATTGATCCAGCAACCTTTTTCGATTACGTCGACTTGATTTAGTTTTCCTTGTGCATCTGAAACATAAAAATTTAGCATCTTAATTCACCTCTAATTCTAAAACAAAACCTACACAATAATAGCATACGAAACATTTTTATATGTTTCAACCTTTATTAAAAAGAAAGTCTAAATTCTAATAAACAAGCGCTTTCAGCTGCTATTTTAGTAAGCATTTATACTATTCATAAATAAAGAAAAAGGCCACTTATAGTGACCCAGTTTTTAATATCCACTTTTATAAAAATAATGCATATCACTTAATTCATCAACATATTGATAAACTTCCAATTGGCTCTGAAGCTGTTCTTTTGTATGTACGGAATAATCTTCCGAATTTAATTGATTTTGAACATTTGTAAGAGTATTTAAAATATCAGATTTTAATACATCATACGACATAGAATACATAAAAATCATCCTTCCAATTGAAATTTATCATATTATATGTAATATCACGCAAAACAAATCATTTTTATTTTAAATTTCTATTTTTTGAAACTAACTTTTTTATTAAAAAGTACACAACTAATAACGCAGCTGCTATGACTGCAATCATTGGAGTATATGGAGTCAATACTTCCTTAGCTGTTTCCCAGTTTTTACCTAGTTTCTCACCTATTAATACAAAAAGGATTGACCATGGAATGATCGCAATTACTGTATAAAGACTAAATTTGCCTATTGGCATCTTTGCAAGTCCTGCTGGAATCGATATAGCATGTCTTACAATTGGAATAAAACGTGCCGTAAATACGACTCCTACACCATATTTCGAAAACCATTTTTCAGCTAAATCAAGGTGATGCTTATTAATTAAAATATATTTACCATATTTTTCAATAATTGGTCGACCACCAAAATAACCTAACCAATATAAAAATAATTGTGCAATAGTTCCCCCTATTACTCCTGCTACCACTGCTCCAACAAAATTTATATGCCCTCCAGCTACAAGATAACCAGCATAGGCTAAAACGATTTCACTCGGAATAACTTCAATCATTAATCCTAATGCAACCCCTAAATATCCTAATGATGCAAAAAAATCTAATATCTGATGTATGATATTTGTCAATAGGATCCTCCTCCCTAAAAAACAACTTGTACTACAATGATAATACAAAGGAAGTTAAAATATGTCAAAATTAAGTAATTTTGGATTTAATTGATTTTACAGTGCCAAATACAATAATCATCTATAATTTTGATGTTCCTTCCTTATTTTACGTATTTGATTTTGTTGATTCTACGAGCCGTGTTGAAAGCTCTATCCTCTATCATAAAAAAAAAGGCTGTCCAAGTCAGTGACCTGACTATGGAGCAGCCTTTTATTATTTCTTATTATTTAATTTCAACGTATTTGTAAGTGAAGTCTGAACCAAATGAATGCTCAATTAAGCCATGTACTTTTGGTTTCATAACGTATGCAAGAGCACGTTGGTAAATCGGAAGAATCGCAGCATTGTCTTGTACTAAGATTTTTTCTGCTTTTAAGAATGCGTCAGTACGTTTAGCTGGATCTAATAATAATGGTCCACCAGCTTGAGTGATTAAGTTATCATACTCAGCATTTGCGAATCCCATTTGGTTGAATGGGCTCTTAGAAGTCCACATATCGAAGAATGTCATAGGATCTTTGTAGTCTGGACCCCATCCGCCGAATGATACTTCATAATCTTTCTTAGAGTTTAAATCTAATTGTTGTGCAAATGGAACTGATTTAATGTTAATTTTTAATCCTGGTAAGTTTTTAGTTAATTCACCTTGTAGGTATTCACTAATTTTTTTGTTAGTATCAGTATCTGATCCTAATAATTCGATTGTTACATCTTTCTTACCAATTTCTTTTAAGCCTTGTGCCCATAATGTTTTAGCATCAGCTGGATCGTATTTAACTAAATCGCCAGAAGCTTCACGGAAATCTTTACCGTTTGCATCTAAGAAGTTACTTGGAGCTAAACCATATAATGGTACTGAACCGTTATTTAAAATAGTTCCAGTAATATCTTCACGGTTAAATGCTTCGTTTAATGCTTTACGGATGTTTACGTTTTTAAGAGCTGGATTTTTCTCTTCGTTTACACGTAAGAAGAATACTGTTGGCTCTTTAGTAGTTCCGTAATCAGGGTTGTTTTTATATTTATCAACATACTCTGCTGTTAAACCTGCACGGTCAACTGCACCTGTTTCATAAAGGTTAACACCAGTTCCTGGGTCTTTTACGATTTTAAAGTTTACTTCTTTTAATTTTACGCTAGCAGCATCATAGTACTCATCGTTTTTAACTAATTTATAGCTTTCATCATGCTTCCATTCTTTCATTTGGAAAGGACCGTCGAAGATCATGTTTCCAGCTTCTAAAGCATAATTTTTACCTTGAGATTCAACATACTTTTGATTTAATGGTAAGAATGTTGGGAATGTTACTAAAGAATCGAAATATGGAATAGCTTTCGCTAATTTAACTTCTAAAGTTTTATCATCGATTGCTTTAACTCCTAATTGGTCAACTGGTTTTTTACCAGTAGTAACATCTTCACCGTTTTGTAATACATTCATCATGAATGCATACTCAGAAGCAACTTTTGGATCTGCAGCGCGTTTCCAAGCGTAAACGAAGTCTGCTGCAGTTACAGGGTCACCATTAGACCATTTAGCATCACGTAAGTGGAATGTATAAGTTAAACCATCAGCTGACTTATCAGTAGTTTCTGCGATACCAGGTTTTACTACGTCACCATCACCTAATACATTTAATCCTTCCATAATGTTACCTAAAACGTTGAAAGATTCTGCATCAGTAGAAGTACTAGAATCAAGACCTGGTAGTTCAGCTCCGCCTAGTAAGTTCAATACTTGTGGTTTTGCTTTTGCTGTTTCTTTTTTACCATCATTTGAGTTGTCTGAGTTACATGCAGATAAAAGCATGCTCACAGCAACTGATAAAGATAGAAAATACGATACCTTCTTTTTCATTAGAATTGCCTCCCCAAAATTAAACAATTAGACTTAAAAACTATTAAAATATTCAAACAATTTTCACTGTTCGAACAGTTAATAATATTTAACATACTTTCATTTTACATACTTTTTAGAAAATATCAACACTAATTCGACATTTTTTTCAAAAAATATTAAAAAATCTGAATAAAAGTTTACTTTTTTGTAATTAACAATACATTTTTGTATTATTTTTTGCAGTTTTAACGAAAAATTTTAATAATTGCCCCAATTTCAATAAATGATTTAAGTGGGACAAATATGTATATTTTTTTTAAAAAAGTCTAAAAATAGACTATTTATATTGGATAATCAACTGCAGAAAATATCATGATCTAGTCCATCTTTTTAAAACCTGTTCCAACTGGACACCCTTTAACATTCACTTTCGGGTAATTTGTTATTCACAAATTACCGAAATTTAATATTAAATTGAGAAAATAATCCTTTAAAAAACGAGAAAAGATTAGGATTTCCACGTGGTCCTGATTCATTTCTTTTTGAAGTTGACCAATAAAACCAAATTTTTTTGAACGACTTTTTTGTTTTTCTAATTATTCTCCCTCTATTTAATATGTTTGGAAATCTATGGGACGTCTCTGAACCAATTAATTTTTTTCGTAGTTCGAAGTAATTTGTTCAAATAATTCGGAAAAATGAGGTAATTAATCAAAAAAGTACCAGCATAAAAACCAGCTAGTCTAGTTCCATTTTTCAATTGTTTATCCACGGAGAAATCATCAAACGTATATTTGGATAGAAGTTAACTAAATTTAATTACAGGATAAACTCTCAAGATTTACCCATTTTTTGTTACTCATGAACCCTTTATGAGTTAAATAAATCACCCATTTACCCTTTTTTCTTACTCACGAACCTGTTATGAGCTAAATAACTTCCCACAATTGCCTTTTTTGTTACTCTTGGAACATATAAGAATTAGATAATTCCCAGCCATTTTTAGGAGTAAAATAATTTTGATGTTCTTATTCTATTAAATTAACATTTTAGTTTTTAACGAAAAAACAAAGGTTGTCTATATAGACAACCTTTGAATAAGAAATTGATTTAATTTGTAATTTTGTGGAGTTTAGAATTTTTCCTTTCTATATATATAGAAAAAAGTCATCTTAGATCCCTCATTTTTCTTCGAGACACATGGAAAATTTAAATAAGGGCCGCCTAAGCGTCAGCTACACTGACTTTTAGGCTGGCCCCAATAATATTATTTTTCGTTAGACGCCCATTTGTAAGAGAAATCTCCTCCAAATTTGTGCGCAATAATACCTTTAACTGATTTCTTTTCTAAATAAGCGCGTCCGCGTTGGTAAATTGGAGAGATACCAGCTTCATCCATGATAACTTTCTCAGCTTGTACCATATCGTCCCAACGTTTTTGTGGATCTGCTTCTTTTTTAGCAGCATTTACTAATTCATCATATTTTGGATTATTGTATGCCATCTCATTGAATGGGCTGTTTGATAAGAACATATCAATGAATGTCATTGGATCTGGATAATCTGGTCCCCAACCTGAGAATGAGAAGTCATAGTCTAATTTTTTCTCAGAATCAAGTTTGATTTCAAACGGTTGTGGAGCTACTGTAATTGTTAAGCCAGGTAAGTTCTTCATAAGCTCACCAGCGACATACTCAGCTGCTTTTTTACGAGTTGTATCATCATATGAAAGCATTTTTAACTCAATTTTATTTTTGCCTAGTTCTTTCTTAGCTTCAGACCATAATTTTTGAGCTTCCTTCACATTATATTTATTGAAGTCTCCATTATGATCACGGAAATCTTTTTGATCTGGACCTTTTACCCACTCAGATGGTACTAACCAATATGCAGGTTTAGAACCGTCATTTAAAATAGAAGAAGTAATAGCTTCTTTATCATAAGCTAAGTCAAACGCTTGACGAACCTTAGCATTTTTGAAAAGTGGTAGTTTTTCATTGAAACGGAAGAATACTAAACGAGCATCTAATTGAGTTTTGTAATCTGGATCGTTTTTATATTTATCAACGAACTCAGAATCTACCATAACTTTGTCAAGATCACCGTTTTGATATAAGTTAACAGCTGCTGAAGTATCTTTAACTACATTGTATTTAATTTCATCTAACTTAACAACGTCTTTGTCCCAATACTTTTCGTTTTTCTTTAATGTAAAGCTTTGCTCATGTTTCCAGTCGCTTAAAACAAACGGACCATTATATAATTGAGTATTTGCTTCTAAACCATATTTATCTCCTTTAGACTCAACCCACTTTTGGTTTTCAGGTAAGTATGTACCAAAAGTTGTTAATTGTAAGAAATACGGTGTAGGTTGTTCTAAAGTAACCTGTAAAGTTTTATCGTCAATTGCTTTAACACCTAATTGATCTAATGGCATTTTACCATTGAAAATAGCCTCAGCATTTTTCACATAGTATAAAATGAATGAATATTCAGATGCAGTTTTAGGATCTACAGCACGTTGCCAACCGTAAACGAAGTCTTTAGCTGTCACTGGCTCACCATTAGACCATTTTGTATCACGTAAATGGAAAGTATAAGTAAGTCCATCTTTACTAACTTCGATCGAGTCTTTCTTAGCAACGCCATCTACTACTGCGTCATCTTGTCCTAAACGAAGTAAACCTTCATTTACATTGTCTAAAACTTCGAATGACATTGAATCAGTAGTTTTTGCTGAATCCATAGAAGGAATCTCAGTGGTGGTAGTTAATCTTAACGTTTGCTTTTTATCTTTCTGAGTATTAGTTGCCGTTGTTTCTGTGTCTTTGCCACAAGCTGCTAGTACCGTACTTAATACTAATAAACTTGAAACAGTTGTTGCTAATCTACGCTTCATAAGAGCACCTCCGAATATTTGTGATTCATCATATAATTTACTTATTTTTCTGAAAAATCACTTATTACTTTTTCAATATACTACATATTTTTCAGAAAAAAAAGTATTTTTTTAATATTTAATTTATTTTTTATTAAAAACTCTTTAAAATATAGTTTAAATTTCATAATTTTTTTCAATTTTTTATTAGTACTATTTAACTTTTTTACTATTCCCATATTTTTTCGGTGCAAAAAAGGGCAATTTTTATAAAAAAATATGTCGAATCTCCAAACATTTCTCGAACTTCATTATTAATTTCCATTCTTGCTAATTTTTGGGTTATAATATATCTTATGAATTTGAACATATATATATATTTATATCAATATTAGGAAGTGAATGTATGATAAGAAGAAGTATCCCGAACCTATTTACTCTAGGTAACTTATATTGTGGATTTCTATCAATTGGATTCGCTGCTAAAGGCGAATTCAGAAATGCAGCAATTCTTATTTTAATAGGAATGATGCTAGATAGTATGGACGGTCGTGTTGCCCGAGTTTTAGGAGTACAATCTCAATTAGGAAAGGAATTAGACTCATTAGCTGATATCGTCACATTTGGAGTCGCACCTTCTTATTTAGTATTTTGTACACAATTCTCTACTGAAGGTATCTTTGGTTTAGGAATCGCTGGTTTATTCCCTTTATTCGGAGCTTACAGATTAGCTCGATTTAATGTAACACCAATTTCGACATCATTAAAATATTTTACTGGTGTACCAATTACCGCTGCAGGTGGTTTTGTCGCCTTTTTAACTTTATTCGGTAGTCGCATACCACAAATCGTCATTATCACTGTATTCGTTGCATTAGCTTTTTTAATGGTAAGTAGAATAAAAATTCCAAGCTTTAAAGATATTCCGATTCCTAAATATGCAACGATTATTACGATCTTTTTAGGATACGCTTTATACCTTGTATGGCATGCAAAAAAAGAACAGTGGCCATTTTTTATTTATATTGCGATTCCACTATACATCTTCTTTATTTTCTTTCAATTTTTCAAAAGTAAAAAGAAGCAAAGTAATAATGAAAGTCAAAAACCTCGGAAATTCCGCTTAAAGCGAAAATCTTAATAAAAAGTATGTTTTGATCGATTAGCTCTACATCAAAACATACTTTTTTTGCATATTAGATCTTTCTAGTTATCATTTTTCTTGCACAATAAAAATTACTGATTTATAATGACTAAGTGTTAAATCGTAATAAGTACGATTTTGAGGTTTTTATTTAAGTTTACTTTTTGTATGATAAAAAATTTATCTTACATTTTTTTTAAAATATAAAAAGGAATGATTACGAATTAATTAAAATAATTTAATCATTTTCGTTTATTAATAGCCTCAATACAAAATACTAAGACGATTAAAATGATAGGGAGAGCATGAATATGAAATTTAGAAAATTAGCAATCATAACTTTGCTATTAACAGGAACAATTCTATCAGCTTGTAATAAGGATACGAAGCAACAAAGTACAAAAGATAAAAATAAGCTTACGATCTATACTACAATCTATCCATTACAGGATTTTGCTGAAAAAATTGGTGGTAAATATGTTGATGTACATTCAATTTACCCTACCGGAGTCGATACTCACGATTTTGAACCGACATCCAAACAAATTGTTAAAATCGCAAACTCTGATTTATTTGTTTATAATGGTGCAGGTATGGAACCTTTTGCTGATAAAATTAAGGATGCACTAAAAAACAATAATGTGGCATCATTAGAAGCTACAAAAAATATTGAATTAATTAAATCAAATGAAGAAGAAGTTCACGAAGAAGATCAACATGATGTTGATCCACATGTTTGGTTAGATCCTTCTAGAGCAAAAATTGAGGCAGAAAATATTAAAGATGAATTGATCAAATTAATGCCAAAAAATAAAGAATACTTCGAAGCGAATTATGATAAAATCGACGGTCAATTTGATGAACTTGATAGCGAGTTACGAAATTTAGTTTTACATTCCAAGCGTAAAGATATCGTTGTTTCTCATGCAGCTTATGGTTATTTAGAACAACATTATGGAATTAAACAAATTCCAATTACAGGGCTATCTCCTTCTCAAGAACCTTCTCAAAAGGAATTAAAAAATGTTGTAGACTTTGTTAATAAACATCATGTTAAATATATTTTATTTGAAACGTTTGCAACACCTAAAGTTGCTTCAGTCGTAAAAGATGAAACTCATGCTGAAATTTTGAGACTTAATCACTTAGCCACTATTTCCGAAGATGATGTAAAAAACCATAAGGATTATTTTGATTTAATGCAAGAAAATGTCGACACACTCGATAAGGCTTTAAATAACCGCTAAAAAAGGACCCCCGGGGTCCTTTTTTTATATCATTATACTACTTTCATATCATTACGTATTTCTATTGATTTTTTCTTCATCTCTTTAAACATAATTTCATATAAATACGCTCCGCATAATGCTAAAAATGCGATTAAAATAAAAGTCCATTTATATCCAATTATACCTGCGAGTGGAATGGTTAATGGTGCGATTGTTCGTCCTAATGACCATCTTAAACCTGAAGCAGCAAAATACTGCCCTCGTTGACTTTCTGGAGCGATTTTTGCAATAAATGAGTTCTGATTCCCTACAACTAATATTTCTCCTAAAGTAAAAATTGCCATAGCAATAAAAATTACGTAGGCTGAAAGTGTAAATCCGAACAATAACATAGAGAAAGCATAACAAACGGAAGATGCAAAAAATAAAAATCTTTCATTAAATTTATTCGCGAACTTCGTGATTAAAACAGTTAATAAAGCTACTATTAAACCGTTTTCTGCAATTGTCCAGCTAAATAATGTTTCACTCTTTGTTTTTAAAGTAAAATCGCCGAAGCTAATTAATGTTTGAACAGGTATTTTCTCTTTTATAAATACTGCTAACAATAAATCTAATTGAGTAAAAGTTTGAGAGATTAATATTCCGGCAGCAACAAATAAGAAAAATACTTTATCAGTAAAAATAATGCGATAATTCTTCACTTGTTGAATAAAGACTTTAGAAATTGAAGCTTCTTTTTCTTGCTTTATTGAATCTGGCAAGGACTCCTTTATTAATAAAGCAATCATAATTGAAACAATTAAAAATATAAATGAAGATGTTGCAAATAATAAAAACCTTGCTTTAAAAAATAAGATTCCTCCAATTATTGGTCCAATTACTACATTTATATTTATCATCGTATAAAATACTGCAAATACCAAGTTTCGCTCATCTTTGTCCTCAACTGTATCTGCTACCATTGCAGAACTAGCTGGATTATAAAGCATTCCGGTAACACTAATAATTGCAAATCCTACAAAAGTTAACCAAGGAGAAGTTAAAATTGGTGAATTTGCAATCGTTAATAAGATCATACCACCAGCTTGAATAAAGGCAGATATGACCATCATTTTCTTTCGACCATACGTATCAGCTAAATATCCGCCGATTAAATTTGCAAATACCCCAACAGCCTGTGAGCACATTAGTAAAATCCCCGAAGTAACTTTACCTAATTCTTCAGCAAAGTAAATCGCTAGAAAAGGTAAATACATCCAAAAAAATAAGCCGAAGAAAAACTCAGCTACAAGCCTTACTTTCATATTAAAATTCCACTTAAGTATATTCATGTTGTCCGCCTCCCTAACCTACTCACTGTAACATAATTAAAAATGAGCGTAAATTTAAATTTTAATTTATCCTTCTTTCTTTTAAAATTTTCGTCCAATAAAATTTTCTCAATTGAAATGTTTATAAACTTTTCCTTTAGAGCATGTCTAATTTCCTAAAATGTATCATACAATTTAGTACTACATTTAGGAGGACTTCCTATGAAATTTAACTTTAGTAAAGAAGTTCGAAATATAGCATTTACATATGTTGGAACTGTAATTGGGGCAGGATTCGCCACGGGAAAGGAAATCGTAGAGTTCTTCTCTATAAACGGAGTATATGGTGCTTTGGGAATTTTATTTGCGACCATTTTATTTTGTTGGTTTGGAAGTAAAATTATGACCATTGCACATACATATAAATTGAAGTCAGCACAAGAATTTAATGTACTTTTATTTGGAGAACTCGGAGGAAATATCATTAATGCGCTTCTTTTCTTTGTACTAATTGGCGTTACAAGCGTTATGCTGTCAGGTGCTGGTGCTGTATTTAAAAATTACTTACATTTCAATTCATTGATCGGTTCGTTTATTTTTATTATCTTAACATTTATCGTTTTAAGAAAAGGGACAAGTGGTTTATTCAGCTTAAATAATACGGTAGTCCCAATTATGTGTGCTTTTATTGCTGCAGTTTTCATTAATTCACACTTACCATTTACAATGCGCGAAATTAATTTAGATAATCTATTGCCTTCCATCAATACGCTTAATATTTCAGTATTTACGAAACCAATCACTTATGTTTGTTTAAATATGGCACTAGCACAAGCAGTCTTAGTTCCAATTGGATCAGAGTGTAAAGAAAAATCTTCTATTATACACGGTGGGATTTTAGGAGGGCTTATATTAGGCACAATTTTATTACTAATTCACCTTAACGTTTCTGGAGTGCCTAATTTTCAACAATATGAAATACCTATGGTTGAAGTAATCAAAAAAATCCATCCAATTTTCTATTACTTTTTCTTAATGGTTATATTAGCTGAAATTTTCACTACTTTAGTTGGTAATATATATGGGATGTCTAGACAAATTAATTCATACATCCCAATAAATGCAAATGTACTCGTTATTTTATTATTAATATGCTGTCTATTTATTAGCATAATTGGTTATGGCCCACTTTTAACATTTCTTTATCCATTAATCGGATGGATTAGCTTTCTTGTCATTCTTACTTTACTTAAACCTAAAAAATCATCTTAATCACAATCATCACATACTTCATAATACAATCCAAATTCGATGTGCAACTTAGGTTTCCATTGAATCTTAAACATTCTTGATTGCCAACGTTCTAAAACAAATTGAATTGAATTTTCATCATGATCATTAATTAAAATCATTTGATGAACTTGTAAACTCTTTACGGAGAATCGATTTTCATTTTCAACATACCAATCAATCGTTAATTCATCATACTCATTAATGATAAACTTAACGTATGTACTTGGTTTGTCCTTAAGATTAATCTCACTAAAAATGCCATCGTCCGTCACAATAATTGGAAAATCACCTTTTTCATTTTTTTCTAATTTTATTTGAAAGGTATTTTCTAAAAAGCAAATCATTTTGTCACCTTCTATTTTAAGATATGATGATAGTTTAACAAATTAAAACATGAAAAGACAGGAATATGCAGAGGCAATAGAAAAAGGATTACTCTTTGATTTTATTCAAGAGTAATCCTTCTTTTATTTTCGATTATATAAAGCTTTGTATTTAGACCATGCATTCCTTCTTTCTTTCATCAAGCTAAGAAATTCTGGTTTACAATCGTCTAAATTAGTTAAAGCAACAAGTTCGCTATTTTTCCATTTTGTTACTATACCTTCAGTTGTATAAATCAAATATTGGTATTCTAAGTAACTTCCAAGTGAAGATAAGCTTATTTGCTCAAAAATTTTTATGGCAAAACTGTCGGAAAACGATACAAATACCGGTCTTGTGCCTACTCGATCTAAATCAAGGACATGTACAATTTTCCGATCACAATCTATGCATAACGAATAAACGGAAGGAACAATTCCACCAGTTAAAAAAACTTGTTCATTGCTATAGAATTCCTTCACTCTAATCCTCCTATTTATATTGTATATAAGTATATGCAATATAAAATAGAATTGACTAGTTAATTTATATTATCGTTCATTTTATTTTATAGAATTTTGAATAAACATGATTTTACCTGCTTCATTAAATTTTAATGATGCCTCAAATTCTTTACCATCTTTTGAAAAACCTTTTATAGTTTCAGTAGTTTCTCCACTAAGCAATTGCTTCATGGCTGATTTTGTAATTGACTTTCCTAATATTTTTTTTGAAATCGTCACATCACATTTTGTCTTTTGGAATTGATCACAGCCATAAAAAGACCCTTTATCAACCATTTTCCCTTCACATTTAAAACATTTTCCAATACTAACTGATTTTTTCTTCGGACCAAACTTTGTATTCTGCATATCTTCAATGCGAAACTCTGAAAAATTCCATATTTTCTCATTTTCATATGCATCCAATATTATTTTCTCTGTTAATTTTTTTGTTTGCTCCATAAAATCAAGACTACTTGCTTTCCCGTCCCCTATTTCACTTAATCGTTGCTCCCATTTAGCTGTCATTTCAGGTGAAGTTAAAATATTTTCTCCAAGAGCATAAATAATAAGTTTTCCTTTATCAGTTGCAAAAACCTGATTTTTCTTAACATCAATATATTTTCTATTTTTTAACGTACCGATAATTCCAGCCCTAGTTGCTTCTGTACCAAGTCCTTCAGTTTTATTTAAGATTTTCGTTAATTCAGGATTATCGATATGTTTCCCGGCTGATTTCATTAATGTTATTAATTGTCCCTCTGTATATCTTTTAGGAGCTTGTGTTTTCTTTTCTTTTACTTCAGCCTTTTTAACGATTCCTTCTTGTCCAATTTCAACAATGGGCAAATTTTGTTCTTCATTATTTTTTTCTTTTGCTTTTTCAAAAATAACTTTACGCCAGCCTTCTTGAACCATTATTTTCCCTTTTGAAATAAAAGTCGCTCGATCGTCAACTATCGTATGAATTGTTGTATAGTCAAAAATTGAACTAGGATAATGTGCACTTATTAATCTATTTACAATTAATTCATATATTTTGAATTCTTCATCATTCAATTTATGAATAGCTGGCACTTGTTCAGTTGGAATGATTGCATAGTGATCGGTAACCTTTTTCTCGTTAACAAAACGACTATTATTTAAAATAGACTCGTTTGGAAGAGGGAAAAATTGTGAAAATTGCTCAATGTTTTCGAGTTTTTTTAATATGTCGGGGATCATCATCGCCTCTTCCTTTGTAATAAAACTTGAATCGGAACGCGGATATGATATATTCCCTTTAACATAAAGCTTTTGAGCAATTTCTAAAGTTTTTTGTGGAGAAAACTTATATTTAGCATTTGCATCAGCTTGTAGCGTTGATAAATTATAAAGAAAAGGAGGCTGATATTCCTTTCTTTCTTGTTCAATATCAGTAATCTTTGCCATTTTATTTTCACAAAAACTAGCGATTTTAGTAGCTAATTCACTAGATGAGATTTTAGAATCTGATTCTTTATGCCACTTTCCAAAAAACTTTTTCTTATCAAACTGAAATGTAGCATATACCTCCCAATAAGGTTCAGATTTAAACTTTTCTATTTCAAGCTCTCTTTTCACTATAAGTGCGAGAGTAGGTGTCTGAACTCTCCCTAAAGAAAATACATCTTGAATTCCCTTTTTTTGTAAATGTAGTGAATACACTCTCGATGCATTCATCCCTACTAACCAATCGGCACAAGCTCTACTATACGCCTCAAAAAATAAGCTTTTTGTTTCATTTTCATCCAATAATTGGCTAAATCCTTTTCTAACAGCATTTTCAGTTAAAGAAGAAATCCAAAGCCTTTTCATCGGTTTTCGATTTCCAGCTAAATTTAATATAAGGCGAACAATATGTTCTCCTTCTCTCTCACAGTCTCCCGCGATTATAATTTCATTCACTTCATCTAAATGGACTAAATTCTTTATAATCGAAAATTGATCCCATTTTCCCTTTGATACTTTATGCTTAAAACGATCAGGTACAATAGGTAAAGTATTTAGAGACCATTTTTTCCACTTCTCATCATATTCTTCAGGTGATAACAACTCACATAAATGCCCAATAGCCCAAGTTAAATAAGCGCCTTTTGGAAAAAACTCATTTGGTTGAATGATTAAAAACCCCTTTTTCTTCTGAAAATTAAAAGGAGCAGCAAGCTTCAACCCTTGATCAGGCTTCTCAGCAATTATTAATTTCATTTTATTCCTCACAATTTAACTGATTTTTATATAACTCATTAAGTACATACAGTTATTATATAACTAATGTAAAAACAGGAAAAGATTTTAAGGAAGGAAATACTGGATCTTAAGGTATTAAGAAGGATTATTTAATAATAGGTAAATCTAATGGTGATTTGGGTAGGGGATGTTTCAATATTCAGCAAATTGAATTAAAATCGCAAATTAGATTAATCAACTTTACACTTGAAGAAACTGTCCATTCTAGATTCAATAAGCAAGTTAAAAAGAGGGTCCCATATGTCAGTTCAATATGAGACAGCCCCTTTTACCGTTTCTTCATTTAGCTACTACTCACACGCGGGGTTACGAGGAATTTGTATAAACTCTACTTCTTCTAAAATTCTAATTCGCTTCGTTACAATTACAACATAATTTGCTGTCCATATATATTGAGGAAAGTTATTTTCATCGACCATCATAGCCTGAAATGTATCATTCATCATTTCTTCAAATTTTTCTTCTGTTATTAAATCATGTTCAATTTGAAATTCAATCCATTCGCAATGTATCATTTCCATCTCTCCATCTCTTTATAAAGTGAAAACATGTTTTTAGCTTTAAAATTATTTTGTACTGCTTACTACAGTTGAAGTATAGCATGAGTTTTTATGTTTGTGATTTATTTCACAAATTTATTTTAAGCTTTTTTTTATTTATGAATTATTTATGTCAATTGATTGTATATTTCGTGATTAAGCGCTTACTTGACTTATAATCCTAATAGTTGTATATTAATTTCAACATTTATTAATTAAGTGTTAATAAGTGGAAATTTTTTCGCGCTTTATGTGCAATGTTTTAGGAGGAAAAGAAATATGCAAGGAAAAGTAAAATGGTTCAACAATGAAAAAGGTTTCGGATTCATCGAAGTTGAAGGCGGAGAAGACGTATTCGTACATTTCTCAGCTATTCAAACTGAAGGATTCAAATCATTAGAAGAAGGTGCAGAAGTTTCTTTTGACATTGTTGAAGGTAACCGTGGACCTCAAGCTGCTAACGTAGTAAAGATATAAATAATACTTGACTACATAGAGGACTGATTTATTCAGTCCTTTTTATTTTACCCTTTTTTATTTTCTTACTATGAAAAAATTTCAAAAAAAACTTAATAAAAAAACAGCACTTCTTCATTTTTCCTATTTATTTGGGAATACTACGAAGTGAAATAAGGAGGGTGAATATGTCAAACTTTAATAATTTTGAAGATGTAGAAATGAAAGTTAAAGCTGCACAAAAGCTTGTAGGTTATGCAACAATGAGCATGGACGAGCAACAATTAACTGATGCAACAACTGCAATCACTCAAGCAAGAGAACAGCTTGAAAAAATGAAAGGCCTTGCTACTGATTTAGATGAAGAGTTTTTAGTGAAACAAGAAGAAGATTTAACGCAAGTCGAGCAACAATTACGAGAAGCTCAAATATTTTAGTACATTCTTTAGGCTGTCGGAACAATTGACAGCCTTTTATTTTTTCTACTTCTATAAATTCTACTTAAATAAGTACTTCGTCGATATTTTTCTCAAAGTAAAGTAAAGTAGATTAGAATTTTGATGTAGACTTTTATTGTTTGACTAATTTGATTGGAACGGAAGGTTGATCGACTCCTATGGGAATAGCGGGAAGGCTAAAGACCCCACAGGCAAAGCGAGGCCGCTGAAAAACTACATGATTTTTGAAAATGTTCAATTCCCTAAATTCCCCATCCCCACTTTCATCTCTAAAATGGGATGTAAAATAGATTATCATTCCCACTTTAGCTATAAAAAACTAGGTTTTTATGGGAATTGATTTTTCCGAAAAAGTAATTTTTAACCAAAATTTACTTTTTCAGTGGCCTAGGCAAAGCCGAGGAGGCTC
>NZ_NUCO01000135.1:0-26794 GCF_002555445.1 Bacillus sp. AFS017336
TGAAAATTCTTAACTCATAAAGGGCTCATGAGTAAGTAAAACAGCACAAATAAGCAAAAGTGTTACTCATAAGGCGCTCATGAGTAAGTAAAACAGCCAAAAAAAGAAAAAGTGTTACTCATAAAGGGCTCATGAGTAAGTAAAACAGCCAAAAAAAGAAAAAGTGTTACTCATAAAGGGTTCATGAGTAAGTAAAACAGCACAAATAAGAAAATAACTGACTCATAAAGGCGATCACCCCGTAGTAGAAATCAAACTCAGGAGACAACTTGCTAAAAATTTGATTATTAATCGACAAGAATATGTATAACAGCTTGAAAACGAACGGAAGCAGTTTCGTTTTTTTAGATAAGAAAGTATAAATTTTGAGGTGTACCACAGTTCTAAAAGCTGTGGTATTTTTGCGGATATACTCTAAGTAAAAAAGGACCAGGCACGATTTATGCTCGGTTTTTTTGTACATAAAAATTCTTTAATGATAAATATGCAATTCGAATAATAATGATAGAATAGGGAACATAATACATTTTTAAAGGAGAGGTATACATATGAAACAGCAAAGCTTAGATCATCATGTTCGATTTCACCCACTATTTCACTTTTTTGGAGCACCACTAGCACTAATCACAATTATTGGTTCAATCGTCAACTTATGTATTGCGATAAAAAATAGTGATCATATTTGGCTAGCGGTATTTATTCTATTTACTTCACTTTTATTAGTTATTTCATTTTTACTCACAAGAATGTACTCGAATAAAGTACAAGACCGTGTCATTCGTATGGAAGAAAATTTCCGTCATTTTACGTTAACAGGTAAACCGTTAAATCCAAAAACAACAATGTGGCAAATCATAGCATTACGATTTGCAAGCGATGAGGAGTTCGTCGAGTTAAGTGAAAAAGCGGTAAATGAAGGATTATCTTCAAAAGAAATCAAACAGAGTATTAAAAATTGGCGCGCGGATGAGTATCGAGTTTAAATTTATTTAAATGTACTCTTAATAAAGCAAACAAAAGTACCCTATAAAGTAGACTGTTTAAAGCGGTCTATTTAATAGGGTACTTTTTAAGTAACAAGTATAGTTGAACTATTATGTCTTATAAATGTATATAGTTGTCAAACCTTATTGAAATCTTTTAAAGCCTAAAAAATGTTGGTCCCAATATGTATTGTTTACATTAGAAATTGTTACACCTGAACTACTACTTGCATGGATAAACTCTGTGTTATTAATCATAATACCCATATGAGACGGCCCATAAGTATATGTATCTTTGAAAACGATTAAATCTCCAGGTTGAGCATTATTTACAGTTTTTAAGTTTGAGTTATTATACCAATAACCTGCAACATTTGTTCTTGGAAGTGACACGCCAAATTCTTTGAATACATATGAAATAAATCCACTACAATCAAATCCAGATGGAGTTGCTCCACCCCAAACATAAGGTACATCTAAATACTTTTTTGAATAAGTAATTAAACTTTGAACATTAAATGTTTGAGAGTTATCTGGTTGAGTGTTGTTTTGTTGAGAGTTATTTGAATTTGAACTTGAATTTGTTGCTTTTGCAACATAAGATGCACTAATATACCCTGTTAAGCCATTAACTTTAACTTTGTACCAACCACTTACGCTAGAGATCACATCTAGTTTTTGATTTTTATTTACGCTACCTAAAATCTGATAAGAAGTACCAGCCCCAGATCTTATGTTGACACTACCTGTAGTAATGTAGTTCCCAGTGCTAACGACCGGATTACTATCGGTATTACTATTTGATTCAGTTACTTTTGCAACATAAGATGCGCTCATATACCCTGTTAAGCCATTAACTTTAACTTTATACCAGCCATTAGAGCTTGAAATCACATCTAATTTTTGATTTTTATTAACACTACCTATAATCTGATAATTTGTACCTGCCCCAGATCTAATGCGAACGCCATTACCAGTAGAAATATAGTTCCCCGAAGTGACTACTTGATTAGTACTACTATTCGATTCGGTTACTTTTTCAACATAAGTTGCACTCATATATCCTGTTATCCCATTAACTTTTACCTTATACCAGCCATTGGAATATGAGATTACTTCAATACTTTGCCCTTTATTAACACTACCTAAAATTTGATAAGAAGTACCAGCACCCGATCTAATGCGGACACCATTACCACTTGATTTATATGTATTTGTGTTTTCAGAAAAAGTTTGCGCACTAGATTGCAGTGTTTTCTTAGGATCAATTGACGTGGCAGCTTCTGTAGTGTTTGGAACTTGAATGGCTACAAATGTTGAGGCAAGTCCTACTAATGCCATAGAGTTCATTGTTCTCTTCTTTTTTCTCTCTTTTTTTAAATTTAACGTAATTAAGGTGTATCCTGACTTCGACTTCATTACTAAACCTTCCCTCTTCCCAATACCTAAATACAACAAAGAAAAATCCCTTACCTCAAAGACTAGTAAGGGCAAATCTTAGACTATACATGAATTTGGTAATTAATTAATTAAGAATGTGAGAACACATTAAGTCTAAATTCTAACATAACTTTATATGTGAGTTCACTTAATAAGGGGTAAATAATCAAAATATAACAAATTGGACAAATTTGTAATAATTAAATGTTTCTTGATTATTACTAAGATTATGGCTATTTTTATTGGGAATTTATGGTTTATTTAATTAGATTAGACTCTCCATAAACAGGATTGCTGATCATTAGAGGCATGATTAAAATTGTAAAAATTTCTGGAATTAAGAACGAAGATAGAGTTTTAAGAATTGCTAATTGGGAAGGGGGGACGAGGATCTGTTTCCTTTCTATGGAAAAGAAGTAGATTTCGAGCCGTTTTTTAGTAGTTTAGATTAAATTAAAGCAAATTTGCTAACTTTCCATTTGAAAGTATCTATTTTGAAGGATAATTAAGTAAAAATACTATTACCGATAGGGGGATTTTTTATATTTAATTGCGATTCTAGAAATTTAATTGCGATATCCGGGAATTTAATTGCGATTCCGGAAATTTAATTGTGATCCCTGAATTTTAATAGCAATCACGAGAATTAATTGCGACCCCCAAAAACAAATTCTTTAACTTAACTTATTTAAATAAATTCCATCAAATGAAAAAGCAGGAAACCCCCAAGGATTTCCTGCTTTAACTTCATTTAATAAATAACTACTGGCTCATATGTGCTAAGGTTATCAAATACAGTTTTCATTATACTAGGTGGTGTATTAACGCAGCCGCCTGAACCTGCAGTCAGATAGGCATTATTTGACCAATTAGTTCGCCAGCTAGCATCGTGGAAACCTTGGCCACTGTTTGTGAATGGTGCCCAATAATCAACTTGAACTTCATATGCGCCACTTCCTACGTGTGAGCCTTTAAGTATAGATGGCGTTCGCTTATAAAGGACATACCATACTCCTTTTGATGTATCCTCACCAGTGATGTGTTTACCTGTAACGACACTAGTTGTGATAGCTAATTTACCGTTTTTGTAAAGCCAAATACGTTGTTCTGAAATCGACACTTCAGCATACGTATCGCCAATGCCATTGTTTGAGGTCGTAGTATAACCATAACCCTCATCATCCCAGCCATGACCTAAAATGTTAGATGCAGTAATAGATTTTTCTCCAGACTCAAAAGCTGTTTGAATTTGTTTTGATTCTTTCTCCACATCTAATGCCCAGCCGTAGCCTTGTCCTTTAACTGAGATGACAGAACCGGAATGAGTCTTAAATTGAAAGTTTTTATCTAATGTAGACTGAGTTTTATTGATGTCAGCAATCTTGTTTTTTAGATCGGCATAGTCAATTGTAACTTTCATATCTTTTGATACAGACGCATTTTTAATTAATTCGCTAGCTTTTAAAGAATAAACTTTATCCTGCACTTTATAATCAACTGTGCGAGCTAGTAGTGCTTGTAGTTCTTTCTTTTCATTTTTCACAATTTGATTGTTTTCTTTAATAGGTTGTAGGTAAATAGGTTTTAAATGAATTACACTAGAATATTCATGACGCTTGAAGTTTTTTACTAGACTAGCAACATCATATTGTTCACCGTTAATGCTTTTAGAGACAATAATATTGCCTTGTTCCAAATGAACTTTCGCATCTTGTGGCGCTTTTAATCCATTATTTAGAGTGAGAAGCTTTTCTTCAATTTGTTTATTCATTGCATCAATTTGCTTTTCATCTAATTGACTAGGCATTAAAGAATAATTCTTTGCTTTAGATGAAGGAAAAAACGTGCGCTGGCTTTTTAATACTTTTTTAATAGCGGGTAGATCTTTTTCGGTAAAGTTCATCTTTGTATCTTTACCATCCAATACTTTCGTGTCACCTACATAAACTATGTTTTTAAGTTTGCTAGTTTTTAACTTATCAAGTGCCTGCTCAGCATTCAATCCACTTAATTTTATGCCATTAATCTTAATTTGAGCGTTAAAGTGGTTTGCCCGATTATAACCGATTGCAATGATTGCGATTATAACGATTACTCCAATTAAAATGAAATGCCAGGGAATAATTTGATTAAATGACCTTCTCCGCTTACTATTACTTCTTTTAACATTTAAAGTAGTTTCCAAAAAAAATACCTCCTATACCCATTGTTCCATTTATAAATGTTACTGAGTTTAAATGATAGTTTTGTACCCGTAGATTACAATTATATTACATAATTTACTTGGTTATTACTATTTTACATTTTTATCGAGTCGAACTTTGTCATTATTTGTTCGAGGATGGAAATTTTATCTAATTATTTTTTCGCATGATTGAATAGAAACATAGATTTTATTTGAGGATTTAATTTATTTAAATAAATAAAAAGGATATTTTTGGAATATTTTGAATTTAAATATTTGTACTTTAAACAAAAAGGGGAGAGGAAATATGAGGAAAATGAAACGAATTGGTAGCAAATTATTGTTAAGTTCCGTACTTGCAATGCAAGTTTTTACGCTACCAGCATATGCTACGTCTACGGATACGTCAACAATAGTCAAGACTATTCCACAAATTGATCGACTAGTAGATCAATTATCCAAAAACTTAAACACAGTCGGTATGCATGCAGGTATTGTAGTATATAACACGAGAACCGGAGAGCTGTTGGATGAGTATGACGCAGATAAAACATTTGTTCCTGCTTCTAATTTAAAACTGTTTGTTACAGCAGCGGCGCTAGATAAACTAACTCCAAATTACCATTTTAAAACTGAAGTATACACTACAGGCCAAATTAACAAAAAAGGGGTACTGCATGGTAACGTAATTGTTAAAGGATATGGTGATCCATCTTTGTCAGAAGAAGATATGCGAAATATGGCTAAAGAAATGTCAAACAAGGGCATTAAATCTATTAACGGCGATATATTGGTAGATGATAGTTATTTTGACGACAATCGACTTGGAGCAGGATGGATGTGGGACGATGAATCATATGGATATAACGCTCAAATCAGCTCATTAGCTGTGCATGAAAATATGATAAGTCTTTCTATTGCTCCAGCTGGTTCTATAGGAGAAGCCCCTTCATTAGGGATGAATCCTATGACTGATTATGTAACCATACATAACAATGCAAAAATAGTTGAGGGTAGCAATAATAATCTTGTAATTGATAGACCTCGTGGGACGAATTCAGTTGTTATTAGCGGTACGATTGGAAAACAATCATCGGTCTATACTGAAGATGTAGCAATAGATGACCCTGCACTTTTTGCAGGAAATGTTTGGAAGAGAGCTTTGAATGCAGAAGGAATTGACTTATTAAAGAAAAAAGTAAAAGTAGAAAAAACAAAAATTACAACAGGTACTCCGATTATTGTACATAATTCCCAGCCTCTTAGTGAATTGATTGTTCAGTTAAATAAGCAGAGTGATAACTTCTATGCGGAAATGCTATTGAAGGAATTAGGTGTAGTTGCTAAAAATGAAGGAAGCTTTAATGCAGGAGCAGACGTTATTGAGGAATTTCTCAAAAAAGCAGATATCGATACAAACTATAGACAGGTCGATGGATCTGGATTATCACGTATGGATTTAATTTCACCAAAGCAAATGGCACAGCTATTGAAATATGTGTCTCAACAAGAGTATAAGGAAGTATTTGAACAATCGCTACCAATTGCAGGTGTTGATGGAACGCTTAAATCACGAATGATCGGAACGAGTGCTGAAAAAAATGTACATGCCAAAACTGGTTCTATGAGCGGCATCAATAGTTTATCTGGTTATGTAACGGATCAAAATGGCGATAAGCTTGCATTTTCAATATTGTTAAATGGTGTTCGTACGTCATCATCAGCTACGGCATTTCAGGATGCGGTTGCTGTTTTACTTAGTCAGTATCCTAACCAAACAGGTGATGGTGTTCAATCCATCGCTGATACATTTTTACTTTCTACATTGATCGACCCTATCTTGAATCAAGAAAATTTAAAAGGTGTAACGACAGGCATAGTTGTAGGTTCACTTGACCGAAAGAGTGGAGAAGAAGTGCTATATCAACGAGATGGTGATGATTTACTTACACCTGCTTCGAATATGAAACTTTTGACGTCAGCTACTGCACTAAGAGAACTTGGGCCAGACTATACATTCAAAACGGAACTTTATTTAACAGCACCTCCAAATAAACATGGCAAAGTAGACGGGGATATCATAATTAAAGGCTATGGCGATCCAACACTGCAGTCAGATGATCCTTCTGGCCAAAAGAACGGTACAAAAATTACAAGACTAGTTGAGGATTTAAAGAAAAAAGGAATTACTCAAATCAATGGAGATGTGATTATTGATGAAAGTCAATATGACACACAGCGTCTAGGAACTGGATGGGCATGGGATGATGAACCATATGGATATAATGTCCCATTAAGTGCACTATCAATTAATAGGAGTACAGTTCAAGTAAACTATCAACCTAATGAAGTTGGGAAACCTGTAGCTTTTAATTTGGAACCTAAAACTGAGTATGTGCAAATAATAAATGAATCGAAAACAGTACAAGCTGATTCGAAAAATACATTTACGGTTGAAAAGGAGCGAGGTAAAAACATTATTCACTTAAAAGGAGACCTACCTTTAAGTGTACAACCTGGTAGTGAACAGATGGCTGTAGAAGAGCCTTCATTGTATGCTGGTACAATTATGAAAGAAGAAATGGAAAAAGCAGGTATAAAATTTAGAAAGCGAGCAGAGGTGAAAAACGGTGTTGTGACAGATGGAGAAGTGAAAATATCACAAGTATCCTCGCCACCGCTACGTGATATTCTTGGCTTTATGACTAAAGAGAGTGATAATTTTTATGCCGAAATGCTTCTTAAGCGACTTGGGGCGGAGAAAAAAGGGGAAGGAAGCTCTTCTGCAGGTGCGCAAGTTGTAAAAGATAGTTTACTAAAGTATGGTATTGATCCGACATATAGAATGGTAGATGGTTCTGGTTTAAGTAGATATGATATGCTTTCTGCACGTCAAATCGGAAATGTACTTGTCGGTATGAGTAAAGAACCTTTTTTTGATGTATATTATCAATCTCTCCCGATTGCCGGAGTGGATGGCACATTAAAAAACCGAATGATCCAAACACTTGCTGAAAATAATTTGCATGCTAAAACTGGTACTCTTACAGGTGTGAGCGGATTGTCTGGCTATGTGACTACTAAAGATGGTGAACATCTGTATTTTGCGATATTGATGAACGGTTATAGTTCGTCTTCAAGCATTCTTACTAATGCTCAAAATCAAATAGGAGCGGCATTAGCTGGAGTTTCATTTAAATAGATAAAAATTAAACTTTTATTAAGCGCAACAAAGCCGTCTTTATGATTATAAAGACGGCTTTGCCTTTTTAAAGTGGGATTCTTACATCAGGTTAAATGAGGTTTCTAATACAAAAATCATCATTTTATGTAATTTATGTAATTTATTTAATAATTTTTTAATATTGATTTCGCAGATAATAAGTTGAGCTCAGTACCAAGTAGCACAGGGAATTTAACTTAAAAAGAGGCTAAAGTAAATGCCTTTTTTTACCGATAATTCCATAATTTTAGATATATTCCTGTAATAAACATGCCATGAACGTAAATGATTTATCATCTCCCTGTTCTTTTTTTCTGAAAAATCTATGTTACGATTAGGAAAATTAGCAAATGAAGGAACATGGAGGGTAAAAGAAATGCTTAAAAAATTAATGACGATCACAGCAGCTACTGTACTCTCAGTAACTGTAAGTGCTAATGTACAGGCTGCTACTATCACAGTAAAAAAAGGGGATACCCTTTGGGATCTATCACGCACGAATAATACATCAGTAGAAAATACAAAAATGTTAAACGGTTTAACTACAGACCTAATTCATCCTGGTGATGAACTAACAATTGCCCCAGAAAAACATTATCTAGTTGAAGAAGGTAATACATTATGGGATATTGCGAAAAATAATGATACAACAGTTTCACAAATTAAAGAATGGAACAATTTACATACTGATCTCATTCACCCAGGATTAAATCTATTAATCTTTGAAGGCGTAAAAAATACTGTTCAATCTGAAGTGACTAATACTGCAACACAAACAGAAACTACTTCAGATGAGCCGTCAGAAACAGTGTCTCCAAAGACTGCAGCAGCACCAACAAAGGAAGTAGCTGCACCAAAAGAAAGTATATCTACGCCAAAAGAGGAAGTAGCTGCACCAAAAGAAAGTGTATCTAAACCAAAAGAGGAAGTAGCTACACCAAAAGAAAGTGTATCTAAACCAAAAGTAAATGTACCTGCACCAAAAAAAGAGGTATCTAAACCAAAAGCAACGAGCAAAAAAGTAGTTACAGTGGAAGCTACTGCATATACAGCTTCTTGTAAAGGATGTTCCGGCATTACAGCTACAGGAATTAACTTAAAGAAGAATCCAAACATGAAAGTAATTTCTGTTGATCCAAATCTTATCCCGCTTGGAAGTAAAGTGTATGTAGAAGGCTATGGTGAAGCAATCGCTGGTGATACTGGTGGAGCGATCAAAGGACATCGCATTGATGTGTTTGTAGCAAATAAGCAAGATGCGATTAATTTCGGAAGAAAACAAGTTAAAGTAACAATATTAAACTAATAGACTATAACAAACACTGGAACTCCCAAATTAAGGGATTCCAGTGTTTTTGATTTTTTATTAAATTTGAATGAATTATATAAGGGAAAGATATTTTTTGTTAATTTAATCGTAGCTACAATCCTTCACTTAGCTTGTAAATCCTAATAATAATTTTCTATCAATAAATGAAAGTGCACTGTGTTCAATCCACGATGAAATATGAATATATAAATGGATTGGAGTTTAATTGACTATGTTTTTATTATTCGCTTTGGTATATTTGTATAACAAATTCATAAGTGTAGAGTTTCGTTATAGGCGAAAATATAGTTTTTTCATGATACGAAGTTGAAAATAATAGTTTACTAATGTATCATTATTAATAATCAGAATATTCACTTAAGAGAAAAGGGAGGATATTTATATGAATAAACAAATTCCAGAAAAGTGGTGGACTCAACTTAGGTTACCAGCCATTTCTGCACCAATGTTTTTAGTTTCTGGACCTGAGTTAGTAGAGGCAGCTTGTTTAAATGGGGTAATTGGATCATTTCCAGCACCAAATGCACGTCCGATTGAGGTTCTTGATCAATGGATGGGTCAATTAAATGATAATCTTGCTTTGGCGCGCGCAAATGAGCCTGAGCGTAAAATTGCTCCTTGGGCAATGAATATGGTTGTTCATAGCTCATATAGTAGATTACAAGAAGAAATTGAACTTTTGAAAAAGCATAAGCCAGAGCTTGTTATTACTTCATTAGGTTCTCCTAAGGTTGTAGTTGATATTGTACATAGTTATGGTGGTCTTGTGTTTTCTGATGTGAGTGATATTAAATTCGCCAAGAAAGCAGCAGGGGCTGGTGTTGATGGACTAATTCTAGTAGCATCAGGCGCAGGTGGTCATGCTGGAAATTTAAATGGATTTGCGTTTGTTGATAGTGTTCGTACGTTCTGGGATGGAATCATTGTGCTTGCAGGTGCGATATCGACAGGTAAAAGTATTTTAGCTGCTCAAGCTGCAGGTGCTGATTTAGCATATATGGGAACGCGCTTCATTGTCGCGAAAGAAAGCTTAGCAAATGATGAATATCGTCAAATGTTAGTCGATGCAACACAAGATGATCTTATACTGACTGATGCATTTTCTGGCGTAAAAGCGAATATGTTAATTCCTAGCATTGTGAAGGCTGGTCTTGATCCTCAAGAATTGAAAAAGAAAGATAAAGTCGATTTCGATGGAATGAAAAATGAATCAAGTGCGAAAGCTTGGAAAGAAATTTGGTCTGCTGGCCATGGTGTTGGGGCAATTACAAAAATTAGTTCAGTTGCCGATATTATAAATGAGCTAGAAGAAGAGTATAATGAGGCTGTTGAAAAGCTTAATAACAACTTCGGAAAATTAAAGACTACTGTTGTTAAATAAAAAAATTGTAAGCGTTTTATAAGCATATTGTGAATCTATTGTTTATTTATAATTTTAGGATTATAATTATTTTATAGCGATGGAATCATAGTATGGGAGATGTTATGACTCTATCAATTTAGTAAACAAAAAAATGGATTGGTATGTTAGTACGATTTGCTAATAAACTATTCCACCATGAAGACATAAAGCCTATTCATAGGTATGTGTTTTATGGTGGATTTTTTTATGTAAAAAAGGGGAGGAAAACCGTGGAAAATAACATGGTTACAATCACGATTAACGGGAAAGAAATAATTGCCGAGCAAGGTTCAACAATCTTACAAATCATCAATAAAAATGAAATGAGTCATCCGCAAATTTGTTATGTGCCTGAAGTCGATCCAATTCAAACTTGTGATACTTGTATTGTTGAGATGAATGGAGAGCTAAAACGATCATGTTCAACTGTAGCAATGAGCGGGATGAATATTCAATTGTCTTCACCTAAAGCGAAGGAAGCCCAAACTGAAGCGATGGATCGTTTGTTAGAAAATCATTTACTATATTGCACAGTTTGTGATAATAACAACGGTAATTGTAAGCTGCATAATACAGTAGAGGAAATGGGTATTGAGCATCAAAAGTATCCTTATAAACCAAAGGTTGCTTCTTGTGAGGTAGATTTAACGCATCCATTTTATCGATATGATCCAAACCAATGTATTGCTTGTGGTCAGTGCGTGGAAGTATGTCAAAATCTTCAGGTAAATGAGACATTGTCAATTGATTGGGAGGCTGAGCGTCCTCGTGTCATTTGGGATAAAGGAGTTTCGATTAATGATTCTTCATGTGTTAGTTGTGGACAATGTGTAACGATTTGTCCTTGTAATGCATTAATGGAAAAATCTATGCTTGGTGAAGCTGGTTTTATGACGGGCTTAAACGAAGAATTACTAGATCCGATGATTGATTTAGTAAAAAAAGTAGAGCCAGGATATAGTGGTATTTTCGCAGTTTCAGAGGTTGAGGCAGCAATGCGTGAAACTCGTACGGAAAAGACTAAAACAGTTTGTACTTTCTGTGGTGTTGGATGTACTTTTGAGGTTTGGACGAAGGATCGTAAAATTTTAAAAATTCAACCAAGCTCTGATGCACCTGTAAATGCAATTTCGACTTGCGTAAAAGGTAAATTTGGTTGGGATTTCGTTAATTCGGAAGAACGAATTACAAAACCATTAATTCGAAAAAATGGTGTATTTGTTGAAGCGAGCTGGAATGAAGCACTTGATTTAGTTGCAAGTAAACTTGGTTCAATTAAACAAGAATATGGTAAAGGCTCTGTTGGTTTTATTTCATCTTCAAAAATTACAAATGAAGAAAACTATGTAATTCAAAAGCTAGCACGACAAGTGTTCGAAACGAATAATGTTGATAATTGCTCACGTTATTGCCAATCACCAGCGACAGATGGATTATTCCGTACAGTTGGGATGGGTGGAGATGCAGGTACGATTAAGGATATCGCAAAAGCTGGACTAGTTATTATTGTCGGAGCAAACCCAGCGGAAGGTCATCCTGTCCTTGCGACAAGAGTTAAGCGAGCTCATAAATTACACGGCCAAAAACTGATTGTTGCAGATCTCCGTAAAAATGAAATGGCCGAGCGTTCTGATATTTTTATTAGACCGAAACAAGGTACTGACCAAGTGTGGCTGATGGCTGTAACGAAATATATTATTGACCAAGGCTGGCATGACTTAAAGTTCATTTATGAGAATGTTCATTTCTTTGAAGATTTTAAAGTCGTACTTGAGAAATACACTCTTGAATATGCCGAAAAAGTAACTGGAATTTCAAAAGAAACTATCATTCAAATTGCTGAGATGGTTCATGAAGCTGATGGAACTTGTATTTTATGGGGAATGGGTGTTACACAAAATACTGGAGGCTCAGATACATCTGCGGCAATTTCGAACTTATTGCTTGCTACAGGAAACTATAGACGACCGGGTGCTGGCGCTTATCCGCTTCGTGGTCACAATAATGTACAAGGAGCATGTGATATGGGTACTCTTCCTGGTTGGCTTCCTGGTTATCAACATGTTACTGATGACACGGCTCGTAAAAAGTTTGAAAAAGCATGGGGCGTTGAAATCGCTGGTAAACCAGGTCTTGATAATACCCAAATGCTTCAATCAATTGAAAAAGGCGATATGAAAGCTATGTATTTAGTTGGTGAGGATATGGCGCTTGTTGATTGTAATGCAAATCACGTAGATGAAGTTTTATCTCAACTGGACTTCTTCGTTGTTCAAGATCTCTTCTTCTCTAAAACTGCGCAATACGCAGATGTTATTTTACCTGCTGCGCCATCACTTGAAAAAGATGGAACATTTACAAATACTGAACGTCGAGTTCAAAGATTATATCAAGCATTACCTACTCTTGGAGAATCAAAAGCTGACTGGTGGATCGTTCAAGAAATCGCGAACCGTTTAGGTGCAAATTGGAACTATAAGCATCCAGGCGATATCTTTAGTGAAATGGCAAGTTTAGCACCACTTTTCTTACAAGCTAGCTATGAAGTGATAGAAGGCTGGAATAGTTTCCTTTGGGGAAGTTTAGACGGAGCAAGTACAGAACTTCTTTATGAAGATGGATTTAATTTCCCAGATAAAAAAGCTAGATTTGCTTTAGCCGATTGGATGGAGCCTGTAGAGTTTCCGGAAGAATTTGACCTATTAATTAATAATGGCCGTATGCTTGAGCATTTCCATGAAGGAAATATGACGAATAAATCATATGGTATTCAATTAAAGGTACCTGAGATTTTTGTAGAGGTATCACCAGAGCTTGCGAATGAACGAGGAATTAAAGATGGCTCATTAGTTCGTTTAGTATCACCATATGGAGCATTGAAATTGCCTGCACTAGTAACGGATCGAGTGAAAAAAAATGAGTTGTTCTTACCGATGAATTCAACTAACAAGGAATCTGCTATCAATTTCTTAACAGGCCCAGCGGCAGATCACCGTACAAATACGCCAGCGTATAAGCAAACGAGAGTACGTATGGAAGTACTACGTGTAGAAGGTAATAGTCCAATGCCAAAATCGAACCCGCGTAATAAAAAACGAAATCCTCAAGATGGGGTTGAGGTACAACGTAAATGGGAGCGAGAAGGATACGTCCACTTAACGACAAAATAAAGGGGAATAGACATGGCAAAGCCAATCACGACAATTCAAAAGTACGTACCGACGAAAGAAGAGCAAAAAGAGCAGAAGCTAGAGGATTTGAAGAATTTATTAGCAGAAAATGAAGATTCGTTAAATAAAATTATGAGCTTAGTTTCTGATTTAAATGATACTGGTGTGCTTGAAGCTGCGAATTCAATGCTTCAGTCTAAAGAGAAAATTGCTAAAATTGCTTTAGGACAAATGAACCGCGAGCCAGTAACGAATATAATCAATAACTTAATGGGTGCTGCAGGTGCACTTTCAAGTGTTGATCCTGAGGTAACTACAAAGTTAATCAATTCTGTCACAAAAGGAATTGATGAAGGGAATAAACATCTTGAAAAGGATGATAAAATAGGCATACTTGATTTAGTAAAAGTTTTGAAAGACCCTGATGTGAATCGAGCAGTTGGTTTCGGTATTAATTTTCTAAAAGGTATGGGAAAAGGTCTAAAAGAATAGTAGAAAAAACAATTCATTGTATTTAATAGAAAAGAGTTTAATAATAAGAGATGAGCCTTAAAAGTTCATCTCTTATAAATATTTTTGAAAAAACAAAAAGTTAAAGAAGGGAATCTAAAACGATGCTACCAAATGAAGTGAGAAGAAAAATTCTCCGCTTTGAAAATGGTGAAACAAGCTATATTGAAGACAGCGTTGTCACAGAATATCCCGTCACGATTAAAATTAATGGACAAGAATTTGCTACGTTGGTCAGTACGCCTGAATATATTGAAGATATGGTCGTAGGTTTTTTGGCATCTGAAGGAATTATCCGGAAATATGAGGATATTGAAAACATATGGTTCCAAGAAAAAGAAGGCTTTGTTCATATTAAAACAAACAATATTAATCCATATTATAAAGAGATTCAAAGTAAAAGATATATTACATCATGCTGTGGGATGAGTAGACAAGGCTTTGTTTTTGTAAATGATGCATTGACAGCAAAAAAAATGAAAGAAGTGAATGTACAGCTATCATTCCAAGATTGTTTTCGTTTAATGAATGAGATGCAACAATCTGCTCTTTTGTTTCAAAACACAGGTGGAGTCCACAACGCTGCTTTATGTGATTTAAATGGATTTGTTTTGAATAGAATGGATATTGGGAGACATAATGCATTAGATAAAATCTATGGATATTGTCTTAAAAATAAGATTAGTATTTCAGATAAAATTATTGTGTTTAGTGGACGTTTATCTTCTGAAATTTTACTAAAAGTAGCTAAAATTGGTTGTGAGGTAATACTGACTAAATCTGCTCCAACTGAATTGGCACTTCAATTAGCTGAAGAATTAGGAATTACGACAGTTGGATTTATTCGAAATAAATCTTTAAATGTTTATACACATTCAAATCGAATTGTAAGTGATTCAATTAATAGTAAATAATGAATTAAAACGATAAGTGAGGCGATGGTTATGAAAAATGTTGCATTGGATAAACACCAACGACCTTTACAGGATTTACGTATATCTGTTACCGATCGCTGCAATTTTCGTTGCCGTTATTGTATGCCTGAAGAAATTTTTGGTCCGGACTATGCTTTTTTATCACAAGATAAAATACTATCCTTTGATGAAATTGAAAGATTAACACGTATTTTTGTATCTTTAGGCGTTAGAAAAATAAGAATTACTGGTGGCGAACCTTTATTACGGAAAGGTTTACCTAAATTAATTGAGCGATTAAATAAGATCGATGGTGTTGAAGATATTGCTTTAACGACGAATGGTACTTTACTAAAAAAGTTCGCAAAAGACTTATATGAAGCGGGTTTAAAAAGAGTTACTGTCAGCATCGATTCACTAGATGAAGAACGATTCTCTTATATGAGTGGTAATCGAGGGAATGTAAAAGCTGTTCTAGAAGGGATTCAAGCAGCTGCAGATATTGGAATGAAAGTTAAAATCAATATGGTTGTTCAAAAAGGAAAGAATGAACAAGATATTATCCCGATGGCACAATATTTTAAAGAGAAAAAACATATTCTTCGATTTATTGAATATATGGATGTTGGAAATTATAACGGCTGGAAACTTGATGAAGTCATATCAAAAAAAACGATCATAGATATGATCAATGAAATCATGCCTTTAGAATTGACTGAAGCTAATTATGTAGGTGAAGTTGCAAATCGATATCGATATAAAGATAGTGATGATGAAATTGGCATTATTTCATCAGTTACCGATTCATTTTGTTCAACTTGTACAAGAGCACGTATTTCTGCGGAAGGAAAATTATATACTTGCTTATTTGCTACTAAAGGATATGATTTGAGAGAATTGGTAAGGTCTGATCAAGATGATGAGCAAATAAAAGAAACCATTCTTTCGATATGGAGCAATCGAACTGATCGCTATTCGGATGAGCGGTTAAGTAATACAAAAAAACCATCAAATAAAATTGAAATGTCACATATAGGCGGTTAATTTAAAACGATGGGGTTTGGAGTCTATGCAATTTCTGTATAACACTCTTTCCAATAATGTAAAGTGATGATTGGTATCTCTGCTAGTTAAGCAGGGAAATTAAGCGGCATTCAGAACTCCTTATATGATGAGGATTTCTTAATGCTGCTTTTATTTAAAGGTAGGAAACAACTTATTCCTAGACCAAGTTTTTGAGTGGAGGATCTTTATGACAGAACGTTATTCGCGTCAGCAACTTTTTACTCCTATTGGTGAAAAGGGACAAGAATTGATTAGAAAAAAACATGTTTTAATCGTTGGAGCAGGTGCGTTAGGAAGTGCTAGCGCTGAGGCACTTGTTAGAGCGGGAATTGGAAAACTAACATTAATTGATCGAGATTATGTTGAAATGAGTAATTTGCAGAGGCAACAACTTTATTCAGAAGAAGACGCATTTGAAAAACTACCGAAAGTAATCGCGGCTAAACAACGTCTACATAAAATTAATGCAGAAGTGAGCATCAATGCACTAGTAATGGATGCTACTTCAGAAAATATGGACATCCTTCTAAATGATATCGATGTGATAATTGATGCAACAGATAATTTTGATATTCGATTTATCATAAATGACTTATCTCAGAAGTATGAAATTCCATGGGTATATGGTTCTTGTGTTGGCAGTTTAGGTATGTGTTGCACAATTCTGCCTAGTAAAACGCCTTGTTTAAACTGTATATTAAAGGGGGTACCAGTACCTGGTGCGACCTGTGATACGGCCGGAATTATTAGTCCAGCTGTTCAATTAGTATCAGCATTTCAAGTTGCGGAAGCTTTAAAAATAGTAGTGGAGGATTATTCCGCAGTCAATCCAAAATTCCTTACATTTGATTTATGGAATAATCAACATTTTTCATTTAAAGTGACGAAACTGAAATCTGATGAGTGTCCTTCATGTGGATTGAATAAGACTTATCCTTATTTATCCTTTGAAAATCAAACGAAAACAAGTACACTTTGTGGACGAAATACGGTCCAAATCAGACCATCAGTAACTAAAAATTATGATTTTAATGAACTAGAACATCAATTAAGACAACACGGAAAAGTTGAACGGAATCCTTATTTGATCTCTTGTCAGTTAGAAGATTATCGTTTTGTCATTTTTCTAGATGGAAGGGTTTTCGTTCATGGAACAAATAATATACAAGAAGCTAAGAAACTATATTATCGTTTATTAGGTTAATAAAAGAGGGGTTGAGATGAATGGTTGAAAAAAGAATACCACTACCGGTAGCAGAAGCAGTTCGTAAAGTGATGGAGTTTGCTGTACATGGATCACAGGAAATGGTTTCAATTGATTTAGCATATGGTCGAGTATTGGCTGACGATGTAAAAGCTGATCAAGATATACCTGCTTTCGACCGTTCTCCATATGATGGTTTTGCGATTAGAGCAGAAGATACACTTCTTACAAATAATGAAAATCCTACAGTTTTTGAAGTAGTAGGAGAAATTGGAGCTGGCTCAGTTTTTCCAAATAAAGTAGAACCATTCCAAGCTGTGCGTATTATGACTGGGGCTCAAATACCTCAAGGTTGTTCAGCGATTGTCATGCTTGAATTAGTGAAAGAGATGAAAACTGAAGATAAATCATTTATTGAAATTAAACGTTCATTTCCAAAGGGCGATAATATTTCTTTTCAAGGTGAGGAAACGTCAAAAGGAGATATTCTTGTCAAAAAAGGAACAGAAATCAATCCGGGAACAATCGCATTATTAGCAACATTTGGGTATAGCCAAGTTCCCGTAGCGAAAAAGCCAGTAATCGGAGTAATTGCAACAGGAAGTGAGCTGCTTGATGTAAATGAACCACTTGAACCTGGTAAAATTCGCAATAGTAACTCCTATATGGTTCTCGCTCAAATTCAAAAAGCAGGCGGAATTCCTAAATATTTAGGAAAGTTTAGCGATGACTTGGACACTTGCTTTTCTGAAGTGAAAAATGCGTTAGAACAAGTAGACATCTTGATTACTACTGGTGGGGTATCTGTCGGTGATTATGACTATTTACCAGATATTTATGCTAGATTAGGAGCTACAGTATTATTTAATAAAATTGCGATGCGTCCAGGGAGTGTAACAACTGTCGCACATTATGAAAATAAATTATTATTCGGTTTATCAGGAAATCCATCTGCTTGTTTTGTTGGGTTTGAACTATTTGTTAGACCGATTATCCAAACGTATCTATTTAACGAAACACCTCATTTAAAGAGGGTAAGTGCTGTATTAGGAGAAAATTATCCGAAACCGAATCCTTTTACTAGATTTGTAAGAGGTAAAATTGTATACGATGAAGGTGGGTTAACCGCAATTCCAGCAGGATTTGATAAATCAAGCGCAGTATCTTCATTAGCTAATACAGACGCATTTATCGTATTACCTGGTGGAACTAGAGAATATGAAAAAGGGATGGCAGTGGATTTATTATTATTAGAAGATCCTCAAGGAAGTAAATGGCCTTGGCATGATTTCATTCCTTCATATAAATAAGTAGTCTTTAATATTTTAAGAAAAGTGAAGTGGTTTACTTGGAACAATCATTATTTACTATTGTTGATACACCAATTGTCGTTGAAGAAGTTTCAGATAAAGTTAAAAGCAGAAATGCCGGAGCGATTACTCTTTTTATTGGTACTGTTAGGGAATTAACAAAAGGTAAAAAGACTCTGTCTTTAGAATATCAAGCGTATGAATCAATGGCAGTAAAAAAGCTTGCACAAATTGGTGATGAAATAAAACAAAAATGGCCAGATGCACTCGTTGCGATTACTCATAGAGTTGGTAAATTAACGATTAGTGATATTGCCGTTGTTATTGCAGTTTCCTCGCCGCACCGTAAAGTTGCTTACGAGGCAAACGAATACGCAATCGAACGAATTAAACAAATTGTTCCGATTTGGAAAAAAGAGTTTTGGGAAGATGGTACAATGTGGATTGGTGACCAACTAGAAAACACAGCATACCAAGATGGAAAACCAAGTACGGAGGAATCAAAATGATTAAAGTATTATTATTTGCTCATTTACGCGAGAAAGCTGGAACTGACGAATTAACAATTTCAGTCGAAAATGGGATAAAAGTTAAAGAGTTAAAAGAATTGATCATGAATAACTACGATTTACCACAGCTTAATCAAATTATGACGGCAATAAATGAAGACTTTGTAACAGATGAAGAAATTGTAAGCGACGGCGATACTGTAGCGTTTATCCCACCAGTTAGTGGAGGGTGAAAAGGAATGCTAGAAAGTTGGTGGAGTTTTGCATAAACATAATGAAAAAGCAATTGTTAACATCGCAGTTTTAACAATTAGTGATACTAGAACTGTTGAAAATGATGAGAGCGGTAAGCTTATAAAATCTTTATTAAAAGAGCAAAATCATATCGTGCATCATTATCAAATCATAAAAGATGAAATAGCATTGATTGATTCGACAGTTAGATCATTGAGTGAAGATGATGAAGTTCAAGTAATGATTCTAACAGGTGGAACTGGTTTTACAAGAAGAGATGTTACATACGAAGCAATTTCAAAATTACTTGATAAAGAAATGCAAGGTTTTGGAGAGTTGTTCCGTTCATTAAGCTATACAGAAATTGGACCAAAAACGATGTTTAGTAGAGCAATTGCTGGTAGTTTTAATGATAAGGCGATCTACGTCATTCCTGGCTCAAAGAACGCAGTGAACCTAGCGATGACAAAATTAATTTTACCGACTTGCCAACATTTTGTGGAAGAATTAAATAGACAATGAAAATAGCTGGCGTAGTTTTAGCAGGTGGAAAATCCTCTCGATACGGTAAACCAAAAATGTTTGAAATGTATAAAAACAAATTTTTATATGAATATAGTGTACAAGCATTAGAGGGAAATTCGATTTCACCAATCGTCATTTCGACAAACGAAAAACTAGTTCCGTATTTTAGTAAAAATGATTTAGAGTTTGTTATTGAAGGAGAAACTGAAGAATACCAAGGTCCACTGTATGCAATGTACAATGCATTTTCCAAAATACAAAACATTGATTGGTATTTTGTCTTAGCTTGCGACACGCCTTTTATTACAGCTGGCTTTGTAAGGAAAATGATCGCATTGCTTAAAGACAGTAACGTTGATGTAATTTTACCGATCCAATCAGATAAACTTCAACCGCTATTTGCACTCTATCATCGTGATTGCATCGGGAAGATGAACGAAATTTTAGATAAAAACAATCGAAAGCTTCAGCTACTATTTGATGAGGTTAATGTATTAACAGTACCATTTTCAAAAGATGAACGAATCTTTAAGAATATAAATAGGCCTGAGGATTGGCAAAACGGGCAGGAGTAATAGGCTAGTAATTTCTATTCCCTAGTACCTGTTTCGTAAAAGGAGGAAGCATCATGAGTGAGTTTTCCCATTGGAATGAAGAAGGTAGACCTAAAATGGTCGATATATCAGAAAAAGACATAACAACAAGAGTAGCGGTCGCGCAAAGTACAATTTCGATTTCAAAGGAATTATATGATGCCATTCAAAATGGATTAATTAAAAAAGGTGATCCTTTAAATGTTGCTCAAATTGCTGGAATCATGGGGGCTAAAAAAACGTCTGACATTATACCGATGTGTCATCCTATTGCACTTTCAGGGACTGACTTTACATTTGAATATGTAGAAGTACCAAATGGCTATGATTTAATCATTCGTGCAACAGTTAAATGCAGTGGAAAAACTGGAGTTGAAATGGAGGCACTTACAGCTGTAAGCGTAGCTGGCCTTACGTTTTACGATATGTGTAAAGCCGTTGATAAAAGTATGGTCATAAAAGACACATTTTTAGTACAAAAAACTGGCGGTAAAAGCGGCGACTTTTTCCATAAATAATCATAAGCTTAATTGATTAATAGTAGCTACTATTTAATCAATTAAGTTTTCCAATTTTTTATCAAAAACAAATACTGAAATCGCAAGATCCTCTTCTACTTTCATATCAGAAAAAAGATTTATAAATTTAGCACCAACGATCTCTTCCAATTTAACAGGATGATTCTTTGCATAGACATCTTGAATCATCTTTGTTCTAGCGTTGTGAACGATATCACGGCCTTCGGAAGATTGAGCGATAAATAGTTCAGTAGGAGTAAGGTTTCCATACAAAGTTGAAACAGCCATATTTTCAACAAAAACTGTATGGATTCTTTCAGGACCTTTACCAAATAACTCTTTACGTAGTTTTCGTATATAGTCATTAAATTCATGGATGACTTTAGACATTACAAATACCCCTTAACTTAGTTGTGTTTTTCTTATCATAAAACAATGATTGGAAAATTTAAAGAAAAATTGAACATTTAGTGAACGTCTAAATGAAGGCATTACTAAATTTTAGTTAATATAAAGGGGAAATTTAAATAAATATCAACACCATGAGTACACAAATCTAAAATGATTTTTGTATTGATGGTGTTTTTTCAGTTAGCTTTTTATAATAGGAGTATAAATAAAAAGGAATTGAGAGCGATGAAAAAGAACTATTCCGTTTTGCAAATTGTAGGCTATCAAAACAGTGGGAAAACAACACTGACAGAAAAACTAATTAAAAAGGCCAAAAACAAAGGATTATTAGCGGCTACGATCAAACATCATGGGCATGGTGGTGCACCAGATTTAGAATTAACTAGTAAAGATAGTGTTCGTCACTTAAACTCCGGAGCAATTGTTTCTAGTGTTGAAGGCGATGGTGTTTTACAATTAAGAACAAATTTAATTAATTGGGATTTAAAAAAGACACTTGAATTATATCGTTTTTTCTCGATGGATATTATTTTTATTGAAGGTTATAAAAGGGAAAATTATTCAAAAGTAGTATTAATAAGAGATGAGGGTGACCTACATTTACTCGATTCATTAACAAATATTAGCTGTGTTATTAGCCACGTTGTAATTGAAGAGAGTAGATTGAAAGAGTATCAATATTTCCATCTTAGTGATGAAGAAAATTACATAGAGTTCTTAATGAAAGGAATTTTAATAGGTAATTTCATAGATGGTTAAAAAATGCTTTGTTGTGAAATGAGGAGATTTATTGTTAGAAGAATTTTTAATTCCCCTTAAGATTTCCCTTAAGGTTACGATTGTATCAGGGATTCTCGTTATTATTTTAGGGACGATAGCTGGAAGAATTCTTTCTATGAAATCCTTTAAAGGTAAGACATTACTAGAAACTGTTCTAATGTTACCTTTAGTTCTTCCACCTACAGTTGTAGGATTTTTACTATTAGTCATTTTCGGAAGACAAAGCTTCCTTGGAAAAATGATCGAATGGTTCTTTAAACAACCAATTGTATTTACATGGTGGGCTGCTGTAATTGCTTCAATTATTGTAGCGTTTCCGCTAATGTATCAGTCTGCGAAAACCGGGTTTCAAAGTGTCGATAATGAAATTGAAGAGGCGGCTCGAGTATGCGGTGCAAGTGAATGGAAGGTATTTTTCTTTATTTCAATTCCGCTTTCATTCAAAGCCATTATTTCAGGAAGTATTTTAAGCGTTGCGAGAGTACTAGGCGAGTTTGGTGCTACACTCATGTTTGCAGGAAACATACCAGGAAAAACACAAACTGTCCCAACAGCAATTTATTTAGCAATAGATTCCGGAAATATGAAAATGGCTTGGCTATGGGTACTATCAATGGTTTTTATTTCGTTTATCATGCTATTAGTTGTACAGTTGAAACAGAAATGATTTATACTCAATACAACTTATAAAGATTATTTCTCCTAAGTAGTATATAATGCTTTGTGTAGGATATTTTTCCTTATTATTCCAAGTTCAGATTAAACAAAGACGAATACATAAAAAGACAGAGCTTTACCATTAGAAACCTTAAAAGGAGATGATGGAACGTATGACAAATAAAATTGAATTAGTTAATCTTGCAGTAGCGTTACCAAGTAAAATGCAATACGGCGAAAATAAAGAAATGATTACGGGAATCTGTAAAGAAGGCATCGAAGAAGTTTACTTAACGAAAGATGGCTTTAAAGGTGACGGAGTAGCAGATTTAAAACATCACGGTGGACCAGACCGAGCTGTCTGTGTATATTCATTTGAACACTATTCGCTATGGGAAAAAGAGTTTAATGTAAAACTACCACTTTCAGCATTCGGTGAAAATATCACGGTCACTAATATGCTAGAAAAGGATGTATGCATTGGAGATGTCTACCAAATTGGTGATGCAATCATTCAAATTACACAAAGTAGAATCCCTTGTGACACAATAACAAGAAGAACAAACGTCGCACTTAAGAGAATCGTAGAAACCGGTTTTACAGGCTATTTATGCCGAGTATTAAAAGAAGGTACGATTAGAAAAGATTCAAAAATAGAATTAATTGAAAGACAAGAAAATAGAATTTCAGTTTTATATTGTAATGAGATCTATTTCCATAATCCTAAAAATGTTGAAGGAATTAAAGCTATATTAGCGGTTCCTGAGCTAGCCGAGGATTGGAGAAACCGATTAAATAAACGATTAGAGAATTTAGTTTAATAGTTATTAAATAGAGGATGTCCATTGGGCATTCTTTTTTTTATATAATAAAGGCAGCATATAAAAGAAGAGTAGGGGTGAATTTCGGAGTACAAATATGGATAGAGGAACTGCAAATAAGTGTGAACTGCAAATAAAATGGGTGAAACTGTAAATAAAGTCAGTGAAGCTGCAAATAAAATTAACGAGACTGCAAATAAAGCCAGTGGAACTGCAAATAAAATTAACGAGACTGCAAATAAAGTCAGTGGAACTGCAAATAAAAATAAAGAAACTGCAAATAAAATCAGTGAAACTGCAATTAAAATTAACGAAACTGCAATTAAAGTCCTTAGAATCCCGAATACTATAGAATATTACCCATACGGGTTAGGGTATTTTGAATGTATAATCGTCTAAAAATAGATGCTTACAAATAAAAGATTAGTAAGTTAGCTCAAATTCTTCCTAAACTGATTAAAAAATGAAAGAAATCTACTAGATTTTAAAAAATAGTGATGATGAAATCAACTATAAATGAAAAATCTCCCAAAGATACCCCACATCGGTATTATAAATAAAAGGCGTCCCATGTGTCAGTTACCCTGACTATAAGGACAGCCTCTATTTTTGTTCTCTTTAGATTAAAAATGTTGAATTTAATAGATTATAAGAATCCCATCCAACTCATGCATTACTTGAATAAGAAAACAAGCTTGTTAAAATATCTGCTCTTTAACTAGGATTTGTTCTAACTCATCTTTTTGGCGCAAGTGATGACGAAAATGCATAAAAACTAGTTCATACCATTCCTTTGCATTTAGCCAGCCGAATCCTCCATGTTTGACTTTGTAATTTGGATTTATATTACTCACTTTTGATTCCCATTGGCTTAACCTTAAAATTACTTGATCCATTCTATTGATCAGTACCTCATTACTATCTGAATTATTAGGTGGAGTATTTAGTTCATCCGGCAATTTAATTTTAATTGGTGGGAACCCACCGATCTTATATAAACGTTCACCAAACTCTGTTTTCCCAAGATGTTGTTCTTCGTTTAAGGTGACACAAGTTTCCATATCATCTAGATATTCATGGGCAACAACGATTAAATGATCATACATTTGTCCAATTGACCAAACCGATTCTTCAGATTTAAATCTTAGCTGTTCCAAAGAGTATTTTTGAAGCTCATTTTTATATGTGATAATTAGTGTAAGTTTACTCAATTTGATTCCTCCTTTAAAAACTAATCCAAAGCAGTTATATTTCTTACTTGTAACTAAACATTCAATATTTGAATACAAATACCTTTTTTCATGGAGATTATAAAATCAACTCTAAATAGAAACAAGAATACCCTAATTAGACTAACAAAACAAATAAATGGCCGCCTATTTGTCAGTTACGCTGACTTTTAGGACGGCCTCGTTTTGTTCAACTTTAAAACAGCTATTACTAATCTTTAATTTTTAGTCCCATTAATGCTGCGAATTGAACTGCTTGATTTGAAGAAACTGTGCAGCCATGTAAATTATTTATTGAAACTGTTAATTCATTAAATGTAGAAGAACTAATATCAATTCCTTTAAGAGAAGTTTGATCAAAGTTTACTCCATCAATATTACATTTATTAAAATCAATTTTTTTGAATTTACAATCATAAAAATCAGTACTTTTTAAAATAGAATCATGAAAAATTACCTTTTCTAGTTTTGAATTTCCGAATATAGATAAATTTAAAACAGAGTTGTCAAACTGGACATTCCCAAGGCTAGATTCAGTAAAATTAGCCCCTACTAATTTACAATTTTTAAAGGTTACTTTATGAATGGAAGCATTGGTCATATTGCAATTTGATAGATCACAGTTTTCAAAATATACATCAGACATACTTATATTTCTAAAATCTGTATTGGTGAATTTACTATTCTTGATGACCATTTTATATAAATAAACTCTATCTACAGCTTCATTTTCAAAAATAGAGCCAGTGATTTCACACATCCCCAATTCCGGGTCTTCTTCATAAAAAATGTCATGAAAATTTCTAGATTGTAATTCTCTAGGAATATTTGGTGTATCGATTTTCATTATATTAACCTCACTTTAAACAATTAGGATGAAACTAAATCGAGCAGAATATTTACACATAACTATAAACAATTTTAAGCTTTAAAAAAAGACTTTTAATTTTCAAAGATTTGTGTCAAAAAACTATTATTTCTTTGACTGTAACTATTCATTTTAATATGAAAAGTCACTTTCTTTATTATTCAAATATCACATGAGTATGTATTTTCGATTTGCTATTAGCTTAGGTAAGAAACAAATCTGTACGATTAACTGGACTTTGGTTAAGTAGATTGTGATTTTCTTATATAGCTAAATGGCAGTTTAGTTGTATAAGAAAACTTAAAAATTTATACCAAAAGTCAAATATCCACCAAATCAAAACTCAATATATTAGTTATAATAAATTATTAATTCATTTATATGTACAATGTTCTGCTTTGGGAGGAAATGGTTTTATGAATAGAAAGAAAATACTTTACTATGTTCTTTTTACAATACTGTTTGTTTTAATATTTGGTTCGGGACTAATTAGAGAACCAATAAAGCTTGCTGAAAAATTAGTAGATATACATATTAGACCTAGTTATTTACCGATTAATTATTCTAAAAGTTTTGCTACTACAAAGGGTTGTGGTAGAAACTGCGACATAATTCAATTAGTTTATAAGAACTCTAAAGAAGAGATTACTATAACTGCATCTGAAAATGTTAGTTCATATAAAGATAGTAAGTGGAACAAGAAAAATTTGATACCAGGAACTAAGTTCTATTATCGAGAAAATTCCAAGGAACAATTATTAAATTGGAGAAATAATAAAAAGGAATTAGAAATGGAAATAAAGTACAAAGGGAGTACAAGATTATCCCAAAATAAACTAATGAAAATAGCGAATTCAACAAAGTAATGTTGTACATTTCTTATGTAACTAAAGCATGCTTTAGTTCAACAAGA
>NZ_NUCO01000136.1:0-2455 GCF_002555445.1 Bacillus sp. AFS017336
TTGTTTTTTGCAAGCAGTAAATACAGAGAATTGCAGCGAAAAATGCAGAGACCTGCAAGCTCTCTTTTAATCTAATTTTCGTTGTGTAACTTTACAGAAGAAAGGGCATTTTTCAGCCTATAGCTTTCCCCAGTAAATGCTATTACGTGAGCGTGGTGAACAAGTCTGTCCACCAACGCAGATGTTAGACGATTATCCCCAAATATACGATTCCACTGACCAAATTCAAGATTTGAAGTGACAATTACGCTTTTTCGTTCATAACAGTCTGCTATAATGTGAAAAAGTAGTTCTGAGCCTTCCTTTTGAAATGGAACATACCCTAATTCATCTAAAATAAGTAAGTCACATTTTTCGATTTGCCTTTTTAACCTCTGTAATGTTCCTTGTTTCAAAGCTTCTTCTAAATCTCCAACTAGATCTGCTACCCGGTAAAAACGCACATCCAATCCTTGCTCACAGGCCTTCAGGCCTAATGCTGTTGCTAGATGAGTTTTTCCGGTACCAGGCGCGCCAAGAAGCATTAAATTGTGCTTCTCTTTAATAAAGTTTAACTCACAGATTTCTTTCTTTGTTGTCGTAGAGGGTAAGTGAATTTGATCAGACCATTCATATGTCTTTAACCACTTTAACTCTCTAAACTTTCCTTTTTTTATTAATCTAGATATTTTGGTTGTCAGTCTCGTCTTAACTTCATGTTCCAGCACATCAAATAAAAACTGTTGTTTATTTTCAAAAGGAATATCTTCATAATGGTCCGCAATATAAGCAAGATGGAGTGTTTTACATACGTCTTTTATGTCATTTGTATTCATGTAATAGAAACTCTCCTTTCAGCTTGAGGAAATAGTTTCTGATCATATAAATGCAAATCAGTCTCATAGTTCAATAACACCTGCGGTGTGTAGGTTTCTGGCATTTTCACTGGGTAAGCTGTCTTTTCTGACAGTATGACCCCAAGCTCATGTGGCTTCAAGCCCAAGCGATTATCAAAGGATAATACTTCTCCAATGGCTATCATTGTGTGAGTTGCTAAAAGTTTTTTAAGGCCAATAACTCGTTCTTTCAATGTCTCTTTTTGCCTTGCCAGATAAATTTGAACGTTCTTTGGTAAATACTTAAAATATCGTGAATAGGTAACAGAGCGAGGTTTTCTAATCCAATCCTCTAGAATATCTTCCCATGGAATAGATCTGCTTTTGTTCATATACGGGCGAGACTCTTGATATAGCATTTCTCCATCATTCGTGTAACAAGTGAATTTATCCCATTCTTTCTTGATAATGAGACTTTGTTTCATCCTAGCTTTATGCACGACATACGCTTCTTCATCTACTGTAATTTCACCATATTTATTCACTTTATAGGTGCTTACTGAGAATATAGGTAAGTCTTGCGTAGGGAGTGATTTTAAACTCTTATTATCTTCTTTCCAAAGCTCTTCTATTAAAACTTCCTTATCATAATGCAGACGTTTTTGATCCTTCTGCATCTGCTTAGATAACCATTCGGCTAATTGATCAAAGTCCTCCATAAGTGGGGCAGTCACAAAGAAGTTATTCCTTATATAACCGACTTTCTTTTCTACATTTCCTTTTTCGTGTCCACTGGCTGGATTACACGCCTGTACTTCAAAACGATAGTGGGATTGGAACCCTAAAAACGCGTCTGTATATACTCTTTTGTCTCCTTTACCAATGGACACAACGGCTGCAGTTAAGTTATCGATTCTAAGATGTGTCGGTACACCGCCAGCTTGGTGAAACAATTTTGTTAGACCTTCAAGAAAACACTCAGAATTTTCTGCTGGTAACGGGTATGCGAATGCTGCATTACTATATGGAAAACTTAAGATAAGAGCCTTAATATCTTTGTATGCTCCATTTTGTACTATTGTCATGTTCCCAAAATCTACTTGCGCTTCACCCGGAGGGTGTTCTAATCTCTCATAACGCTTTTCTTTTAATTCTTTGATATGAGGTCTTTGATGTTGAATATACTCACATACTGTTCGATAAGATCCTGGAAACTCATGTTCCTTCTGAAGCTGTTCAAATATTACTTTGTTCGTTCTTCTTTCTTTTTTCTTTAACTTGAAATCTTCCTCTAACCAATCATCCACTAACTCACCATAACCGTCTTCTACCATCATCCCACTTTTTCGAATTCCGATCTTACCTGTGGGAACATCCCCATCGGCATACTTCTTTACTGTTCTCCAATCTTTACCTGTCTTTCTTGCAATCTCGGAGAGAGATAAATCTTCGTTCTCCCTTAAATGTTTGATATAATTTATTTCAGGCATTGCTAGCATCCTTTCATTTCCCCCAAGCTGTTAAGATCTCGTCAATCAAAACAGTAGAGGTTAGTGAGAGAGCTTGCAAGCCTTTTTTTGTTCCCTAGACTTCTACATTAATCTCCTGCAGAACTCTGTACTTTTATTTTGCATTAAACA
>NZ_NUCO01000137.1:0-34852 GCF_002555445.1 Bacillus sp. AFS017336
GAAAGCGAGAATCCTGTAGTGGAATTCAACCACATAATGCTTCCTTTACATTGAAAATATTGCTGATTAATTGACAAGTTCTTTTTTCAACAGCGTGATCACAATTTAATTGTGGTCAGGTCTTTTCTATATCTAGATAACTCCCTGCGTTAATTTATAAAACTACAATTCACAAACGCATCTTCTATTAGTTTAAAATTAATTCTTTCTTAAATACTTTTTGTGATTTTGTGTTTTCGAAACCAATCCTTTTATAAAAAAGAAGGGTCTCTAATCTAGTTTCATTTGTCCTTACTCTTATTTCTTTATACCCCAATGTTTTTGACCATTCTTCGCATCTTTCAACAAGAATCTTACCAATTTTTTGACCTCTATAATTACTGTCAACGATCAAGCCGCCAATCTCAATATAAGGTGGGGACTCAATCAAATATCGTCCGTGAGCATGAATCCATCCAATAAGCTTGCCTTCCAGTTGTGCTACAATTACAACATGATCTTTATGATCTAATATTTTATTTAATCTTTCAATGACCTCATTTTTTTGGACATTGTAGCCTAATTGACATGATAATCTAGCAATTTCTGAACTATCATTTGTTGATGCAACTCTATATATAATCTCCATATTACACCTCTGATTCCCTTTCAATTACTATATTTTCTCTAATGAAATCCAATTTATCTTCTTCAAGTGAAACAGCTTAAGTACTATTCATTTTTTTCCCTGTTTTGTTACTAACGTTATAAAAATTTTAATTTATTGCTACAAATCCATCAATACTCTTATACTTTAACTCAAAAAAAATAGCTTTTCAGCCGATTGTGTTTTTCAACTAAAAAACCCGTTTTTTGCCTAACCATATAGCTTCTTTAAGTTTACATACTATCTAAAAATACTTACCCTGTACTTTTAATTTCATAAAGTTTCATTTAAGTAGGCTACTAGGAATACCCAAGTTTTTACCTTGAGCATATGGATATTAGTCTAATTTTCATAAAGAGTGAGCTTTAAATTATGGAACGATCGCACTTTAGTTTTTTCCTATTTGTATTCCACATGTCACTTTCTGAATCTCTTATTGTAGTACCATTTCATTCAAATTTACCGTTTACTTGAACCTTATCTTTATTTCTATATTTTTTCCTATTCATAAATACTACTAATGGACCTGTACAAAAAAATAATACTTGTAATAAAAGAACATATAATTTATATTTATGAAATTCCGGACCAACTATAATTAATGCCATAAAAAGTATGTAAGAAAATACAATTACTAGATTTTTTGTTAATTTCATAATATGATCTTCCTGTCTTAATGATTTTATGAAACGACTCAAGAATAATAGCACTTTTAAGTAACTTATGGTTTTCAAATAATGTTTGCTTTATTACATAAGAATCTTGTAGTTAATTTTAATTATTTCTTCACGTTTGATGTATTTTTTGCTGAGCCAGTAAATGGATTGATTTCATAAGTTAAATCTCTACCTGCTTCTTTTTCTTCTTGATGAATTCTTTTTCCTAACGATAAAATACCACCGATTGCTGATATCAAAATGTCATTTAATTTCCCTCCAAAAAGTTCCAAAGTGAAACATGAATATGTTTATTCTCTTAAAAGAATATTCGTTTTATACTTAAAAGAATCCTTTCCTAATGCAACTGTACTGCCAAGAAAATCACCAATATTCTTAAACGGGGCCTTTCTTTAATAAAATTTTATAAAATAAATAGTTTACATTTTTTTAGAAAAAAACTCTACTTACTAGATTCAATTTCTATCAATGATAGGCAATTATGATCTAGTTTAGTAGAGTCAGTACTTTATTTATATTTAATTATTTTCTATTAGTTTATAGCTACTCCTGCGCTAGCATATCCAGTAACTACATTAACTAGGCTAAGACCATTTGCAGTTGCAGTATATACCATCATTAAACGAGTTTGTGCAGCAACTGGTATTGCTAATGGTGTAGAAATATCGCTTGTGATTTGACCTAATGTAAGCGGACCTGCTAGGGCTGGTAAAGTGACACTTGCACCTACAACTGGAGTAAAGTTATTACTATTTATTGGTGCACTATATAATTGTGCAGTGACGACGATATTTGTGCCTAAAAGAGCTAAAGCTACTACGTTACTATAGGATGCTGAAATAGCCGTAATTGTACCAGCTCTAGGCATTGAGAATGCAAAATCGAGAATTTCAGTTGGTAAACCAGTTCCAGTTAAATCAATCGCTGGTCCTGGAAGTAATGCTACGTTTGGAATTGAACTTCCAAACCCTACAAGACCTGCTGTTCCAGCTAATCCGCCTAAAACTGTTGACATTACTATTGGTGCACCTGATGCAAACGGAATAATTGCACCTGTCCCTGCTATCCCTGTTGCTCCCGCTGAACCTGTTGCTCCTACTGCTCCCGCTGNNTGCTCCTGCTGGGCCTGTTGGGCCTAATATAATTACAGTTGGTGCTGTTGGTCCCATTGGTCCCATTGGCCCCATCGGTCCCATTGGCCCCATCGGTCCTATATGACCTCTCTTACCTCTATCTCCGTCTTCTCCTTCTTTACCTCTTTTTCCTCTATCCCCTTTTGGTCCAGTTACACCCGTTGGACCTGTTGGACCTATAGGACCTAAAGGACCAATTGGGCCAATTGGGCCAATAATAGACTGTGATGGCATAGATTGTTGTGAAGATTCAGACTCAGGTAGATCTGTATTTTGTGTAGTGTCAGGTTGATTTGGTTCTTCTGATGGTTGTTGTGGTAGTGGTGGTATTGGTGGTAGTGGCAAAAAAATACACCTCTCTAAAAAATTTTAATTGTACATTTTATTGTATAAAAAAAGGACAAATTGGTTCTTTTAATTCAAAAAAATGAGTAAAAAACCTGTACAATTTAATCATTATTTAAATATAATAAATTCCCGTTCAAAAAATTAAGTGTTTTTTGCAAGCCAGAATAAATGAATTTATATAGAAAACATTTTTTCTAATATAATATTTTTCAAATATCAATTATATTTGCCCAAACATCTAAATAGCTTGTCTCATAAAATAACAAGAATAATAGTAGGTGGTGAAATGATTGAATAAAGAAGATAAATGCAAGAAATGTGACCACGACAGCGATGATTGCAAATGTAAAAATAAATGCAAGAATTGTAAACATAAAAATTGCAAATGTAAATGCAATTGTAAGAAATGTGATCGCCATCACGATGATTGTAGATGTCATGATAAATGTAAGAAATGTCATCGCGACCATGATGATTGCAGATGTCATGATGATCGATGTCATGATTGTGGAAAAAGAAATTGCGGATGCAACGTAAAGCAAAATGTAAATGTTTGTGTAAATGTAGAAAATAATGGAGCTACAGGAACCGGACCTGTAGGACCAACCGGACCAGCGGGTGCTACTGGCGCTACTGGTGCTACTGGCGCTACCGGTGCTACTGGCGCTACTGGTGCTACTGGCGCTACCGGTGCTACTGGCGCTACCGGTGCTACGGGTGCTACGGGTGCTACTGGTGCTACTGGTGCTACGGGTGCTACGGGTGAACGTGGTGCTACGGGTGCTACTGGCGCTACCGGTGCTACGGGTGCTACTGGTGCTACTGGCGCTACCGGTGCTACGGGTGCTACGGGTGCTACTGGCGCTACGGGTGAACGTGGTGCTACTGGTGCTACTGGAGCTACCGGTGCTACGGGTGCTACTGGTGCTACTGGCGCTACCGGTGCTACGGGTGCTACCGGTGCTACGGGTGCTACGGGTGCTACGGGTGCTACGGGTGCTACTGGCGCTACTGGCGCTACCGGTGCTACTGGTGCTACTGGTGCTACGGGTGTTACCGGAGCAACAGGACCGACTGGCGTATGTGAATGTACTCCTATGTATGCAAATTTCTGGAATACTAATTCTCAAGGTAATATACCAACAAATACACCAGTATCCTTCAATACTGTCGGAGTAAATTCTGGAGATTTCGCCCTTATTGGAGGAACTACAATTACAGTAATGAGCACTGGAGACTATTTAATTAACTACAGTGTTATTTTTAGAAATATGGGTGGTACAGGCACACAACCAGTTGAAGGAGCTTATGCAATATTCACTGGAATATCTCCAACGTTTACAATTCTTCCAGGCAGCGAATTTGGAACTGGTGTAGATCTCCCTAATAGTAACACTACAAATTTACAAATCAATGGCGAGGTAATGGTACATTTCACAGCTGGAGATCAATTCCAACTTAGAAATATTGGTGCCACTCCAGACCATTTAGCAAACAGCGTTGATGGTGCAATGGTAAACAGTGCTGCACTAACAATCGTTAGACTAGATATTTAGTAAAGATTCAATAAACTTACCGAAAATAAATTTTAGAGTATGATGATTGATATTAACTTAAATATCTAAATAAATACCCTTCATTAGTAGACAGTAAAGAGCTATACAAGTCTACTTTGAAGGGTTTTTTATTTATATTATTTTAAACGGTAATCTTACTGCTTCAAATAATATAAATTTTGACCGGTTGTATCAAAAATATAAGCAAATCTAGGTATACCTGCAGCACTAAAAAAACCAAGTTCTAAAACAGAACTTGGTTTTTATCTATTTCAATTATTTACCCACGTAGTTGAGCATTATGTGTTTCTTCTACTGCTTTTAATACTTTAGAGTGAGATTTTGTTACTTCTTCATCCGTTAAAGTACGTTCTGGATCGAAATACGTTAATGAGAAGGCAACTGATTTTTTACCAACTTCCATCTTATCACCTTCATATAAGTCAAAGATTGTTGCATCCTTTAGAAGTTTTCCACCAGTTGAACGAATTGTAGAAAGAATATCACCAGCAAATACTTTTGAATCAACTACTAATGCCATATCTCGGCTCATTGATGGGAATCGAGGAATTGCATTGTATAAAATATCATCAAATTCAGTGTTTAATAACTTTTCAAGAGATAATTGGAAAACATAAGTTTCTTTAATATCCCATTCTTTTTGAGTAACAGGATGAACTTGACCGATAAATCCAATTTCTTCACCGTTTAATAATATACTAGCAGTACGTCCTGGATGTAATTCTTCTTTTTTAGAAGCAGTGTAAGCTATTTTATTTGATAAACCTAGTTCACTAAATAATCCGTCTAAAATACCTTTTACAACGTAGAAATCTACTGCTTTTTTCTCGCCTTGCCATGCATGTTGTAACCATAAACCAGTTAAAGCACCTGCTAAATATTCTTCTTCATGTGGAAGATCGTTCTTTTCCTTTGTTAAGAAAACAGAGCCTGCTTCAAATAGTTGAACATTTTCTTCTTTACGTGCAACATTATATGCTACAGCGTCTAATAAATGAGGTACTAAGCTAAAACGTAACTCACTACGCTCTTCACTCATAGGTAATGCTAAACGTACAGGTTCTGCGTCTACAGTTTCTAGTGCAAAGCGTTTTACTTTATTATTACTTGTTAAAGAATACGTAACTGCTTCGTAAAGACCTGCATGTTGTAAATACTTACGAATTTTTCTACGTTTCGCTTGATATGGTGTTAATTGTCCTCGACTAGCAACACCTGTTGGTAATGTAGCAGGAATATGGTCATAGCCATATAATCTACCTACCTCTTCAACTAAATCTTCTTCTATTGAAAGATCACCACGACGGCTAGGAACAGTAACAGTAAATACTTCACCATTTTGAGTTGCTTCTAATCTTAAGCGACGGAAAATATCTTTAACTGTTTCTGCATCAATTGATGTTCCAAGTACACCATTAATTTTACTTACAGATACTGATACTGATTTAGCGTCATCAACTAAATTGTCAGCAATGACAGTGCCTTCTTCTAATGTTCCACCAGCAAGTTCAGCCATTAACTGAGCAGCACGTTCAGAAGCAGGGAATGTACGTGAAACATCAATTCCTTTTTCAAAACGAGCACTTGAATCGCTTCGTAAGCCTAGATCTTTTGAAGTTTGACGAACACTTTGGCCTCTGAAAACAGCTGATTCGATTAAAACATCAACCGTATTCACATCAACCTCTGTACTTTGACCACCCATTACACCTGCAACTGCAACTGCTTCTTTATCTGTTGCAATAACTAAATTATGTGGTTGTAATGTACGTTCTTCACCATCAAGTGTAACGATTTTTTCGTTTTCCTTCGCGTGACGAACAATAATTTGACTACTATTTAATTTATTAAAATCAAATGCGTGTAAAGGTTGACCATATTCAATTAAAATATAGTTCGTAATATCAACTACATTGTTAATAGGACGAATACCAGCGCTCATTAATCGAGCTTGCATCCATAAAGGAGAAGGTCCAATTTTTACACCTTTAACTAATTTAGCACTGTAGTAAGGAGCATCTTCTTTTGCTTCAATTGTAACGGAAACATAATTAGCATTTTCTGCTGAGTCCGCACTAATTGATGGAAGTTTCACATCACGGTCTAAAATCGCTGCTACTTCGTATGCTACACCAATCATATTTAAGCAATCTGCACGATTTGGTGTTAATCCAAGTTCTAATACTGCATCATCACGGTAAAGTACTTCTAATGCATCAGCACCTACTTCAGCATCGTTTGGTAAAACAAAGATTCCGTTTGAGAATTCTTTTGCAACTACTTTCCCTTCAATTCCTAACTCTTGAAGAGAACAAATCATACCTTCTGAAACTTCACCACGTAATTTTGCTTTTTTAATTTTAAAATTACCAGGTAAAACTGCGCCTACTTTTGCAACGATTACTTTTTGACCTTTTGCAACATTCGGTGCACCACAAATAATTTGGACTGGTTGCTCTTCTCCAACATCAACAGTACATTTTGATAATTTATCAGCCTCTGGATGTTGTTCACGTTCCATTACATAACCTACAACAACATTTTTAATTCCTTCAGAAAGAATATTAACTCCTTCAACTTCAATACCTGCTTTTGTAATTAACTTAGCAAGTTCGTCTGGTGTAACACCACTTAAATCAACGTATTCTTGTAACCATTTAGTCGATACAAACATGTTTTCCCCTCCTACCTTACATTTGTTGGAATTGCTTTAAGAATCTTATATCGTTCGTATAGAAATGACGAATATCATCAATACCATATTTCAATAATGCAATACGTTCTGGACCCATTCCGAATGCAAATCCTTGAACTTCTTTTGGATTATATCCAGCCATCTCAAGTACGTTTGGATGTACCATACCTGCACCTAAAATTTCAATCCATCCAGTTTGCTTACACATGTTACAACCTTTTCCGCCACATTTCATACAAGAAATATCCATCTCTACTGAAGGCTCAGTGAATGGGAAGAAACTTGGACGTAAGCGAATTTCACGATCTTCACCAAACATTTTTTTCGCAAAAAGTTGTAAAGTACCTTTTAAGTCGCTCATCGAAATGTTTTCGCCAATTACAAGACCTTCAATTTGCATAAATTGATGAGAATGTGTAGCATCGTCGTCATCACGGCGATAAACTTTACCTGGACAAATAATTTTGATTGGTCCTTTTTCGGTATTTGCTTCCATTGTTCTTGCTTGAACAGGTGAAGTATGAGTTCTCATTAATGTTTCTTCTGAAATATAGAAAGAATCCTGCATATCACGTGCTGGGTGACCTTTAGGTAAATTTAATGCTTCGAAATTATAATAGTCCTTTTCAACTTCTGGACCTTCTGCAATTTCGTATCCCATTCCAATAAATAAATCTTCAATTTCTTGAATAACCGCTCTAAGTGGATGTGCGCCACCTGCATGAACTGGTCTTCCAGGAAGTGTTACATCAATTGATTCGCTTTCTAACTTTTCATTGATTGCATTTTGTTCTAAGACAACTTGTTTTGCTTCAAGTTTCTCTTGAATTGCTGCACGTACTTCATTAGCTACAGCTCCCATTTTTGGGCGCTCTTCAGGAGATAAATCCTTCATTGCTTTCATTGCCTCAGTAATCGGACCTTTTTTTCCAAGATAGGCAATTCTCACTTCATTTAATGCTTTTAAATCTTTTGCTTCTTCTATTTGCTTAATCGCATCTGCTTGTAAAGAAACTAAACGCTCTTGCATGAATAATCCTCCTATTCAAATTCAAATTTTATATTTTTAAACATAAAAAAACCTCGCTCCCAAAAAAGGGACGAGGATTGATCGCGGTACCACCCTAATTAACAGTTATTATTCAAACACAAACTAACTGCTCACTTCATTCATTTAACGATCTACTTAGATAGACCGAGTCGCCTTTACATTAAAAATGGTCCCGGCGCTAGCTCAAGAGGTGAATTCAATTTGGTCTACTATAAAAGTGCTCACAGTCTACGACACTTTTTCCCTAAAATAGAGATTCAAATTTACTCTTCTCTGTCAAAGCTTTTATGTATTAAATTTTTCTTAATTAATTATATTGATTTTTTTCCATTTATGCAACTACTCATTTGAGTAAGAACTATGAAAATTCAATAATTAGTGGAATCGCCCTTTTTAACTTACTGTCTTTCCGGCCTCACAAGCTATACATTAGAATCCCTGCTGCAATACCAACGTTTAATGATTCAGCTTTACCATAAATTGGTATATACAGATTTTCATCCGTTAATGAAAGTAAGGTTGAATTTACACCTTTCCCTTCATTTCCTACAATAATGGCAAAACGATTTGAAGTTTTTACTTCGTTAAATGGTTTTGCATTTTGAAGAGAAGTTCCATAAACAGTTATTCCCTTTTCTTTCAAATTTGAAACTACTTCGGTTAAATCTCCTCGTAAGATCGGTAAATGGAATATTGATCCTTGGGTTGATCGAATCGTTTTAGCATTATATAGATCACTTGTACCTGAACCTAAAATAACGCCATCAAACCCAGCAGCATCCGCAGTTCGAATCATCGTTCCAACATTACCTGGATCTTGAACCTCATCAATTAATAATAATTTTGACACTTTCTCAAAATCAATTCTCACAAATGAAAATTCAATAATTGCAAAGATGCCTTGCGTCGTTTCTGTTTCACTTAATTCCTTACAAACATCTTTAGATATATACGTAATATCCATTGACCCTGTTGAAAAATTAGAAGGCAGATCAATTTCTTCACTGATTAACAAATGAAGAATCGGTGCATCCTGCTTAATTGCTTCCTCCACTAAATGAAAACCTTCAACGATATATTGTTTAGCCTTATCTCTTCCTTTTTTTGTATGTAGTTTTTTCCAAGCCTTTACAGAATTATTTTGAATGGAATCAATTTGTTTCATAAAATTTCCTTTACCTTTCATCGTGTATCATATCGTTTATCATACATAAAATCGTTTCCGTTTACAAATACTACATAAAGCTTAATATGAAAGGAGAATTCAAAATGAATTTTAATATTCGCGGTGCAGTTCTTCACAATATTTCAGGTAATAAAAGTGATCAATTAGAAGCAACAATTGTAGATGCTATTCAAAGTGGTGAGGAAAAAGTATTACCAGGTTTAGGGGTACTTCTCGAAGTTTTTTGGAGTCACGCTTCTGAAGATCAAAAGCATGATCTTCTCGCAGTATTAGAAAATGGAGTAAGTCAATAATTTAATCTGTAAAAACATAGAAAAGGACTAACCAAAGTTAGTCCTCTTCATTTTTTTAGTATGATTTTACTTCGTTTTACCTTTCAAATCATCTATTGAATTAATCTTCATATATTCTGGTACGACTAAGCCTAATTTTGTCCCTTTTAAATTCGGCCCTAAGTCAACCAATTGTTTTTTGTACTCATTCATATAATCTTTATGAGTTGTTGGAAGCCAAGCTGCAACCATTGCATCTGCACTTCCATCTGAAACACCAGCAAACATCGGTCCTGCCTCAACTTGTTTTAATGTAACGTCATAGCCTTGGTTTTCAAGTACTTTTCCAATCACATTTGTACTGGCAACTTCAGATTCCCATGAAACATAAACGAGACTAATTTTTTCACCATTTCCTTTTGAAGTATCTTTCGTCCAATCATTTACTTGATTTTGATGCTTTTTGATCCAATGCGCCGCTGCATCTTCAGGTTTTGCACCATCTTGAACATCTTTCATAACTTCTTCCATATCATTCGGTTTCCATGAAAAGTTATCTAGAATCTTGTACGCTCCAGGTGCGTCTTCTTTTAATCCTTTTCTAACCACTGTATGAATTTCTTCATCCTTACCAAATGAGCCTTTTGGATCTTCTAAATACTTTAATTTATATTTTGAAAACATCCAGTGAGGTGTCCAACCAGTTACAATAATAGGTTCTTTATTTTCATAAGCTTTTTTCAATTCAGCGGTCATCGCTGCAGATGAACCTTCTTTTAAAGTCCAATCCTTTAAACCATAATCCTTCATTGCTTTTGCCGTAGCTTTCATTAATCCAGCACCAGGGTCAATTCCCGTAATTTCAAAATTAACTTGTGCCCCTATTTTATTAGAAGATTTTTTATGATCATTACCGCCTGTTAATGCTACTGAAATAGCGGAAATACAAAAGATTATTGCAATTAAACCATACACATATTTTTTGGCAAACCTTTTCCCATAAGCAGGTTGACGAAGATTTTGAGAAATTCGATCCAGAATAATTGCAACGATAACAATCGAAATACCTGCTTCGAATCCTTCACCTACTTTGATTTGGGTTACAGCACGATAAACCTCTGCACCTAAACCTGGTGCACCTACTAGTGATGAAATAACAACCATTGATAAAGCAAGCATTATACTTTGATTAATACCAGCTAAAATTGTAGGTGCTGCTAACGGTAGTTGCACTTTAAAAAGTCTTTGCCATGTAGTAGAACCAAAAGCATTTGATGCTTCTATTAAATCGTTTGGAACCTCTCGAATACCTAAATTCGTTAAACGAATTGTTGGCGGTATTGCGAATATAACAGATGCTAAAATACCAGGTACGACACCAATTCCGAAAAAGAGAATTGCAGGAATTAAATAGACGAATGCTGGCATTGTTTGCATAAAGTCGAGTATTGGAGTGATTATTTGTTTCACTCGATTGTTTTGTGACGTCCAGATTCCGAGTGGAATACCGATTACAACTGTAATAACGATAGCTGATAAAATTAACGCTAACGATTGAATTGTAGCATCCCATAGGCCAAGATTATCAATTAATAACAATCCAAGTAATGTAAACAGTCCGACTGTCCAGCTACTCGTATAAAAAGCAATTAATGAAATGATTAAAATTAGAATAATTGATGGGCCAAGTTCTAAAACTTTAACAAGGTTATTTAAAAGGGCTTCTGTGATGTGCGTAATTGAATTAAATAGTGGATGGAAAGTTTTTATAATCACGTCTACAATTTTATCAATCCACTCAGCTAATGGAATTTTTGGAATACCCATATATTTAACCTCCTTTTATATTTAAATCGTCTGTTTTACCCGCTAAAGCTCCGATAACTGCCCCGCGAATAATAACACCCTTTAATCGATTATTTTCATCTACAACAGCTAATGGAAGAGTAGAAGTTGCAAGCGCACCAATTACATCTGTTAATAAAGTATCTTCTTTAACAGACACAATGTCCTTTTGCATAACTTCCTCTACCGATTTATTTTTAATAAGAGCATTTGAAGCGTCATCAGCAGTAATTGCACCAAGTAGCTTTTGTCGACGATCAATAACAAAAATACTAGAATACCCTTGATCTCTCATTATTTGCAGGGCTACTCGTGGTCCACGGTCCGGCGTAATTCTTTCAGCACGCTTCTGAACATGAGCTGCAGTCAGTACTTTTGAAAGATCGACATCTTCTACAAATCGCTCTACATATTCATTAGCTGGATTGACCATAATCTCCTCTGGTGTACCAATTTGCATTATGTTACCATCTTTCATTAAAGCAATTCTGTCCCCAATTCGTAATGCCTCATCAAGGTCATGCGTTATAAAAATAATCGTTTTTTTCATTGTCTCTTGTAGCTCTAATAATTCATCTTGCATATCTTTACGAATTAATGGATCGAGCGCACTGAAGGCTTCATCCATTAATAAAATGTCTGTATCACTCGTTAGTGCCCTTGCAAGGCCAACACGTTGTTGCATACCACCACTTAACTGTGAAGGGTATTGATGCTCATAACCTTTTAGACCAACGATTTCTAGTGATTTCAGAGCTTTTTCTGTTCTTTCAAGCTGCGAAATATTTTGTACTTCAAGTCCATATTCAGTATTTTCTAGAATCGTCTTGTGCGGAAACAAAGCGAAATTTTGGAAAACCATACTGATTTTTTTACGACGAACATTCCTTAATTGCTGTGGATTCATCTTTACGATGTCATCATCATCAATCAATATTTGTCCGGCCGTAGGCTCAATTAATCGATTGAGCATTCTAATCAACGTTGATTTACCACTTCCCGATAATCCCATCACAACGAAGATTTCACCTGGATAAATTTCAAAGCTCGCGTTATTCACACCAATAGTAGAGTTTGTTTGCTCTAATATTTGCTTTTTTGAATATCCTTTTTCTAGTAACTTAATGGCGTTCTTTGGAGACTTACCGAAAACCTTTGTTACGTTTTTTACTTTAACTTTTGCTTTCATTAACTCACCTCAAAACTAATTTTATTTCGCTTTTCATTGTCTAAATAAAGACTCTCCAATAATAAAATTAGCCAAGTACTTTAAAAGTCTTGGCTCCTTCAGTAACTCAATTTACAAATTGACTTACCACTATAATTAGCTGAAAACAGTATTACAATTCATTTCCGAGTAACCTTATTTGAAAAGCATGCAATAATCATAACAATAGAATATGACAAAATTATTTCAAACTAGTTATAGGAACAATACAGTTTGTTTCAGTTCGATAACGTAGGTTGGGCTATGTGAGGTGTGAAAAAGGCATGAAAAGTTGACAGGATGGGAGATGAGAGTATGAGGATTAGGTGTTTGAGAGTGGCTATTAAGAGTAGGTCATATTAGTTAAAAATGGGCTGCTAATTAATTTTTGTAATTTCAAATAAAATTGACAGAACTGTAAATAAAATCCAAAAAATCGTAATTAAGATGAGTATTGCAAATAAATTTCGAGAATCGCAAATAAGATGTAGATCACCACAATTAATCTAAGGCTGTTTAATTTTCGGGAATCGTAATTAAAATTGGCGTATCTGCATTTTAAATATAGATCACCGCAATTAATCTGTGGTCTGCAATTAAATTTCGAGAATCGCAAATAAAATAGGCAAAACTGCAATTAAATTTCGGTTATCGCAATTAAAATTAGCAAAACTGCAATTAAAATCCGAAGAATCGCAAATAAACTAAAAAAATACCCCTACCAGTATAGGTATTAAAGCTTAAAAAACGATAGAAGTAAGAAATTTTCAGGTGGATACTATGCAAAAATGCTTAAAATTTTCATTTATCGAATAGAAACGCATAGAAATCTGCTAATTTTCTATAGAATGGATTGATACAGCCCAGCGATACCCCCATTTTCGGTATTATTTTCCGGCTAGTTTAATTAACTGTTTGTGATGCTTTAATTTAACGAACAATTGGTATAGTTCACAGTTTAAAAAGCATTCGTAACAAAAAAAGGACGCCCCTCTTGTCAGTTAATCTGACTTATGGGACGTCCTCTTTTTATTAGTTATATGTTAATCGGTCAACTGTTTGACGGTCTAAGCGTTTAATTACTTCTACGATTAATTTAACTGTGTTTTCATAATCATCGCGATGAAGGATACCTGAATGAGAATGAATATATCTAGTTGGGATTGTGATTGCAATTGCAGGTACACCATTCATTGTAATGTGCATTGAACCTGCATCTGTTCCACCACCAGGCATTGCTTCATATTGATATGGTATTCCTACTTCATCTGCAACACTAACAACGAACTCTCTTAAATCTTTGTGAGATACCATTGAAGCATCGTATAAAACAATTTGTGGTCCTTTGCCTAATTTTCCTTGTGCTTCTCTATCAGATACACCAGGCATATCACCAGCAACACCAACATCTAGTGCAAAACCAATGTCAGGTTGGATTTTGTATGTAGATGTTTTTGCACCACGTAGTCCTACTTCTTCTTGTACAGTACCAACACCAAATACGACATTAGGATGTGCTTGGCCTTGTAATTGCTCTAATACGTCAATTGCAATAGCACAGCCGATACGGTTATCCCAAGCTTTTGCTAGTAATAATTTTTCGTTCTTCATCGTTTGGAATTCAAAATATGGTACTACTTGATCGCCAGGACGCACGCCGAACTCTAATGCTTCTTCTTTACTTGAAGCACCGATATCTATGAACATATCTTTAATATCTACAACTTTTCGTCTTGCTTCTGCACTCATAATATGAGGTGGCTTTGAACCGATAATTCCTGTAATATTTCCTTCTTTTGTAGTAATGGTAACACGTTGTGCAAGCATAACTTGAGACCACCAGCCACCAATTGTTTGGAAACGTAAAAATCCTTTATCGTCAATTTGAGTTACCATAAAGCCAACTTCATCAAGATGTCCAGCAACTTCAATTCTTGGTCCGTTTGAGTCACCAGTTTTAATTGCTATTAAACTACCTAAGTTATCTGTTACTACCTCATCAGCCAGTGGCGTAATATATTTTCTCATTACTTCACGTGGTTCATGTTCAAATCCAGCTACACCATTTGCATCTGTTAGTTCTTTTAACATTTGTAACTTTGCATCTAAAGTAGACAAACTCATCCATCCTTTTTTTAATTAAGATTATGTACCATTACATTATACAGTTTGGTATTCCTTTTGACAAAATCTTTAGACTTTTCTTCAATTCCTACTTTAAACATATATATTTCATATTAATTTTCTCCTAATTATTTGTGGGGTATAATAAATAAACTATTAATCAATTTTTAATTTACCCTACTGGAGATTACTATGATAACAACATCAGCTTTATATAAAGAAGCATCACAATTTATTTCGCAATGTTATAAGGAACTCAATCAATCTGATCAAATAGAAGCACGATTAAAAAGTATTGAAATTGAAATTCAAGAGACTGGGTTTTACACTCATACTTATGAAGAGTTAGAACATGGTGCAAAAATGGCGTGGCGCAATAGTAACCGTTGCATTGGTAGATTGTTTTGGGATAAACTTCATGTTTTAGATGCTCGCCAAATTAATGATGAGAGTGGTATTGAACATGAAATCTTAAATCATATAAAATATGCTACAAATTCAGGTAAGATTTTGCCTACAATTACAGTATTTAAAGCGAATCTAGGAACAAACAATACTCTAACGATCCATAATCACCAATTAATACGATATGCTGGCTATGAAACTGAAAATGGAATAATTGGTGACCCAAAATCAATTAATTTTACAAAAGAATGTGAAAGACTAGGTTGGATGGGGAATCATACTAACTTCGATATATTGCCCATTGTTTATTCTTTAGACAATAACGAACCAAAGTATTTCAAGATTCCAAATGAACTCATTCTTGAGGTACCGATTGAACATCCCGAATACGACTTTTCTTCTTTAAACGCTAAATGGTATGCAGTCCCGATGATTTCGGAGATGAATTTAGAAATAGGTGGAATATCTTATAGTGCTGCTCCGTTTAATGGATGGTATATGGGAACTGAAATTGGTGCGAGAAATTTTGCTGATGAGTTTCGTTATAACATGTTACCGAAAGTAGCTACTATTATCGGTTTAGATACAAAAAGAAATAGCACACTTTGGAAAGATCGAGCACTTGTTGAATTAAATATTGCCGTTTTACACTCCTATAAAAAAAATGGGGTAAGTATTGTTGATCATCATTCTGCTGCACAACAATTTCTTCAGTTTGAAAAACAAGAAGAAGCATGTGGCCGAGAACTAACCGGGAATTGGAAATGGTTAATCCCACCGATGTCACCTGCTACAACTCATGTATTTCATAAACGATATGAAGATACTACGATTAAGCCGAATTTCTTTCCAAAATAGATAAAGAAAACTCGCCGATTGGCGAGCCTTTAGGCGAAGACAGAGGGGTAGTTGCACTTATACTTATACCTAAATTGGCATATACGTCGACTGATCTTCACCTCCTTCCAATTTATACTTTCTTAATGTATAAATAAAACCTTAATGAATTAACTTAGCTTAATTCATTAAGGTTTTTTCGTTTATTTGTTACAATATTATGTATCAGCTTAATTTTCTAATAATTTATGAAGGAGTATTTCAATGATATTATTTCAAAATGACAATGTTACAGTATTTCAAAGTGCATTATTTCAAACAAACTCAACTGTCGTAGCAACCGACGATTGTATCATTATAGTTGATCCGACTTGGTTACCTCATGAAATAAATGAAATAAGAGAGTTTGTTGAATCAATTAAGAAGGACCGTCCAATTTATTTATATTTTACTCATGGGGATTTTGACCATATTATTGGCTATAATGCATTTCCAACCGCTCAAACAATTGGAAGTGAAAACTTACATAACCATCCCGAAAAAGAAATTAAAGTATCGAAAATTCGTCAATTCTATAATGATAATTATATTAATTATGTGGAACCTATTGAATTTCCAAGAGTTGATTTGATTATTAGTGAAGAAGGTCAGGAAATAAAAATCGGGCAGACTACGTTAAGATTTTACACTGCTCCGGGGCACACTAAAGATGGTTTATTTCTTTATATTGAAAATTTAGGAGTGTGGATTACCGGGGATTATTTATCCGACTTTGAGTTACCGATCGTATTTGATAGTGTGAAGAGTTACTACCATACATTAGATAAAGCAGAGGAACTAATTAGTAAGTTTGAGCTTACATTATTAATTCCAGGTCATGGTCAAGTTTCAGCAAATAAAGAAGAAATAAACAGAAGGATTGAACTGGGTAGAAATTACTTAAAAAGGCTTCAAAATGCTGTTCAGGAGCATGATGAAGCAGAAATAAATTCATTAGAAACAGAATTTTTATTTCCTTCTGGCTTCACAAAATATTGTCATGAATCAAATGTTAATAACATGAAAAAAGAATTTAGCTTAGTTTAAAAATAAATCAAATAAAAAAAATCCTTAACAATTGTTAAGGATTTTTTAAATAATTATTTTAAGTTAGCTTTAGCAGCGTTTGCTAATTCAGCAAATGCTTTTTCGTCAGCTACAGCTAGGTCAGCTAACATTTTACGGTTAACTTCGATACCAGCTAATTTTAATCCGTGCATTAAACGGCTGTAAGAAAGTCCGTTCATACGAGCAGCCGCGTTGATACGAGTGATCCATAATTTACGGAAATCACGTTTCTTTTGACGACGGTCACGGTAAGCATACATTAATGATTTCATAACTTGTTGGTTTGCAACTTTGAATAATGTATGTTTAGAACCGTAATAACCTTTTGCTAATTTAATAACCTTTTTACGACGAGCGCGTGTAACTGTACCGCCTTTAACTCTTGGCATATTGTTTCCCTCCTAGATATCTATCTAATACGTTTATCGTTCTTATTTCATGTTTGTAAGCATAAAGCGGATACGTTTGAAATCGCCTTTACTTACTAATGAAGCTTTACGTAATTTACGTTTTGCTTTTGTAGATTTGTTAGCGAATAAGTGGCTTGTGTAAGCACGACCACGTTTTAATTTACCTGATCCAGTCTTTTTAAAACGTTTTGCTGAACCACGGTGAGTTTTCATTTTAGGCATATCGTGTTTCCTCCTCAAATAAATTACTTTTCGTTTTTAGGTGCTAAGACTAAGAACATACTACGACCGTCCATTTTAGGGTGTGACTCAACAGTTGCAACTTCTGCACAAGCAGTTGAGAAACGATCAAGTACTCGTTGTCCAATTTCCTTATGCGTAATAGCGCGTCCTTTGAAACGAATAGACGCTTTAACTTTATCGCCTTTTTCTAAGAACTTAATTGCATTACGAAGTTTTGTGTTAAAGTCATGTTCATCAATTGTAGGACTTAAACGAACTTCTTTCATGCTAATAATTTTTTGGTTTTTACGACTCTCTTTGTCTTTCTTTTGTTGCTCGAAACGGAATTTACCGTAGTCCATTATGCGACATACAGGTGGTTTAGCCGTTGGTGCTACCATCACTAGATCAAGATTAACATTCGAAGCTAACTCAAGAGCCTCTTGTTTTGACTTGATTCCAAGTTGATCTCCGTTAGGACCAATTAATCGAACTTCACGAGCACGAATTCCATCGTTTACCATCATGTCTTTGCTAATAGTAAAACACCTCCAAGGTATTGTAAGAATGAGCTTAATTTGTATCGTTGAAGCAATTACGACCCAACAAAAAAGTGTGGGTATATAAATACACCCACACTGACAGTATCAAAGTAATTAATGATTCTGTTACCTGATAACAACTTGTAGCGTCATCCAGGTGAGAAGCGGGTGCCTCTTCTTCAACAAATAAGTATTCTTTTCTTTCGTTACTATAACATAGCGACATGATGTTGTCAATCTTCGTATGCTTTGTTCGCAACGAAATTTATTATATCAAAGAAACTTATTTATGACAATGCTTTTTTTAAATGTATATTTTCATTTCAATTTTTCCTGCGAAAACTCTTGTAATGTATGTATTAGGACTCGTTCTTGAAATATATTTTGTAATGTAATAATTAATGAGATATCAACTGATGAAGTGTATAAATGGATTCTTTTAGGAGCTATTGCAGTTAAAGGCAATATTAATTCATTATCTATATAATCCCTATTTCCAGCTTGCTTACCATATCCTTTTAACACCTCTTTAGAGAGTGGTAAAAAAAGATGATCATATACACAAAACTTCCCATCATACACGATATGAACATGCGGAATGAGCGCGTCTGTTTTAAGAACCTGCTGTCTTAAGCTTTCAATAAGATTTTGATACTCATTTTCTAATTTGTATTCGTCGATCGCAATCTCACAAACATAAGCTAACTGTTTATAATATTCTTTCAGGCGAAATGTAATAAATGAATCAAAACTGAAGTTTACTCCATCTTTTAAATAGGTAGAAATCGCATGTGATACTAAATGCTTACTCCTACGAATTTTTTTCTGATTTGGAATGCTCCGTCTAGTTCCTCTTAATAAAGATTGTGCGATTGGTATGATTTGACTTTGTTCGTCTTCCTCATAGAAAAAAGATGTATGTAAAATGGACTGAATCCATTTATCTTCTTTTTGAAGTAAAATAAATTGTACTAGTGTCGGAACTAAAATACTTTTTATTAAATCTTCAGTGTTTTGAGGAAATGTGATTAAAATTGTATTGATTTTGTGTCTTCTTAAAAAGTATGGTCTCGATTGCTTTTTTAAGCGTTTTTGTAATCGTTCGTAGACATAAGCTGCATCAATGGGTTCATTGAAAAAAATTTCAATCACCCTGTTCCCCCCTTTCTAGCACCACCTAGTCCTATATATATTAAAGTAATAATTAAAAAATGACGCAAAATCACATTGTTATTTGTGATTTTACGCCATTTTTTGTTTTTTTTATGAATGTCTTAAATTAGTACCTGAAATCTTAACTGGTTTTGCTAAAAATTTTACTCGATCTACAATACGAGCAGCTTTCACTCTTTCTTCCTCTCCACGTTGAGAGTAAGTCAAATGATGTTCTAATTGAGTTAAATCGGCGTTAGATGTAAAGAATGTAGGCAGTTTTTCTAACATACGATATTGAAGAATCGTTCCTAATATTTCGTCTCTTGCCCAACTAGACATTTGTTCCGCGCCAATATCATCTAACATAAGAACTTCTACTTTTTTTACAACTTCAATTTTTTCTTCTAATGTGCCATCGCTAATAGAACTTTTTAGTTCACGTAAAAATTCAGGTAAATAAACGAGCATCGAACCAATTTCTTCCTCTGCTAATTCATTTGCAATAGCCCCAAGGATAAAAGTTTTCCCAACACCAAATGGACCATGTAAATATAAACCTTGCGTCATTTTTCCCTTTTCATAGTTCATGATAAACTGTCTTGCTGCTGAAATTGCTTCAAAACGGCCAGGGTCTTCTAATGACAAATTGGACATAGAAGCTTGCAGTACATCTTTTGGTAAATACATACATTTAATCAATGCCTCATGTTTTTTGCGTTTGTCATTTTTAATGCCATTTGGGCAACGATCGTATTGAACATCGATTCGCTTCCCTTGAATAATCAAATGAGGATGATATCCATGCACCATATTTTTGCATTCGCTAAATGATGGACAATCTTCACAATTTACACTTTGGCCAATGTATTCATAAAGTTTGATTAAGCTACTATCAATCATTTTATCCGTAATTTCAGTTCTATGCTCATTTAAAAACGAAACAATTTTTGGGTGACTACGGACTTCTTGTTGCATTTTTTGAAATGTGTCCTGGAATTGTTTATTCTTCATTAATGCACTAAATGCGTTTTGAATTGGTTCCACTTATGTCCCCCCATTTACCGTTTCTTTTTATTTTTAAACATTTCTAGTTCTTTTTCTAGTCGTTTTCGTTCTTCATCTATCGAAGAATCATTTGTGCTTTTCTTTGCTACTGAATCTTTTGGTACTTCAGTCGTTGTATTCGGTTGAAGCCAATCAGGTACAATTTCAGTTCGAATTGCTTTATTACGTCTATTATTAGTTCGCGTTTTAGCAGCAGTTGCACTTTGTTTAGTTTCTTCAAACTCTTTGCGAGCAAGATCCATGGCTTGTTTAACTGTTGTTACACCTTTTCGTGCCCAGTGACTGGCAATCTTAATAACGTAATTTTTAGAAAGTTTTTTATCTAAACGAATCATTACATAGTCGATTAACACATTCGCTACGCCAGGTAGAAGTTTTTGTTCAATCATAATTTCTTCAATTATCTTCAAATCAGCTTCACTTGGTTCAGCTCCACCAGATATCTCCTTTAAATATTGACGAGGAGATATTGTTTCAAAGCAATGAATTAATTTTTCTTCTTGAGTTGTTGGCTGTTCATTCCCCATTTGTCTATGTTGAATTGGCTGAACCTTTTCAACAATCGTAGGTAAAGCTTCGTGATGCTGGAATTGGTACCAATCTCTTGCTTCTAATCGAAGTGTCTCTATATTAATTTTATTTTCTTCATTTAGTGAACGCATTACAATTGTTTTCATCTGAATAGGATTTATTCCATATAAAAATGCAAGTTTTAAAATGGTTTCTTTTACGTCTGAAGTAAATGATCGTTTCGGAACAAACGAATCTGAGAGACCGTCTAAAAATAAGTCATAGTCAAACTCTTCCATTTTCACAGAAATTTTAACAGACTGACTGTCTTGTAATATTTTCGTATCATTTGAAGTGGAAAGATCGTTACTTTGCTGAATTTCATTTAATTGCTCTACCGTAATGGTTTGAAATACTGAATCAAACGACCTAGATATCTCACGAAAGCCATCTTTCGAAAATGCTTGTCTACTAAAAAAGTTTTTTGTTCGTTGATATTGTGTTTTCCCAATTGTTTTAAACAGAAAGATATTTAGAATAGGATCTTCGAAAAAAGAATGAGGATCTAGCGGAGATTGAAGCTCATAAAGAAGCTTTTTCGTACTGTTTTCAAACCCTTCATAAACTTTAAGTAAGCCAATTCCTTCAAGGATTAATCTTTGTTCATAAATTGATTTTAAATTATTTTTCATTCCAAGCATTAATGAATGATGTGTTAATGTATTGGGATGGAGGTCCGTTTGCTCACATTCACCCCACAGTGTCATATATAAACTTAAAGCTTGACTGCCAATAATCGGCTGATACAACATCGTCAAAACTTGTCTATGAAAATTATGTAAATAGCCTGCTGCCGTTACAGTATAAGGATCCGCAGGGAGAACATCCATCCAATGTTGCTTATCAATAGACATTCAAACCTTCCTTTCTTGTATCAAAAGAGCGAAGTATTATTCGTCTTTACCTCGCTCTTTGCTAATTAAATCTTTTAATTCATCAATGAATACATTAATATCTTTAAATTGACGATAAACAGACGCGAATCGTACGTACGCAACTTCATCAACCTTTGATAAATGCTCCATGACCATTTCTCCTAGAACTTCACTTGGAACTTCAGATGTTCCACTATTTTTCAGTTCTTTTTCAATGCTATGAATAATGTCCTCTAGCTGAGATAAAGAGACAGGGCGTTTCTCACATGCTTTAATCAGTCCCCTTAGCATCTTATCTTTACTAAATTCTTCACGAGCTCCCTCTTTTTTTACAACTAAAATAGGATTATCTTCAACTCGCTCAAAAGTTGTAAAACGATGCTGACATTCTTCACATTCACGTCTTCTTCTAATTGAACGACCTTCATCAACTGGTCTACTATCAAGTACTCTTGTCCCATTAAAGTTACACGTTGGACATCTCATCGTTATAGTTCAACTCCAAACACTAAATTGTTTAAACGTATTATTATAACTCTATACTATAACAAATTCAAAATAAACTAAAGTTTATTTCTAAAATGTCACAAAGACCTAGTTCTTGCAAATATTTTTCACTATGCAAAGCTAGTTCATTCCATAAACGTCTATTTAAATACAATATTAATTAAATTAGTTAGAAAGAAAACAAAAAAGAGAGATGAAAAATCACCTCTCTCAATTCTTTTTAGTTACCGTTTACAACTTTTACATTATTAACTTGAATGGGACCCATTCCTCTTGGTAGCTCAACGTTTTCGCGAGTATCAGCTTCTAAAGCTTCAGCGATAAAGTTTGCAGCTACATTTGGATCAATTCTATCACCGCAAGTGTAAACATCAATACTTGCATAACCATGCTCAGGAAAACTGTGAATAGTTAAGTGTGATTCTGAAATGATTACGACACCACTAACGCCATGAGGAGCGAACTTGTGAAAAGCAACTTCACGAACTTCTGCACCAGAGCGTAACGCAGCATCAACAAAAGTTTCCTCAATAAATTTCATATCATTTAATTTTTCTGTATTGCATCCCCATAATTCTGAAATGACGTGACGACCCATAGTATCCATATTCATTTCCCCCTTAAATAATTTGTCATGACTTCTATTGCGAAAGTATGATCAACTACCACGGGGGAAAGTTAGTCCAAAGAGGTCCTAACCCTTTAAGTAATTAGTTATACTTTTAGAAGTTCACGAAAGTTAGTATACTTTCTTTAAATTTGAATTGCAAGATAAATTTTATTTTTTTGTTATTTACTGGATTAATTGTGAAGAAATTGGGTCAGGAAAATATAGAAGATCCATTGGCGCTACTATTATTTCAATGCAACAAAAAGGAAACCATAAAGGGTTTAAGTGTAGAAGATTGGTGCATTCTTAAAACTTCATTCCTCTTTATAGACTCCTTTTTTAAATATATTATGCCGTACTAATCTTTAGTCAAATTATGAATAAAAAGTGTTTAAAATAAGACTTGTTGATTGGAACGAAAGGCACTCGATTCCCCAAAGAAATGCAGGAAGCCTAAATACCCGGCAGACGTTCTTTCTTGCATATAAAGTCACAAATATATTCAGTAAAACAGAACATTAGTATGACACTTTTAATTATCATACAACTTCAAAAAGACTAACCAGATTAACTAGTTAGCCTTTTGTATTCGTTTACATAATTTTATATGTTCAGTACTATCTTTTAATTTTTAAACCGTTTCAAGCTTTTTTATTTTTGATGCTACGATTGACACTAAGTCAACTACACGTCTTGAATAGCCCCACTCATTATCGTACCAAGCTAATACTTTTACTTTTGTACCATCGATTACCATAGTAGAAAGAGCATCAATAATCGCAGAATGTGTATTTGTATTAAAATCAATTGATACTAATGGCTCATTGCAGTATTCAACAATTCCGCTCATTGAACCTTTTGATGCTGTTTCAAATACTTCATTGATATCCTCAACTGTTACTTCTCTCTTTAAATCAACAACTAAGTCAACAAGAGAAACGTTTGGAGTAGGAACACGTAAAGCCATACCATGTAATTTTCCATTTAAGTGTGGAAGTACTTTTGATAATGCTTTAGCTGCACCTGTAGTTGTTGGAATAATTGACTGGCTACAAGCACGTGCACGACGTAAATCCTTATGTGGATTATCGATATTTTTTTGATCATTTGTAAATGAATGAACTGTTGTCATCAAGCCGTTTACAATACCGAATTGCTCATCAAGTACTTTTACAACTGGCGCTAAACAGTTTGTAGTACATGATGCATTTGAAATGATGTGATGTTTTTCTAAATCTAATTGATCATCATTTACTCCAATTACTACTGTAATATCTTCATTTTTACCAGGTGCAGTTAAAATTACTTTTTGTGCTCCAGCAGTAATGTGCATTTTTGCTTTTTCAGCATCATTAAATTTACCTGTTGCTTCTATAACTATATCAACATTTAGCTCGTTCCATGGAAGTAACTCAGGATTTCTTTCGCTAATTAGTTCCACACGCTTTCCATCAACGATTAAATGATCTGCGTTTGCAATAACTTCACCATCAAATTTACCGTGAACTGTGTCATACTTAATTAAGTGCGCTAAAGTTTCAGAAGGATAGCTTGCATTAATTGCTACTATATTATAATCACCATTTTTAATTGCTTGACGGAAAACCATGCGTCCGATTCGACCAAATCCATTTATTGCTACATTTACCATAAGTAAACCCCCAATTAAGTTATACTGTTTATTATCTCCCTGCAATTAGTATAACACATAAGTCGGATTTTGGTTAAACTATTTACATTATTTTCTTAAATAATTTTATTTAATAGGTCTTTTACTTGTCTTTTTGTATAATCAAGGTCACCATTATTATCAATTACATAGTCAGCTCTTGCCGCTTTTTCCTTTACAGGTATTTGAGATGCTATACGTAATCGTGCATCCTCTTTCGATAATCCATTACGATCCATCAACCGTTTTAGTTGGTTTTCTTCAGACACTGTTACCACGATTACCTTCTCCACCAATTCAATTGAGTTACCTTCATATAAAAGTGGTATATCTAAAATAACAAGTGGCTCACCTTGATTTATGTACTTGTCTGCTTGTTCTTTCATTTCTCGTCTGACTTCGGGATGTACAATCCCATTAAGTTGTAAGCGCTTTTCTTTATTATTAAAAATAATACTTCCAAGAAGTGGCCTGTTAATTTCTCCAGACTCCAATAGAATCTCACTTCCGAAAGCTTCTTTAATCATTTCATATGCAGGTTGTCCAATTTCAACTACTTCTTTAGCAATTACATCTGCATCTACAATGGGAACATTTAATTCTTTTAAAAAATTAGAAACAGTACTTTTGCCACTTGCAATACTGCCAGTTAGTCCAAAAATTTTACCCATCTTATGATTCTCCTCACTAAATAAAGAGGCCCAAATGGAAAAAATCCATTCGGAAACACTCTTTCAGTATATTTATTACATCTTCAATAATCCAATTAATATTAAAAAAATGCCTGGTAAAAAAGTTAATTTTTGAAGCCATAATGTTTTCGATAACACATTTCCTAATTTCATACCAAATAATAAAAATAATGCACTAGCAGTTGATGTTACAAATGCTGTCAGTAATGGAGAAAATCCAAGTAATGATGCACCGATCCCAGCACCAAATGCATCAAGTGAAAGTGCAAAACCAAGTAACAAAGCTTCCAATCCATTAATACTTCCAGAACGATCTATATCTGCAGTTGTAGGCTTCTTTAATATTTTTACGACCACACCTAAAATTTCAAATTCCCAGTCAATCCCTTTATCTTCAATCTCATTTTTTTCTTCCGCTGCTGATTTAGCGTTTTTATTCGATCGGTAAAATTGAAAAAGTACCCACAAACCTATACCTACAAGTACAATTCCTCCGATTCTTTTAGCGATTACTGGTGAGAATAAGTCTGTAATTGCATGCCCAATGCCCATTGATGTCATTAGTATAATCCCTGAACAAGATGCAATTGTAATAATTGATTTTAAAGGAATTTTTACTTTTCGAAGTCCATAAGTAAATCCAACACTGCAGCTATCTAAGCTTAGCGCGCATGCTAGTAGTATTAATGATAGCATATTTACCATAAAAATAGGCTCCTCTCTTTCGTACTCTTGTTATAGTATGAAAGAAAGGAACCTTATGTTAATTTTTTTTAGGCTGACAAACCGGACAAAAAGAAGTACCCCTGCCACCCACTGTTATCTTCTCGATTGGTTGTCCACAATTATGACATTCCAATCCTTTTCGGCCATACACTTTAATAATATCTTGAAAGGTTCCTATTTTCCCTTGCGAGTTTACATAAGAACGAATCGTACTTCCACCTAAATCTACAGCTTCTTTTAATGTTTCTGTTATTGTTTCGGCAAGTAATTTTATTTGTTTTGGCTTTAAAGATGATGCAGGTGTTTCCGGATGAATCATAGCCCTAAATAAAACCTCATCAACATAAATATTGCCTAAACCAACCACCAATTCCTGGTCTAATAACACGACTTTAATTTTTCGATTTGTATTTTTAAGTTTTTCTTTCAAGTACTCCGGAGTAAACTCATCCGAAAATGGCTCTGGCCCTAACTTAGCAAGTGGAGGCCCTTCATTTTCCTCACCTTTATTAAACAAATGCATCGTCCCGAATTTGCGAACATCTTGATATCGAAGTTCTGTGCCATCATCAAATAGAAAACGCACATGAGTATGAGGTGCTACAGGTTCTTCGGTCGGGAAAACTCGAAATTTCCCTTCCATTCTTAAATGAGAAACAAGTGTGAAATCACTTAATTGAAAAAGAAGAAATTTACCTCGACGATTAATATTTTCTACAGTTTGACCTTTGAGTAAAATCTGAAACTCTTCAACTTCACTAGGTTTCTTAATGATTTTTCCCCATGAAACGATTACTGTCGAGATTGTTCTTCCTACTACTAAGTCCAATAAAGTTCGTCTAACCGTTTCGACTTCCGGTAACTCAGGCATACAATTTTCATCCTATCTATTAATTTAACTGTATAAGTACTATTGGCATTGAATTCATTATCGTTACAAGAATTGCACTTACTTTTCTATTCCTGCATTTTCTAATCTAGATCGTAAACACGCTCGATATTATTTAGCTTCAAACCAAGATTCCCCAGAATTATAGTCAACCTTTAGTGGTACTAATAATTCGACTGCATGCTCCATTACTTCTGGAACTAATTTTTCTAAAGTTGCTAATTCTTCTTGAGGTGCTTCTAAAATTAATTCATCGTGCACTTGTAAAATTAATTTTGCTTGAAGCTTTTCTGCTTTAAGTCGTTCATCTAGTAAAATCATTGCCTTTTTAATAATATCCGCAGCACTTCCTTGAATAGGCGTATTCATCGCTGTTCTTTCAGCAAATCCACGAATATTAAAATTAGAGCTTGTAATTTCAGGAATGTAACGACGTCTATTTAAGATTGTACTTACAAATCCATCTAACTTAGCTTTTTGAACGATATCTGACATATAATCTTTTACTTTTGGAAAACTAGCAAAGTATTTTTCAATAAATATAGCTGCTTCTTTTCTTGTAATACCTAAGCTTTGTGATAAACCATAATCACTAATTCCGTACACAATCCCGAAGTTAACAGCTTTTGCTTGTCTTCTCATATTACTTGTCACTTCATCTGCATTAACATGGAAAACATCCATTGCAGTTTTTGTATGAACATCAAAATCGTTTTTAAATGCTTCCATTAAATTATCATCTTGCGCTATATGAGCCAATACTCTTAACTCAATTTGTGAATAATCGGCTGCAAAAATAACCCAATCTTTTTTTGAAGCTACAAAAGCTTTCCTAATTTTTCTACCTTCTTCTAATCGAATCGGGATGTTTTGAAGGTTAGGATCAATTGAGCTTAAACGACCTGTTTGTGCCAATACTTGATTAAAGCGAGTATGAACCTTTGAATCTGTCTGATTGATTACTTTTAATAATCCCTCGACGTATGTGGAATTCAATTTTCCAACTTGTCGATAATGAAGAATTAATCGAATAATTTCATGCTCTGATTCTAATTTTTCAAGGACATCAGCAGAAGTCGAATAACCTGTTTTTGTTTTTTTACCAGACGGCAAATTTAATTTCTCAAATAAGATAACACCTAATTGTTTAGGCGAATTAATATTGAATTTCTCACCAGCTAGCTCATAAATATTTTCTTCAAGTACTTTTAATGTATTAGCTAGCTCTGAACCCATCGTACGAAGAGTCTCTTCTCTAACTGTTACTCCTTCAAATTCCATATCACCTAAAATAAACGTTAATGGTAATTCTAACTCAGTTAATAGTTCATATTGACTATTTTGTCGTAATGACTCTTCAAGTGTTTCTTCTAACTTACTAATAGCAATCGATTTGCGAACGATATACTCTGCTAAAACTTCTTGAGATGGCTGCGCTTGTTTTGCCCCTTTACCGTAAATTGACTCTGCAGTTTGAATTGAAAAATCAATTTTACCATTTACGAGATCAGCAAATTCTTTATTAGACTGTGCTGGATCATATATATATGAAGCAAGTAACGGATCGAAATTAACTCCTTTTAAATCAATTCCTCTCCACTTCAGTGCAACATATGCACCTTTCGCGTCATATACATTCTTTTTAACACGCTCATCCTCAAGCCACTTTTTAAACAAATCTGACTCCAATCCAACAGATGTTGGAATGAAGAAATGACCCTTTTCATTTGAAAGTCCAAAGCCTTGAATTTCTTCCGAATGATAATTTTCACCAATCATTTCCACGATTAAGCTTGAATGATTTGCTAAGTGTTTCTCTTCGATTGAATCAAGTTCATCAAACTTTATCTCTTCTAGTTCTTCGACTGATTCCGTTAGATCCAATTTAGCTAATAAAGAAGTAAAACCGAGAGATTTAAAAAATTCTGCTACCTTATTCACATCTGCTTCAGGAAGCATAGTATCATTTACAGTCAGTTCGATTGGCGAGTTTGTATCGATTGTTGCTAATTGTTTGCTCATTAGAGCTTGTTCTTTATTCTCACTTAAATTTTGAAGAAGCTTAGCCCCACTTACTTCATCTAAATGATCATAAAGGCCCTCTACAGTTTGAAACTGTTTTAAGAGCTTAATTGCAGTTTTTTCACCAATCCCTGGAACACCAGGTATATTATCTGATTTATCACCCATTAAACCTTTCATATCAATAATTTGCTCAGGTGAAATCTCATACTTTTCAAGTATAGCTGCCGGATTATATTCCTCTACCTCAGTAATTCCCTTTTTAGTCATACTTACTGTAATACGGTCATCAACTAACTGTAATAAATCTCGATCTCCAGAGATGACTTTTACTTCATATTCATCTTTTGACGCTTGTCCTGCAAGTGTTCCAATAATATCATCCGCTTCGTAATTATCTAATTCATAACGCGCAATTCCATAAGTATCTAATAGTTGACGAACAAGTGGAAACTGTTCACTTAACTCTGGTGGAGTCTTCTGTCTTCCACCTTTATACTCTTTAAATGTACTATGTCTAAATGTAGTTTTCCCAGCATCAAATGCAACAAGCATATGACTCGGTTTTTCGTCCTCAAGAATTTTCAACAGCATCATTGTAAAACCATAAATCGCATTCGTATGAACACCCTTATCATTACTCAATAAAGGCAATGCAAAAAAAGCCCTATAGGCAATACTATTCCCATCAATCAAAACCAACTTATTCTTCAAAAATAAATCCCCTTTCTTAACTTCAGGGTAATCATCCCAGCTTTTGATATGTTATTAATACCAACCTTGCCTCAATTCCCTTATCCAGCTCTTAATAAAAATTCAACTTTTTATGTAAATTCTTTTTTATGAAATCTTTAATCTAAAAACGAAAACAAATAACCTATTTTAAATTGAGCTTGGAATTTATTTCCTTCCCGAAGCCCTGCCCTACTATTTTAACATGAACTACTCATAAAAGAAAAAGAGGTCGTCTTTGATTTACCATTTAAAAGTATTTATTCACTCAGATGAAAGTTGAATAATATATGACTTTTAGAATGAATCAAAAGACTACCTCTGTATTTATTCGAAATCGAGTATTTCTCTTTCAAAAATCAATTCGACACTAGCTCCTTCAATCGCTTGTTGGCTGTCGACAACTTGATGAAGACGCCAACCACTTTTAGCATAGTTTCCAACTACATCATAATAATGACGATTTGAAGACTTAGTGTTTACTTTTACAAATTCATATTCGTACATCAATAATCAACCTCCGATGTATGATTCTACTACCCATAATTTCCCCAAAAATTATAAAAGTAACATAATCTAATAAAGAAACTTTGTCGACTGACAAGCCTTTTTTTGCGAAGGTAGAGGCTTAGTTGTACTGATACTTTATTCTTAAAATTGGCTACCACATCGAGTACGATCCAATTTATACTTTCTGAATATGCAATAAAAAAAGGTATCCTCTAGTATGGACAGGTTGATAAAAATATAAAACTGAACTATCAAAGAAAATCCGCTGACTGACTAGCCATTAGAAGAATATTGAGGCGTATCTGTAATTACACTTATTTTGATTTTTCTTTTCAAATAAAAAATCCCGGAAGTATCTAATACTTCCGGTTTGAAGACAACACCTTGGATGAAGGGGTTTTCATCATTACTATAACAATTTTTTATTAACGATTATTAAATCTACTGTAAAATATGTGTAAATTATCAAATTGAAGTATTTTTATTTAACGTTACAATAAATGATGTCCCATGACCTAGTTTACTTTCTACTTCGACTTTACCTTTATGAGCTTCAACGAGATGCTTCACAATAGCTAGTCCTAAACCAGTTCCACCCGAGTTTCTGCTTCTTGCTTTATCTACTCGGTAAAAACGTTCGAAAATACGAGAAATCTCTTCTTTCCCTATTCCAACTCCTGTGTCATTTACTTTTATTACAATATGATCATCAGCCTCAACAGCAGTAACAAATACTTTGCCACCAGCTGGTGTGTAATGAATCGCATTATCCACTAAATTGATAAATACTTGTTTTAACCTTAACGCATCCGCATTAACCACTAATGGACTATTCAAATATAATTTGAATTCTATATTTTTCTCTAATGCCTTTTGATTCATCATTTGATGGACATCTTCAATGACTTGTTTTACCGAGACTTCTGCAAGGTCTAATTTAAAATTTTGCTGCTCTATTTTAGATAAGTCTAATAAATCTTGAATCAGTGTTTGCATACGGTCACTTTCCGTTAATATAATCGATAAGAAGTTTTTACATAACTCTTCACTTTCCATTGCACCATCTAGAAGAGTTTCAGTAAAACCTTTAATAGACGTAATCGGTGTTTTCAGTTCATGAGAAACATTTGCAAAGAAATCTTTACGAACTTGCTCTAGTTTCTTTAATTCACTTATATCATGAAAAACAAGAACAATACCCTTCCATTCATGATTAATCCCAATAATTGGAGCACCATAAATTTCAAAATGTTTTCTTTCGAATGATAACGGCAGAATAATTTGCTTCCTAACTTTTATTTCTTTTAAGAAGATTTCTTCTACAATTTCGATTACTTCTTTATGTTTAAATGCATCATAATAAAGTTCACCTAAAATACTTCTCGAGTCCACTTTAAATGTCTCTCGATACGTTTTATTAATTAAATTAACGTGGCCTCTACTATTAATTAAAACGACACCACTACCAATATTATGGATCAGTGTGTTTAATCGATCTTGCTGCATTTCTTGTTGCATGGTCATTTCCTGAAGATTCTTTGCTAGGACATTCATTGCCTGACTTAGAACAGTTGTTGATTCATTGCTTTCAGTCAATGTTCTAGCTTTATAATTACCTTTAGATAATTCAATGGCAACTTGGGTGATATCCTCAATCGGTTTTGAAAATTGATGTGAATATCGTATTAATAAGATAATAATTGCAAATAACACAAAACCTAATAAAGAAAATAGCAGCACCCAAATACTACTATATACTTCTTTGATTGACTTAGTTGAATAATCAACTATTAAAAATTCCTTATTCCCATTTCGATCTGTAAGTTTTTTCCCATAAAATTTAGCGCCAGATTCTTTTTCGCTATATTTAGCTGCTTTCTTTACTTGATCAAGCTGATCTAAATAAGAATTTAAACTTTCTGATGCAATCGTTACATCTGCATTGCTAGATTTAGCAATGAGATTGTACTTGTCATCAAATAACAAAACATCTATATTTAAGTCCTTTGATATTTTCTTTAACATTTGATCAGAAATATTACTAGTTAAAGGTGTATTTGACTCCATTATCGAAGCAATTAAGTTTGTTTCGCGCGCAATCCTTTGATCAAAGTTTGTTAAATAAAACGATTTAAATATCTGCCCTAATATGATTCCTAATATCGCAAGGATCACAATAATAATTGCGGAAAATCCATAGAGCAATTTTCGATTTAGTTTACTCATTCAGTCTAGGTTCCTCTAATTTATAACCTAATCCACGAATCGTTTTAATATAAACTGGTTTTTTAGAGTCTAGTTCTATTTTTTCTCTTAAATGACTAATATGAACGTCGACAATTCTAGTATCACCTGCAAAATCATAATTCCAAACTGCGCTTAATAATTGATCTCGAGTTAATACTCTACCTTTATTTTTTGTTAAATATAATAATAACTCGAATTCTTTAGGCGTTAACTCCAGTTTTTCACCTTGGAAATATGCTTCATAGTACTCAGGTAAAATTTTTAAATCCCCAATTATAAGCGTATCAGTATCATCATTAGACTGTACTGGTGTTTCAGTAATTTTACTTCTTCTTAAAATAGCTTTTACGCGTGCTACAACTTCTCTTGGGCTAAATGGTTTAGTCATATAATCATCTGCACCAAGCTCAAGTCCTAAAACTTTATCGAATTCATCATCTTTTGCGGTTACCATTAAAATAGGAGTCGTATTTCTTTGTAATCGTAATTCTTTACATACTTCCATGCCATCTTTTTTTGGTAGCATTAAATCTAGAACAATTAATTCTGGCTTCTCTTCAATCGCTTTTTGTAAACCTGCATCACCATCAGTTGCCGTAACGACTTGAAATCCAGCTTGTTCTAAGTTGAATTTGATTAAGGTTAAGATATGCTCTTCATCGTCTACTACAAGAATTTTATTGTTCATTTTTTTATATTCCTCCAGGTTAATGTTAAACCCTCATCCATTTTGTATCTTATTTTTTTTATATTTATCTATTTTTAATCATACTAGAAATTTATTCAGACGTAAAACTTTAAAAGCAAGTCGGGCAGTTTAATGCTTAGTAGTAAAAACTGGGGATATTAAAATTAGATACTAATAAGTAAGCTAATGAGCATGGAGACGATGTTAGCATAATCATAGAGGATTCATGAGTTAATAAATGAGTAGGAATATGAGCTTTTTTAACTCATAAAGGGGTCATGAGTTAATAAGTGAGTGGGATTTTGAGCTTTTTTAACTCATAAGGGGGTCATGAGTTAATAATTGAATGGAATTTTGAATTTTTTTAACTCATAAGAGGGTCATGAGTTAATAAATGAGTGGGATTTTGAATTTTTTTAACTCATAAGGGGGCCATGAGTTAATAAATGAGTGGAATTTTGAATTTTTTTAACTCATAAGGCTGTAGTGGTAATAAAGCTACCTTCATAAAAAAAGAATGTCTTTTGACATTCTTTTTAAAAGTTTTCATATAGTAGTGCATTTGATTGATTTACTGTAGGTGGAATAACGGTAAGTTTTCCAGTTGCAATTTCAGTTTGCGTCTTGTTTAAAACGCTTACATTAATTTCCACTTCATTTTTTTCTATATTAATATCAACTACTTCAAAATGAATTGAGATTGTTTCATTGTGGTATATATGTTGATCAAATTGAAGTTCTTTTTTTACAACGTGACTTCCCGGTCCAGGTAAGTGCTTTGTAACTGCTGCAGAAACTAATCCGCTAATAATAAAGCTTGGTACGATTGGTTTATTATATTTTGTTTGTGAAGCATAGTTATATTGAGTATATAAAGGATTTGTATCGCCTGTTAATGCCAGGTATAAGTAAATATGTTTTTCTTCAATATGTTCTGTTACAATTAATTTTTCTCCAATTGAAATGTCTTCAAGTTTTCGTCCGATCTTTGCTTTTTTAGTTAACATATTAAACCCCCTGTTTATCTTAATATTTTAAAAATTCGATAAACAACAGCAAAATTCCTTCTTAATCGGCAAATTTTTTATCAAAAAAAATAATAAAAATTGTCAATTTAATCTATTTGTATTTTCTCCCTATATAGTAGATAAAATTCTTTGCTCCACATTTAATTTCTCCCCCTCCATTTTGCTTATTCAAAATAAACCAAAGGAAATTGAAACAATCATATCGAAAATATAATAAGAGCTTACGAAAGGAAGAGGCAACTTTGAATAATATCATTTTTCCATGATTTATCTTGATTATATTAATCGCAGTTTTTATTCTAATCATTGAACTACTCACCACTTAACACCCCTACAGGTTGTTTGAAGTGGGAGATTCTTGGGAACAGAGCATACTTGCTAGTGTATTTTTTTTCCAGCAGAGGTTTCTCTTATTTACCAAGCTACCCCCGTAGATTCCTACGGTTCTAAGATTGTTTATGCCAGAGCTAATGTTCGTAAGCCTTCAGCTAGAATGTTTTTACTGGCATTTATGTCTCTATCGTGATGTTCATGACAAATAGGACATGTCCAACTTCTGATCGCAAGAGGTTTCTTGCCACTT
>NZ_NUCO01000138.1:0-48093 GCF_002555445.1 Bacillus sp. AFS017336
CCCGAGCCACCATCTTAAATAAAAAACACTTATTAAAATAATTAAGCCGACTTAGCTCAATTGGTAGAGCAACTGACTTGTAATCAGTAGGTTGAGGGTTCAAGTCCTTTAGTCGGCACTCTTTATGGCGGTCGTGGCGAAGTGGTTAACGCATCGGATTGTGGTTCCGACACTCGTGGGTTCGATTCCCATCGGTCGCCCCATATTATGCGGGTGTAGTTTAATGGTAAAATAGAAGCCTTCCAAGCTTCGGTCGTGGGTTCGATTCCCATCACCCGCTTTTTTATAAAATTTAATGGGCCTATAGCTCAGCTGGTTAGAGCGCACGCCTGATAAGCGTGAGGTCGATGGTTCGAGTCCATTTAGGCCCACCATTAAATTTATAATTAATTTTTCCGCAGTAGCTCAGTGGTAGAGCACTCGGCTGTTAACCGAGTGGTCGTAGGTTCGAATCCTACCTGCGGAGCCATTATGATAGAGAAGTACCCAAGTGGCTCAAGGGGCGCCCCTGCTAAGGGTGTAGATCGGGTAACCGGTGCGAGGGTTCGAATCCCTTCTTCTCTGCCATATTTTTTTTTGGCCCGTTGGTCAAGCGGTTAAGACACCGCCCTTTCACGGCGGTAACACGGGTTCGAGTCCCGTACGGGTCATAACTAAAGCTCAGTTATTTGTGATAACACAGGTAACTGAGTTTTTTATTTGTCTTTATAATTAGGGACTCAAACAACAATAGGAGGAAGAATTCTCCATCATCACGGTAGAAGTGATAACTCCGTGCGATTTATAAATACAGCGAATCCAATAACGTTTCGTAGGAGAGTATATCAGAGCAAATCTATTTAATGGTAGTTTGAGTAGTATAGCTGGACTAATAGATGCCTTCTAGGGCTATTTATATAGATGCCTCCATCATAAACATCGAATACGTAATACTAGAAGTAATTTTCATAAATAGAGAAAAAGTTTTAATGTGAACGTCTCCAATAAAATGTCTATTGAATGAAAAAACGGACGAACCTAATTATTAATATAAAAGCCAAGAGTATTCTCTCAATAAATAGCCTGACCATTCGTCACCTTTTTTTAAACGCTTTAATTTCATTATCTAAAAAGGCATTCGTTACTAATCCTTCACTCAACTCCATTAATATTCTCCCAATCGAATTCATCCCCTAGTTCTTTAATAAAATCAATTAAACTACAATTAGTAAAGATAATTTGTGTTTATGGATACTAGCAAATCAATAAATATTTCCACGTACATGCAACAAATATAGTAATAGAAACAACGCATTTCAGAAGTAGCTCTCCATGGTGTAGGCCTGTACTTTTCCTATGAACTTCATTCGGGCTACAAACTTATTTCTCGCTTTAAAACTACTAGCAGTATGACTTAGTTTAAATTCCAACAAGATTATATCCTAGCACTTAATTACAACATCAGTATTATTCATAAATATTATTCCTATAATGAATCCTTCAACCCACTGTGTTATCTTCTATAATGTATTTATGTAAAAGATGAATATCCTTAAATACTTTAACGGTAAAATAGAAAAGATTTTCAATTTGAGAAAATTGATAGGAGAAAAACTATTTTTAAAGTCATTCATTCTTTATACTTACCCTTAATATTTAATCTGTAATTAGAAAGCAAGAAAATGAAAGCTAGCGAAGGATCTTGATGCTAAAATGTGAATACTAAGGATGAGGTGAGTGATCGAATGAACAGATTAAATAATCAAGTTATGTGGGCTGCAGTTGAGGAATGTGATGAAAACTATGATGGCGTTTTTATTTATGCAGTTAAGTCTACTGGAATCTGTTGTAAGCCCTCGTGTAAGTCAAGAACCCCTTTAATAGAAAATGTATCGTTTTATCCATCGCTTTCATTAGCAATAAATGATGGTTATCGTCCTTGCAAAAGATGTCAACCTGACTTACTTCACACAAGTGAGGAGGATATAATTTTTTCAGCCAAACGCTTTATTGAAAAAGAGTATCGAAGTAGTTTATCTTTAGATCGGTTAGCAATTGAAGTAGGAGTAAGTAAATTTCACTTACAGAGATTATTTAAAAAGTCTACAGGTTTCTCTCCATTAGAATACGCAACTAAGTTGAAAATGAATGAGGCTGCGAGATTGCTAAGAGAGACTGATGAAACGATAACAGAAATAGCACATAATCTTGGTTTTAAAAGCTCAGCACATTTTTCCAATATGTTCCGCCAGCATTTACATTACACTCCTTCAAGTTTTAGAAAGGGGTTAAATAAATGAAATTAAAAGATGGAATGGCGTTATTTAGCTTAGCAGCGTTATGGGGGGCCTCTTTTTTATTTATTAGAATCGCTTCACCTGTTTTTGGACCATTTCTAACAATTCAAGCAAGAGTTACATTTGCTTCTATTGCCTTAGTATTATATTTAGTTATTACAAAGAAGTCATTACACTTTAAGAAGAGATGGAAACAATATTTAATAATTGGGATGTTAAATGCTGCAATTCCATTTACTTTAATAGCTATATCAGCATTGTATCTAACAGCTTCTATGTCATCAATTTTAAACTCTTTGACACCTTTATTTACTGCACTTGTAGTATGGATATGGATGAAGGAAAGTTTGTGTATGCGAAAATGGCTTGGGATTGTTATAGGAGTAATTGGAGTAATCTTACTTGTAGGATGGAGCTCTATTCCATTTACTTACGATGTTAAAATTGCAGTGGGACTTGCTGTTTTATCGACCATTTCATATGGACTTGCAGGTGTTTACGCAAAGAAGGCATTTATTGGAGTTCCACCAATATCACTTGCCGCTGGACAACAAATCGGTGCCGCAATTATACTTTTACCATTTACATTACTAAATTTACCTACCTCGACAACTAACGTGACGATATTGGCTATATTGTCGGTTATAGGATTAGCATTATTTTGTACTTCAATAGCATATTTATTGTATTTTTATCTAATCGAAAGTGTTGGACCGACTAAGACGTTAAGTGTTACATTTTTAATCCCTGTATTTGGAATGATTTGGGGAGTTCTTATTTTAAAAGAACATATCTCTTTAGGAATGCTGTTCGGTTTTATTGTCATATTATGTGGTGTATTCCTAATTTCAGACATCCGATTAAAAGCATTAGCAACGAGTAAGCACATGGAGATTTAGTCGTCCAAAAAAATAATAGATAATCTAAAAAGGATCTTCGTAAACGGACGAGGATCCTTTTATTTTGCTACACGGTCATCTGTTCAGATTGTTAACGTCTTAAATTTTGTACATAGAAGATTCGACATAAGATTTGAATTGTCCTTATTGCATCCTAAAGTTAGTATTTATTTCCAATTCCGCAGCAGGGATTCTAAAAATTTTATAAAAACTTTTAAAATTTTTTCAAAAAATAACTCTCCTTCCCAATCCGACAATCTTCTACAATTCTTTTTAAATACAAAGATTATATGATTTTAAAACGCGAATTATGTATGAAATTTTATGAAAAATCAAAAATTTACAAATTATTACAAGGGTTTTCAGGGAAGTTGTGAATAAATATACAGTAATATTCGTTCGACAAATTCGACATTTTTACGACAAACGCAATAATGGCAACGTTTTCATGAATGGTTATTCATTTTACCGAAAAAATATTTGAATTTTTTTTGCATAAATACAAGGTGTTTATATATATTTGTAGAATATTAAGAGATAGAAGAATTTAAGAGATTGTAATGAGGTGAGGATGTTGCTTTTGACACGGCCAACTGAGTTTGATGTGCATTTATTCCATGAAGGAAGTTTATTCCACAGCCATGAATGCTTTGGTGCACATGTAGTAAAAAAAGGGAATAAAGTTGGAACTACTTTTACAGTGTGGGCTCCACATGCGAAGGGTGTCTCAGTTGTAGGGGACTTTAATAATTGGAATGGTTTAGAGCATAAGATGGAAAGGTTGAATGATCAAGGGATATGGACGATATTTATCCCAGAAATTGGTCATGAGACAGTATACAAATATGAAATTTCAACCAAAAAGGGAGATATTTTATTAAAAAGTGATCCTTATGCTTTCTTTAGTGAACTTCGACCGAATACTGCTTCTGTTGTTTATGATCTTTCAGGATACAAATGGAAAGATGCAAAATACCGTAAGCAAAAATTTAAAAAGTCTGTTTATGAAGAACCAGTTTTAATTTACGAAGTGCACTTAGGGTCTTGGAAAAAGAAGAAGAATGGTGATTTCTACACATATGCAGAATTAGCAACGGAATTAATTCCATATGTTAAAGAGCATGGTTTTACTCATATTGAGATTTTACCGTTAGTCGAGCATCCATATGATCGATCGTGGGGATATCAAGGGGTAGGGTATTTCTCTTCCACTAGTCGATATGGAAATCCTCATGAATTAATGAATTTTATAGATGAATGTCACCAGAATGGGATAGGTGTCATTATGGATTGGGTACCAGGTCATTTTTGTAAGGATTCTCATGGATTATACATGTTTGATGGTGAACCAACATATGAATATGAAGGTTACGAAGCTAGAGAAAATGAAGTATGGGGAACAGCGAATTTCGATTTATCTAAACCAGAAGTAAAATCATTTCTTATTTCAAATGCCTTATATTGGATGGAATACTTTCATATTGATGGTTTCCGAGTAGATGCGGTTGCCAATATTTTGTATTGGAAAAATAGAAATGAAGAAAATCCTTTTGCAGCTTCTTTTTTAAGAAGATTAAATGAAGTGGTATTTGAGCATGATCCACAAGTATTAATGATTGCGGAAGATTCTACTGATTGGCCATTAGTTACTGCACCTACGTATGAAGGTGGACTAGGATTCAATTTCAAGTGGAATATGGGTTGGATGAATGACGTTTTGACCTATATGGAAACTCAACCAGCTGAAAGAAAGCATCATCACAATAAGATGACTTTCTCGTTTTTATATGCCTTCTCGGAAAACTTTGTTTTGCCTTTTTCACATGATGAAGTAGTACATGGTAAAAAATCATTACTCAATAAAATGCCAGGTACATATGATGAAAAGTTTGCTCAACTAAGAGCGTTATTTGGTTATTACTTATCTCATCCAGGTAAGAAACTTTTATTTATGGGAAGTGAATTTGGTCAATTCGATGAATGGAAGGATTTAGAGCAAGTTGATTGGATGATAAAAGATTATGAGTCTCATACGAAGATGAACAAATACTTCAAAGAATTATTATCAATTTATAAAAAAAATAAGTCACTTTATGAAGTTGATAATCATTGGGATGGATTTTCTTGGATTGATGCAAATAATTCAGATCAAAGTGTATTTTCATTTATCCGTAAAGGGAAAAACAAAGAAGATTATGTCATAGTAATTTGTAACTTTAGAGAGATTTCTTATGACTCATATCGAATTGGTGTACCTGCAAAGCACCGATATAAAGAATTACTTTCAAGCGATTATGTACAATTTGGTGGCGATAGTAAAATCAATCGTTCATCCATTGAAGCAGAAGAATTACCATTTCATGGTTTACCATACAGTATTGAAATAGCACTACCTGCGTTTAGTTTTACTATCATACGTCCAGTCAAAATGCGAAAGGGGATTAGCAGCAATGGTTCAGAAAAAATGCGTAGCAATGTTACTAGCAGGGGGAAAAGGGAGTAGGTTAAGTTCTTTAACAAAAGAACTAGCAAAACCAGCCGTAGCTTTCGGAGGTAAATATCGAATAATTGATTTTACTTTAAGTAATTGCACAAATTCAGGCATTGATACTGTTGGGGTGCTAACCCAATATCAGCCACTTGTCCTAAACTCATATATTGGTATAGGGAGTGCATGGGATTTAGATCGCTTAAATGGTGGAGTTACTGTTTTACCGCCATATTCAGAAGCGTCTGGCGTTAAATGGTATACAGGTACTGCAAGTGCAATCTATCAAAATTTAAATTATTTAAAACAATATCAACCTGAATATGTGTTAATCCTTTCAGGTGATCATATTTATAAAATGGACTATAGCAAAATGCTAGACTATCACGTTGAAAAAGATGCGGATGTATCTATTTCTGTGATCGAGGTCCCTTATGAAGAAGCTAGCCGTTTCGGAATTATGAATACGAATGAGGAAATGGACATTGTAGAATTTGAAGAAAAACCTCAAAATCCGAAAAGTAATTTAGCTTCAATGGGAATTTATATTTTTAAATGGAATGTTTTAAAAGAGTTTTTAGAGATGGATGACCGTAATCCAGAGTCTAGTAATGATTTTGGTAAAGATGTTATTCCATTATTACTAGAAGAGAAGAAAAAAGTGGTTGCTTATCCTTTCAAAGGCTATTGGAAAGATGTAGGTACAGTAAAAAGCTTATGGGAAGCAAATATGGATTTATTAAATGAAGAAAGTGAACTAAATATATACGACCGTGATTGGCGCATATATTCAGTTAATCCGAATCAACCACCACAATATATTGCACCTACAGCAATCGTTGAAGACTCACTAATTAATGAAGGTTGCGTTGTTGAAGGTTTTATCTCACATTCAGTGTTATTCCAAGGTGTAACAATCGGAGAGGGCAGTATGATTAAGGATTCTGTCATTATGCCAGGTTGTGTAATTGGAAAGGATGTTCGAATTGAAAATGCGGTAGTAGCTCCTGGGATGATTGTTCCCGATGGAAGTCTATTAGGTCCTGAGAAAGATTATGAAGAGGTTATTTTAGTTACGAGCGAAGTTTAAGAGGTGGCTCATTCCTCAAAAAGAAAAATAGATTGAGAGGGTTATTTGATGAAACATACTATGCTAGGAATAATTGAGGCTTCAACACATTTTGAATCTTTAAAGCCGTTAACACAACATCGACCATTAGCAACACTTCCTTATGCAGGTCGATATCGTTTGATCGATTTTATGTTAAGTAATATGGTGAATTCAGGTATTACGAGTGTCGCTGTATTTCCCGATCAACCTTATCGATCAATTATTGATCATCTAGGCTCAGGTAAACACTGGGACTTAAATCGAAAAAAGGATGGGCTATTTATCTTTACACCAGAGCCTAGTGATGGAGCTTTTGGTACTTTTGATTTTATTGATAAACATATCCAATTTTTACAACGTGCGACTCAAAAGTATGTAGTTGTAGCAAATACATATACTATTTGCTCAGTCGATTTTAGACCAATTTTAAAGAGACATATCGAAACAGATGCACAAATTACAGAGTTAAAGCAATTTGGTAAATCTTTAAATATCTATATACTTGAAAAAGAGTTACTGTTAAAGCTTTTTGAAAACTTCCATGAAAAAGGCTATGAAACAATTATGGACGTTGTGCGTGATCAAAATAATGAAGTCGAATTAAAAGCATATGAAATTCCTCAACAAGTGGCAATCATTAAAACAATTGAGGATTATTTCGAGCAAAGTATGAAATTATTAAATCCTGAAATTTGGAATCAATTATTCTTAAAATCTTATCCTGTCTTTACAAAAGTTAAAGATGAGCCACCAACAAAATATTCAAAAGAAGCAATTGTAAAAAATTCAATTGTAGCTAATGGATGTGTAATAGAAGGAACTGTTGAAAATAGTATTATTTCAAGAGCGGTGAAAATTGGTAAAAATACGATTATTCGCAATTGTGTTGTTATGCAAAAATCAAACATTGGCGATAACTGTATATTAGATGGAGTTATATTAGATAAGGATGTTCGAATAGAAGATGGCGTTGAAATAAAAGGAAGCTTAAATGAGCCAGTAGTGCTTCAAAAAGGTTCAGTTCAAGGAGCGTTGATTCAGTGGTAAATGTTTTATATATTGTTTCAGAGTGCGTACCATTTGTTAAATCGGGAGGGCTTGCAGATGTTGCAGGCGCCCTCCCTAAATATTTAAATAAATTAAATATGAATGTAAGAGTAATGCTTCCATTCTACTCGTTAATTCCAGCTAAATATAGAGAAGAAGCTAAGCTTGTAAAAGAGCTCTCTATAAATCTAGGGTGGAGAAAACAGTATTGTGGATTATTTGAGTTAAAGGTTGAAGGTACGACTTATTATTTTATTGATAACGAGTACTATTTCAATCGAGATAAGTTATATGGTCACTACGATGATGGAGAGCGTTATGCATTTTTCACATTGGCAGCGATTGAATGCATTAAAGAGTTAGATTTTATCCCTGATGTTATTCACTGTCATGATTGGCATACAGCGATGATCCCATTTTTCATGAAAGAGTATGGCGCATTAAAAGATATTAATCCAAAAATGAAATCTGTTTTTACAATCCATAATCTTCAATTCCAAGGTGTATTTTCTAAAGTAGTAATGGATGACATTTTAGGAATTGATGAGCAATATTTTAGCGATGACTATTTAAAATTTTACGATTGTATCAACTTTATGAAAGCTGGAATCATTTCTAGTGATATCGTAACAACTGTTAGTCCAACTTATAAAGAAGAAATCAAGCACGAGTTTTTCGGAGAGCAACTAGATGGACTATTACGTGAGCAAGATCACAAACTTTTCGGAATCGTTAACGGAATTGATGAAACAATTTATAATCCAGCTACTGACCAAAAAATCCATGCTAATTACGATGAATTTACAATCGAAAATAAAGCAGAGAATAAATTGAAACTGCAGGAGTCGCTTGCCTTAAAAATGGACGAAAATATTCCAGTTATAGCGATGGTTTCTCGTTTAACAAGTCAAAAAGGAATTGACCTTATTACACACGTATTCCCTCAAATAATGGATCATAACGTTCAAGTAATCATTTTGGGTACTGGTGAAGAAGAGTTCGAGAACTACTTTAAATCAATGGAACATAATTATTATGACAAAGTAAGGGCCTATATTGGATTTGATGAAAGTTTTGCCCACCAAATTTATGCAGGTGCAGATTTATTCTTAATGCCTTCTTTATTTGAACCTTGTGGTTTAGGGCAGCTTATTGCAATGAAGTATGGCTGTGTCCCAATCGTAAGGGAGACTGGGGGGCTAAATGATACTGTCCAGTCATATAATGAAGAGACGAAGAGCGGAAACGGTTTTACATTTACGAACTATAATGCTCACGATATGCTTCACACAATTGAACGAGGACTTATTGTATACGAGGATAAAAAGAATTGGAAATCAGTAAGGAAAAATGCAATTAATAGAGATTCAAGTTGGTTAAAATCTGCTAAAGAATATGCAAAATTATATATGCAATCCTCAAAGTAAAAATCTTATAGGGTGAGGTGATTCCATGTTTTCTAGTGTGGAGGAATTTGAGTGGGGTTTTAAAGAAAAGCTAGAAAGTATGCATGGAAAGAATATTGCAGAAAGCACTACTCAGGAGCAGTTTCAAACACTTGGTACGATGATACGTGAACATATAAGCGGTAATTGGTTAGGAACGAGTGAACAATACCGTTTAGAGCGAAAAAAACAAGTTTATTATTTATCAATTGAATTCTTATTAGGTAAACTTTTGAAAAGTAATTTAATTCATCTAGGCCTTAGAGAGTTATGTGAAACAGGTCTTGGGAAATTAGGCATTACTTTAAGTGATCTGGAGGAATTTGAAAGTGATGCAGGTCTAGGAAATGGTGGCCTCGGCCGCCTAGCATCGTGCTTTCTTGATTCCCTAGCTTCTCAAGACTTACCTGGTCATGGATGTGGCATACGCTACAAACATGGCCTATTTGACCAAAAGATTGTAGATGGCTATCAAGTTGAGCTCCCAGAACAATGGCTGAAATACGGAAATGTTTGGGAAGTTCGAAGAGATGATGAAGCAATAGAAGTCCTATTTGGTGGAGAAGTCGAATCATATAATAACAAAAATCGATTAGAATTCAGAATTCACAGTGCAGAAGCAATCACAGCAGTACCATACGATTTACCGATCATAGGTTATCATACAAATACGGTAAATACGTTAAGATTATGGAGTGCAGAAGCGTCTACACATTCCTCGAATAAAACATTGATGAAATATAAGAGAGAAGCAGAAGCGGTCTCTGAATTCTTATATCCTGATGATACACATGATGAAGGAAAGATTTTACGTCTAAAGCAACAGTATTTTCTTGTTTCTGCAAGCATTCAAAGAATAGTAGATTCATATAAAGAGCAATACGGTAATATTCGCAAGCTTCACGAAGAAATTGCGATTCATGTAAATGATACACATCCAGTTTTAGCGATTCCAGAGTTGATGAGAATTTTAATCGATATTGAAAAGCTATCTTGGGAGGAAGCTTGGGAAATTACAACCCAAACGATTTCCTATACGAATCATACAACGCTCTCTGAAGCGCTTGAAAAATGGAGAGTTGATTTATTTAAGCCTTTATTACCAAGGATTTATATGATTGTAGAAGAAATAAATGAAAGATATTGTAAAGAGCTTTGGAACAAATATCCAGGTGACTGGGATCGCATAGAACAAATGGCAATAATTGCTCACGACGTCGTAAAAATGGCTCATCTAGCAATTGTAGGTAGTAAGAGCGTAAACGGAGTTGCAGAAATTCACACTGAAATTTTAAAGCAAAGAGAAATGAAGCTCTTTTATGAGCATGAGCCATTTAAGTTTAATAATAAAACAAATGGCATAACTCATAGAAGATGGTTACTTCAATGTAATCCAGAGCTTAGTAGCTTAATAAATGAGTCGATTGGGGACGGGTGGATCCACGAACCAACTCAACTTGACAATCTATTGAACTATCAAAAAGATGAAGCCTTCTTAACAGAATTTATGAATGTAAAGAAAAAGAGAAAAGAAGTGCTCGAAAATTACGTTCACTATACAAATGGAATTGCGTTAGACACAGATTCAATATTTGATATTCAAGTGAAGCGGATGCATGCATATAAAAGGCAATTACTAAATGTTTTACATATCATGTATTTATATAATCGTTTGAAGGAAGATTCACATTTTAAAATGCATCCTAGAACGTTTATATTTGGGGCGAAAGCATCTCCGGGTTACTATTTTGCGAAAAAGATTATTAAATTAATTCATTCTGTGGCTGACATCGTTAATAATGATCGCTATATAAGTCAATTTATAAAAGTCATTTTTATCGAAAATTACCGTGTTTCGTTAGGAGAAATCATTTTCCCTGCAGCTGATGTCAGTGAACAAATCTCAACAGCAAGTAAGGAAGCGTCAGGAACTGGAAATATGAAATTTATGATGAATGGCGCACTTACGATTGGGACGCTAGATGGGGCAAATATTGAAATCTTAAGAGAAGTTGGCGAGGAGAATATTTTTACTTTCGGACTTACAGCGGACGAGGTTTTAAATTATTACCAACACGGTGGATACAAAAGTAGTGATTATTATCATCATGATCTTAGAATTAAAAAGGTATTAGATCAATTACTCCATGGATTATTTCCATTACCAAGAGAAGAATTTGAGCCGATTTTTGATTCACTTATGTCCTATAATGACGAGTACTTCTTATTAAGGGACTTCTCTTCATATGTAAAAGCTCATGAATGTATTAATAATACTTACCAAAACAAAAAAGACTGGGCATTAAAAAGTCTTCATAATGTCGCAAAATCAGGCTTTTTTACAAGTGATCGTACTATACGTCAATACGCTTCAGAAATATGGAATATACACGAAAGAACTTTACATCACACTTAAACCTCCTCTTATTTTAATAGGAGGTTTTTCATATAATTGTGTAAAGCGGGAAAGGAGAGATAAGTTGAAATTCCTTTCAGTCGACTATGATAAAGCCTTAGAATTACTACTTTGCATTGAACAGGCGTATACTCAGTATGAAGAAGATGGGCAATTTATGATACCTGCAGATTATTCATTAGTTGATACAATCAAAGCATGTGTTTTTAGCGAGCCGGAGTGGTTTGGTTATATTATAGAAAATGAAGATTCGATCATCATCGCATTTCGAGGAACGAAATCAGATTTAGATTGGTTAGCTGATTTGAAAATTGATCAAGATTTATTTCCTTATGTGATGGATGGTGGAAATGTACACTCAGGTTTTCTATCAATTTATCAATCTTGTCGAGAAATGCTCTTAGCAATTGTAAAAGTAAAGGCTCTCTCAAAAAAAATATTCATAACCGGGCATAGCTTAGGTGGATCATTGGCTACGTTATTAGGTTATGAGATTGCAATGAATGGAATTTGTAACCCGAATGTTTATACATTTGGCTCTCCAAAAGTTGGCAATATAAAGTTTAAAGAAAATTATGATGAAAATGTAAGGCATAGTTTAAGATTTGTTAATTTATATGACATGGTTCCTTTAAGCCCGCCTTTTAAAGTAGAAATAAAGCCCTTGCACATTTATTTAGAATACGTTCAAGTGAAACATCCAATCACTTTTTCACTAAATAAGGGATCAATTAAAAATAGTCATCTCTTATCGACTTATATCGAAGGGGTTAAAAAGATGAAGCTGGATTATGACTATACCCCAACATTTACTTATAAATTGCGTGAAGCTGAACCATTGGAAGAGGAAGTAATCTAATCATCAAACAAAAAAACTAGTCAAATGAGACTAGTTTTTTAAGTTGCAGCGTAAAAAATGGTTTATTCTTTACCGTCTAATAAATTCCCTAGGCCACCTAAAATACTTCCTTCTTCTTTAGATGAATTTGGTAAGTATTGACCAATTCGAGATGCTAATCTTGCTAAAGTTAATGATTGAACCCAAATTGTGCCTGGACCTTGAAGTGTAGCGAAGAATAGACCTTCTCCACCAAATAAAGCCGTTTTTACATTTCCAACGTACTCAATTTCATAGTTAACATTACCAGTAAAACCAACAATACATCCAGTATCAATTTTAATTTTTTCACCTGGTTGTAGTGTTTTTGTGTAGATTGAACCACCTGCATGTAGGAAGGCAAGACCATCACCTTCGAGTTTTTGCATGATGAAGCCCTCACCACCAAATAGTCCTGTACTTAATTTCTTTCTAAACTCGATTCCAACTGAAGTCCCTTTTGCAGCAGCTAAGAATGAGTCCTTTTGACAAATAATTTTATTTCCATATTCATGTAAATCCAGCGGTATAATTGTTCCTGGATATGGAGAAGAGAAGCTTACTGTTTTTAAAGAGCTAGTTCGGTTCGTAAAGCTAGTCATAAATAAGCTTTCACCTGTTACAAGGCGCTTTCCAGCTCCAACTAGTTTTCCAAATAATCCGCCGCTTTGCTGGGAGCCATCTCCAAAAATTGTTTCAAGCTCAATTCCATCGTCCATCATCATCATTGCTCCAGCTTCAGCAACTACTGTTTCATTTGGATCAAGCTCTACCTGCACAAATTGCATATCATGGCCATGAATTTTATATGTAACTTCATGTGAATTTTTCATTGTTATTCCTCCTTATAGTTTCACTATACAAATATTGTAATATGAAATTCTAGTTTTTTAATTATAAATAATTTGATAAATTACTACAGAATCCTCAAATATTATTGCCAATTGATGTGAAAATATGACGATTTTATTGAATTAAATTAGGTCGAAATATACAAAAAAATAAATTTGACGAATTATATAAAAAATTCTTTCAATTTAGCCTTAGTGTCATTGACGCTCTTTTTTATCTATGATATATTTAATTTACTATTAACTGCATATTTATTTGAAGGTAAGAAATTAACGATACATTTGCACTACAAAATTCTTAGTAACGCTCATTTTTCTTTGTCTTGAAAAGAAGTTTTGACCACTTTCAATGTTGTAGCAATCCTAAGCCGATTGGACAATGACGTTCTTTTTCTTCATCCCTCTTTTATGCACGTTTTAATAGTGTATATATGTATTTTTAGGAGGTATTATCGATGGAATTCGGTAAAGTTAAATGGTTTAACAGCGAAAAAGGTTTTGGATTCATCCAAACTGAAGGTGGAAACGACGTATTTGTACACTTCTCTGCAATTCAAGGCGAAGGTTTCAAAACTTTAGAAGAAGGTCAAGAAGTTCAATTCGAAATCATCGAAGGAAACCGTGGACCACAAGCAGCTAACGTAAACAAAAAATAATTTTTGTTATGTTCAAGGCATCCTTATTTAGGATGCCTTTTTTATTTTAATCTATTAATCTATATATTTAGTAAGTAAATATTATAATTTAGGTAGGTAGCAAAGAGCGACCAAAGTGAATAAGGGATTAGTAAAATAAATGAAGTTTTTGAATGTTTATAGGCAGTGATTGCTAAAAGTATAGCTGTTACTGATACAAATCCGCAGTCTATTGTTGCTAATAGGATATTTTTTTGTTCGAATTGAAAGAAACTAAATAACTGGTTAAATAAATAATTAATAATAAATAAAATAAAAAACCATTTTGCCTTTTTAAATGATTCAACCATTGAAACGACTATACATACGCTTAGCGAAATAAAAGAATACAAGAAAGCCCAAATGATTCCGATTGTTTTTCCTGATGGGGTATAGCTAGGTTTATGTAGACTATTATACCAATTAAAATCAATTGGAAATAAAATAGAAGCTACAAAAAATAAGCAGTATAAGGAGAAAAATAATACGATTAACTTTATATTCATAAACCCTCCTTAAATAAGATGTCTTGATTTAGTATATGTCTATAATTTGAAAATATAAAAAAAACGACCACAATGAAGTAATCGTTTTTAAATGAAAGCTATAATTTAATACTTTTCTATGTCTTTTACATCGATTTCGGATAGTTCGCCGTTTAAGGCTTGTTCTTCATAGTCATCAAGATCTTGTTCATACTGTTCATGCTTTTTAGAAGGGTAGACGGTTCGTTCTTTTCCGTATATATCAGTGCCGATAAAGTTTTCAAATTCTTCAACATATCCTACATTTTCATAGCTCTCAGTATAAGTGTTTTCATACTCCTCAATATTATTGAATTCAAAATCAGAAGGTGTTTGTGAATTTCCATATCGTTCTACATCTTGTAGAGCGTCTTCAGCGTCATACATCATTGAGCGGTCTTTAGGATCCCTACTAAATGGAGGATTTAGAACTTCTTCCTCAATTGGACGATCGTATCTTATAGAAGAACTTGAAATATGTTGATCATGGGTATGCTCAATTGTTGCTTTCGCTGTAGGAAGTGCTTGTAAACGTTCAAAGGGAATCTCTTCGCCACTAATTTCACATATGCCATATGTTCCATTTTCAATTTTTTGCAGCGCAGTATTTACATCGGTTAATTCATTTCTTAAATGCTCATGAAGAGAAATGTCCTTTTCGCGTTCAAACAATTCAGTACCTAAATCACCAGGGTGATTGTCTATAAGTGAAAGTTCGTCGACTGAATCCCTGAGTGAATATGGAGTAAAAGCTGGATCATTTAATCTTTCTTCTATATGTTGTTTTTGTTTTAGTAATTCCGTTTTAAATGTTTGGATTTGTGATTGTGAAAGCATCATGCTCCCCCTTTTCAATAAATGAATATGGCTATCCATATTTTGTTCAAAAAGGGAGAAAACATGAGTTAAGTTTTTTGAGGAATTGAATTGTCTTAATTAGGAAAAAATATTTCCAATTATTAAGCCTATAACAAGAAGGAATCCCATTATAGTATTTGTTTTTGCTGTCGCTGCCATAGCTGGCATCATTTCCATTGGTTGAGTTTTACCAATAAAACCTTTTGTTGCTTTAATTGCTACCGGTATGCTTGCTAAAGAAATCAGTGCAAAAGGTGTAATTAAATTCATTATGACAAATAAAATAACTAATGCATATGCAACGGCAAACATTGAACCAATAAAGATAATTGAATTCTTTTTACCTAATAAGATAACGAGTGTTTTGCGTCCATTTTCTTTATCGTTATCTAAATCACGTATATTGTTTGCTGTTAAAATTGCTCCAATTGTAATAGAAGTAGGAATTGATAGTAAAATTACATTAGATGGTAAATTTCCAGCTTGGATATAATAAGTAATTCCAATAATGACAACACCCATAAAGAAGCCCGCAACTAATTCTCCAAATGGAGTATATGCAATTGGAAGTGGTCCTCCAGTGTAAAAATAAGCTGCTGCCATACATATTAGACCAATAACTGCTATCCACCAGCTACTTTGAATGCAAATATAAATACCTAAAAGTAGTGCAATACCAAAAAAAGAAAAAGCGAGTGTTAATACAGTTGAAGGTTTAATGCCATCTCTTACGATTGCTCCTCCGATTCCGACAGAACCTTCATGATCAAGACCTCTTTTATAATCATAATACTCATTGATCATATTTGCAGCTGCTTGGATTAATAAACTTGCAATAAGCATCGAAAGAAATAAAAGTAAATGAAATGAATGATCTATATGTGCTAACATTGCACCGATCGCAACAGGAATGAACGCTGCGGTTAATGTATGTGGTCTTAACAAATTCCACCATGTTCTAAAACCTGTTGAGGAAGTTGGTGATTGAATTGTTGGTTGCATTTTTAACATCCTCCTTTTTATTATTATTTGAAAATGTAGGCCATTTTACTTTAAAAAAGTATGGACGAACTTCATAAAATTGACAGTCTACATTCATCGTTGTATCTTTAGTTATATCATGTATTTAACGTATATTTAAGCTAGGGGGAACTATAATGCTTAGAACAGGTCAGCTAGAATCGATTGCATTCTTTGAGCACTCTCTTTTGAATGCAAAAACTTGTTCAAAACGCTTTATTTGTAAAGTGGAAAAAATAATGAATATTCATCCCCTAAGCGTTTACCATTTTTATCATGAATTGGGTTTTACTGAACGCTTTTATTGGTCAAACCAAGAAAACTCGTTAATTCTCACAGGAATTGGTACTTTAGTTCCTTTTCATCATAGTACAGAAGAACAGTATTCTGCAATAGAAAAAGAATGGAAACGCTTTGGAGAGCAAGTGCATATCGAGCAAGAACATTGCTTTGGTACAGGACCTATAGCTCTTGGGGGTTTCTCTTTTTTTGATGATTATAAAGATGATCAAGATTGGAAGAATTTTGGAACCTCTCATTTCTATATACCTAAATTAATGGTGACGGTTACAAAAGAAGGAACATTTATTACTTCTAATTATGAAATAAATGAACAAACTTCCGTAGAGGATTTATTGCTTCAATATAAAGAATATGATGACTTTTTAGAAAACTTTGGAATGAAGCAACCGAGTTTTACGCAATCGGAATGCATCAATAAGGATGAATATGAACCAAATGAATGGATTCAAAGTGTAAAAGAAGCTATACAACAAATGAAAAACGAAAAGTTAGAAAAGGTTGTATTAAATCGCACTTTGGATGCTACATTTTCGGCAGAAGTAAATTCAACAAAAGTAATATATGAACTAGAAGCAACAAGAAATGTTAATTATATTATTTCTTATCAAATAAAAGATACTGTATTTATTAGTGCTACTCCTGAACGATTGATTTCTAAAAAAAATAATACAGTTTCTTCAATGTGCCTTGCAGGTTCAGCTGCTAAAGGAAAAACTAAGGAAGAAAATATAGAGGCTTCTAATTGGCTATTAAATAGTAAAAAAAATAATGGAGAACATGCTTTTGTTGTAAACTATATCCGAGAAACTCTAAAGAAATATTGTAACGAATTATTAATTCCGTCGACCCCAAGAATTATGGCGACTAAAAGCTTATTGCATTTATTTACGCCAGTTGAAGGGAATTTATATAACAACGTTACTTTATTCGAACTAATTCAAGCATTACATCCGACACCAGCACTTGGTGGTTTTCCTAAGGAAGAAGCATGCAAATTAATTCGTGAACTTGAACCTGTGGATCGCGGTTGGTATGGTGCTCCAATTGGATGGATTGATTTAAATGGAAATGGCGATTTTGCTGTAGGCATACGTAGTGCCTTAATTAAGGGAGAAAAAGCAAAATTATATGCCGGTTGTGGTGTTGTACAAGATTCAAAACCAGAGGAAGAATTTTTTGAAACTGGTGTAAAGTTTCTGCCAATGCTGAACGCATTAGGAGGGTTACGAAATGAAAGATAATGAAGCATTAACAAAATATATAGGTGCTCTTGTAGATGAATTAAGCGCACTAAATATTCAAAACGTTGTAATTAGCCCTGGGTCGCGTTCTACTCCAATCTCGATGCTTGTAAATGAGCATCCAAAACTTAAGTCTTATATTGCAGTGGATGAAAGAGGAGCAGGTTTTTTTGCTTTAGGAATTGCCAAAAGTACTAAACAGCCAACAGTTTTAATTTGTACATCTGGAACAGCGGCTTCTAACTATTTACCTGCAATATCTGAAGCGAGAGAATCTAGAATTCCTTTGATCGTATTAACAGCTGATCGACCACATGAGCTGCGAGATATTGGTGCACCGCAGGCCATGAATCAAATTGGCTTATATGGTTCTTTTGTAAAAAAATTCATTGAACTGGCCTTACCAGAAGCTTCTGAGGCAATGTACCAATATGCCCGTTCAAGTATTAATCGACTTTACCGTTCATGTGTGACTGCTCCCATGGGGCCTGTACATATGAATGTGCCTCTACGAGAACCATTAGTTCCAAATTTTGCAATTGATGATTTATTTTCGGCAGGAAAACGTAAAAATTCTGCTCATACGATACTTACTAAAACTCTTGCGACAATTTCAATAGAAACAAGAAATGAAATCACCGAGCTTTTTCAATCAAAAAGAAAAGGCTTATTAGTTTGTGGACCGTATGTTGAAGGCGATGCTTTAAAAAGGATTATTGCTTTAGGAAGTTTATTAGACTACCCAGTTCTTTGTGATCCGCTTTCAAATGGTAGAGCAAATAATAATGAGGATTCAAATGTAATCGATACATACGATACGTTCCTTCGTTTTGAAGATATTGCTAATTCACTTGAGTCTGAAATAATTGTTCGATTTGGCTCGATGCCTGTCTCTAAGACATTTACTCAATATACACAAAGGCAACAAGATTGTGAGCTGATTGTAATTGATGAAGGTGACCTATGGAGAGATCCAACATTAAAAGCTACACAAATGATTTCATGTGATGATCTTGAATTTTGTAATGCAATTTTCGAATCATATGAGAAGACAACTGAATTTCAACCTGATTGGTTGAATGAATGGAAATCAATTAATGAAAAAACGAAAAACGGACTTCAGCAAGCTGAACAGTTTGATGAACTTTTTGAGGGGAAAATTGTTCAAGTTTTAGCAAAGTCTATAGAGGAAGAAAGTACTTTATTTGTATCAAACAGTATGCCAATTCGTGATGTAGATACATTTTTACTTTCGCAATCTAAAAAGTTAAAAATTGCTTGTAATCGAGGCGTAAATGGTATTGATGGAACAATTGCGACCGCATTAGGAATGGCAGCAGCTGGAGACAATGTGACATTATTGATTGGAGATTTATCTTTCTACCATGATTTAAATAGTCTAGTACTTTCTAAGCTACATCATTTGCCTTTACGAGTTATTCTCGTTAATAATGATGGAGGCGGCATCTTCTCATTTTTACCTCAATCAAAAGAGGAAAAGCATTTCGAAGCATTGTTTGGCACTCCATTAGGATTGGATTTTGAACATGCTACAGCACTTTTCGGTGGAATTCATACAAAAATTAATAATTGGTTCGATTTTGAAGATGTGTTGTCTAGAAAGAATGATGGTTTACAAGTTATCGAAATTCGAACAAATCGTCAAGAAAATTATGATCTACATCAAAAAGTTTGGAGCATTGTAAAATCTAAATACGAAAAGTAAAGTTAGGTGTTCCTGCTAATGGAAATTAAGATTAATGAAGTTACCTATTCATATACTGAATCTGGTCAAGGGCAAACAATTCTCTTATTGCACGGTTTCACCGGTTCAAAGGAAACATGGGGAAATTTAATAAAAGAGCTAGAACTAAATTTTCATGTAATAGCAATTGATTTATTAGGGCATGGTGAGACTGATGCTCCAATTGATGACGAACTTTATAAAATGGAGTATGCTGCTAAAGATCTATCTGACTTTTTAAAACAAAAGCAGATTGATTCTGTGCATTTATTAGGCTATTCAATGGGTGGTAGACTAGCCCTCTATTTTGCTTTGGCCTACCCAGCTAAAATTAGCTCACTTATTTTAGAAAGTTGTACAGCTGGTCTTAATACTGAGCGTGAAAGATTAGCTCGAATCGAACAAGATACTAAATTATCCTCGATGATCCTGAATGATGGCATTGAAACATTTGTTAATTATTGGGAAAACATACCGTTATTTTCTACACAAAAGAATCTACCTAAATCATCACAGGAAGAGATTAAACAAGGTAGATTAAATCAGTCACCGATTGGACTAAGTAATAGTCTAAAAGGGATGGGGACAGGCATCCAGCCTTCTTTATGGAATGATTTAAATCAATTTCACAAAACAACATTATTAGTTTGTGGTGAATATGATGAAAAGTTTTGCCTAATAATGGGGAAAATGAACGAGAAGCTAAAAAATAGCGAAATTATAAAAATTCCACACGCTGGCCATGCAATTCATGTGGAACAATCGGAAAAATTTGCTACAATAGTAAGTGGGTTTTTATTGGAAAGAGAAAAGGAGGAAATTTCATGACTATTGAATGGGTACAAGAAAGAAAGTATGAAGAAATTTTATATTCTACATATAATGGAATCGCTAAAATTTCAATCAATCGTCCGCACGTACATAACGCATTTACACCATTAACAGTATCAGAATTAATTGATGCTTTTGCTTATGCAAGAGATGACCAAAAAATTGGTGTTATTATTTTAACAGGTGAAGGTGGAAAAGCATTCTGTTCTGGAGGAGACCAAAGTGTTCGCGGACACGGTGGTTATGTTGGACAAGACCACATTCCTCGCCTTAATGTATTAGATTTACAACGCTTAATTCGTGTTATTCCAAAGCCTGTAATTGCGATGGTAGCTGGATATGCAATTGGTGGAGGACATGTACTTCACGTAGTTTGTGACTTAACAATCGCTGCAGAAAACGCTAAATTTGGACAAACTGGTCCAAAAGTAGGTAGCTTTGACGCTGGTTATGGCTCAGGCTATTTAGCTCGTATTGTAGGTCATAAAAAAGCTCGTGAAATTTGGTACTTATGCCGTCAATATAATGCACAAGAAGCATCAGATATGGGCTTAGTAAACAAAGTAGTACCTTTAGAAGAATTAGAAACTGAAACAGTTAAATGGGCTGAAGAAATGCTTGAAAAGAGTCCAACTGCACTTCGTTTCTTAAAAGCAGCAATGAATGCAGATACAGATGGTTTAGCTGGAATTCAACAGCTAGCTGGAGATGCAACACTTCTTTACTACACAACTGATGAAGCAAAAGAAGGCCGCGATGCATTTAAAGAAAAACGTACACCTGATTTCGATAAATTCCCACGTTTTCCTTGATTTGAAAGAAGATAAAAGCTTGATGAGCAATCATCAAGCTTTTTTGAATTAATTTTCATTACAGTAAGGAAGTGTATTTAAATGAGTCAAATTCCGAATTTTTTACATGAAAGAGTCAGATTAACTCCTGATCGAGTAGCCGTTGCAACCGATGTAGAGGAAATTACGTTTAAGGAATTACATAACCGGGTTTTAAATCTAGCATATAAATTTCACCAATTAGGTATAAAAGACGAGTCCCATGTGTCTGTTTTAATGAATAATTCCGTTGAGTTTATACAAGTTGTATATGCCCTTCATTATATCGGAGCTACATCAATTTTACTGAATATAAGATTAAGTGATGATGAAATAAGATACCAATTAGAAAATAGTGATTCTGAATTTTTAATCGTAACAAATTCAAATGCAATCAAGGTACCTGAAAATATTAAATTGATAAATATAGATGGGTTGGAACATGTCGAAATGAAGGATTTTCCGATCCGGTATAATTTTGATGAGGATAAAATCGCTACAATGATGTACACATCCGGAACAACTGGCTTCCCAAAAGCAGTTTTACAAACTTATCGTAACCACTTTAACAGTGCCGTTGCATCAGTCTTAAATTTAGGATTAGAGCAGCAGGATGTATGGCTAGTTTGTTTACCAATGTTCCATGTAGGTGGCTTATCAACTGTATACAAAAGTGCGATTTATGGAATGAAAATTGTCATAACAAATAAAGCTGATGCACAAACAATTAAAGACTGCGTCATAAAGCATAATGTAACCATTCTATCTGTCGTTACAAAAGTTTTAAATGACCTCTTAACACTTGTTGAAGGAACAAATGATTTAAAAAGTGTAAGGGCAGCTTTACTTGGAGGGGGTCCTGCACCACTTCCACTGTTACAAAAGGCAAGTTCTTTAAATGTACCAGTTTATCAAACATATGGAATGACTGAAACATGTTCACAGATAGCAACTCTTTCTCCTGAATACATGCTTTCTAAACTTGGTTCTGCTGGTAAAGCTTTATTCGGTTGTACACTTGAAATAAAAGAAGATGGTCGAACTTGCTTACCTGGAGAAGTAGGAGAAATTGTCGTCAAGGGACCGAATGTAAGTAAAGGGTATTATAAGCTTGATCGGGATTTGAATGCATCTGATTACCTTTACACAGGTGATTTAGGTTATGTAGATGAAGATGGCTTTTTATTCGTAGTTGATCGTCGAAGTGACTTAATTATTTCTGGGGGAGAGAATGTCTATCCTGCAGAGATCGAATCAGTATTATTATCGCACCCAGACATTATTGAAGCTGGTGTAACTGGCAAAGAAGATCCAGCTTGGGGAAAGGTACCTGTTGGATTTGTGATCAGTAAATCCTCTAATCCCCCATCCCAAGAAGAACTAATCGAGTATTGTCGAGATAAAATAGCGGGATATAAAATTCCAAAAGAAATAATTTATGTAGAAAACTTACCAAGAAATGCAACAAACAAGCTAGTAAGAAGAGAGCTGCTAAAGCTTTTATAAGGGGAATTAATGATGTTAATTCAACAAATTGAATTATTTTTAATTGAACAGCCTTTAAAGATACCATTTAAAACAAGCTATGGTACATATGAAAAACGTGAAAGTATTATTGTTAAAATTATCGATGAAAATGGAGTGCATGGTTTTGGGGAAGTTGTTGCTTTTTCTGAACCGTGGTATACGGAAGAAACGATTTATTCAGCACTTCATGTTTTACAAGATTTCTTAATCCCAAAATTATTATATAAACAATTTAATCATCCTAGTGAAGTAGCATTGCAGTTAAATCAATTTAAAGGGAATCAAATGGCTAAAGCAGGGCTTGAAAGTGCGTATTGGGATTTGTATAGTAAACAAAATTCAATTTCGTTAGCGCAAGCCTTAGGGGGCAATAAAGCTGAGATACCAGTTGGGGTCGTTATTAGTATAGACGAGCCAGGAAAAATGACAAAACAAATTGGTGACTATTTAGCACAAGGATATGAACGATTTAAAATAAAGGTTTCGAGGGAAAATGATTACGAAATTGTATCTACTATTCGAAATAGCTATCCGACAATTCCTTTAATGATTGATGCTAATTCGGATTATTCGATAGACGACATCCCTCAACTAAGAAAATTAGATCAATTTAATCTAATGATGATAGAGCAGCCTTTCGGTGAGCGCCAATTTATTGAACATGCTATTCTTCAAAAGGAAATTTCGACCCCTGTTTGTTTAGATGAAAGTATTTGTTCCATTGAGGATGTTCAAATTGCCCACGAACTAAAAGCATGTAAAATCATTACTGTAAAGCCTGGCAGAGTCGGAGGACTAACCAAATCAATCGAAATTCATCGTTATTGCGTTGAAAAGAATATTCCAATTTGGGTTGGGGGTATGATCGAAACAGGAATCTCTAGAATTCAAAACGTTGCATTAGCCTCTCTTCCAGGATTTACGATCCCTGGAGATATATCGGCCTCATCTAGACATTGGGAGCGCGATATTATTTATCCAGAGGTAGCATTAATAAATGGAAAAGTTAGAGTTCCAGATGGGCCTGGTATAGGAGTAGAAGTGGATGAAGCAAGAGTCCGAAGTCTTTCTAAAAAGATTTATAGACATGCTTAAAAAAATAGACAAAAAAATACGATCAAATTAAACTTGTCATTCATTTCAAGTTTCTTTGACCGTATCTTTTTTTATTTCCTTATTTTTCTTCTCAGGTACTGGATCAAATCCACCTGGATGAAACGGATGGCACTTAAGTATTCTTTTAGTCGTTAAATAAGAGCCTTTTAGCGCACCATGAGTCTGTAGTGCCTCTAATCCATAATGAGAGCATGTTGGATAAAATCTACATGAAGGTGGCGTTGCAGGTGATATCCATTTTTGATAAAATCGAATGATTCCAATTAATATTTTATTCATATACAAACCTTACGTCTGCTAGAATTATTTTTCATCATGGTTATTATTCATTTTTACGTCTTCTAGCTTATCGACTTTATGCTGTACTCCATAGCCTTTATTTACAGTAAGTACGAATGCACCAAACACAACAACGATAATAATTCCACTAACAACAAATACTCCAGTCATACGCTAATCCTCCTAAATAGTTATACTACTATGATATAGTATACTGTCCAATATGCAAGGCATTCAAATATTTTCATAAAGATTAAGGAATATTATTTTAATAATGATGAAACATTTTAATAGACATAGTACAATGGATAAACAAGTATGAATGTAGGAAGGTTAAAATGTACATATTTAAAGATTTTTACCATAATACAGTTGAATTATCATTTGAGAAGCATCCATTTGCACTCAATCCAAAGCATGTTTGGGTTATTTGTAAATACAATGACCAATGGTTACTAACAGACCACCAAAGAAGAGGATACGAATTTCCAGGTGGAAAAGTAGAAGAAGGCGAAACGCCAGAAGAAGCCGCTAAACGCGAAGTTTTAGAAGAAACCGGTGGAAATGTATCTAAAATTAATTACCTAGGGCAGTATCGTGTTACAGGTAAGGACAAAATCATTATAAAAAATATTTACTTTGCCGAAATAAGTGAACTGTTAACACAAAAGCATTATTTTGAAACAAACGGCCCTGTCCTATTAGATGAATTTCCACCAAACATAAAAAGAGATCGACGATTTAGTTTTATCATGCGTGACGAAGTATTTTCACAAAGTTTAAGTTATTTAAATAATAAAAAAGGCTCACTTTTATAAGTGAGCCTTTTTACGTTTTTTGGTTTGAAAATAAATCATGGGTTGGGCAAAAAAAGAAAGGTGAGGGTGGGAACAAATCCGAGGAAGTGCAAATAAAAAAGGAGAAACTGCAATTAAATCTAGGGAAGTGCAAATAAAAAAGGAGAAACTGCAATTAAATCTGGGGAGGTGCAAATAAAAAAGGAGAAACTGCAATTAAATCTGGGGAAGTGCAAATAAAAAAGGAGAAACTGCAATTAAATCTGGGGAAGTGCAAATAAAAAGGAGAAACTGCAATATAAATCAGCAAAACTGCAAATAAAGGCAATAAATTAGAACAAAGTGTAGTGTGTGAATCAAAAAAAGAAAAAATATCATTAAAATAGTTCGAGTAAGTACAAAATCATGTAAAAAATCATAATAAACACGAAATTGCTCCCCTCAATTAATGCTCAAATGATGTTTATCAACAAAGATTCCCGTTATATCAACAAAAATCATTGTTATATCAACAAAAATCAGTACTTTATCAATAAAGTTCACTTAGTGTTCGTACTTTCCAAACATGCTAAAAAAGCTCACACCTCCGGTGAGCTTTTCACTTATTTTTTTAATGTTTTTCTCTCTATATATTCAACAATAATATACATTACACCAGCGCAAACGCTGATGATTAATACACTCATTAAAACGAGCGTGAAGTTAAATACTTGGAAGCCATATACGATTAAATAGCCGAGTCCGCTTTTGGAAACTAAGAACTCTCCGACAATCACTCCTACCCAAGCTAAGCCCACATTTACTTTTAATGTTGAAATGACGGTAGGTATACTAGCAGGAAAGATGACATTTTTAAAGATTTGAGTTTTTGTTGCTCCAAAACTTTTAATGACTTTTACGTAATTTTCGTCTACTTGTAAAAAGGCTTGATAAATAACTAGTGCTGTAATGACAAAACTTATAATGATCCCCATGGCAATTATTGAAGAATACGAAGGTCCAAAAATAACGATAATGATTGGGCCAAGCGCAACCTTTGGCATTGCATTAAAAACTACTAAAAACGGGTCTAGTACTTTTGAAGTAAATGGATACCACCAAAGTATAATGGCTAGAACTAATCCAAGAATTGTGCCTAAAATAAAGCCAACTAACGTTTCAGTAATCGTAGTCATAGCATCATGATAAATCGAGCCATCCGCGATTTTAGAGATAAATAAATCGTAAATTTTAGTTGGTGCACTAAATAATAATGGATCAATTATTCTTCGGTGGCTTAAGAGCTCCCAAGCTATGAAAAATATAATAATAATTAATATTTGGATAAAAAATACTAAAAGTTTTTTGCGGCGATTTTTTTTTGCTATTTTGTCATGATAGGATTTTAGCTCATCATATACTTTATCCACGTTTCTCCAACTCCTTCCAAATAGAAGAAACGTAAGATGAAAAAAGTGATTGGTGTCGTGCTTCAAAAGGGGAGTGCGTACGTAATTCATCTGGTAAATGAAAAACTTTTGATATTTTTGTAGGAACATTAGTTAGCGTAATGACCCGATCACACATTGCTACAGCTTCTTCGATATCGTGAGTTACTAATATAGCGGTTGTATTTAACTTTTTAAATAAGTTGAAAACTAATTCTTCTAGTTTTACTTTATTTTGATAATCTAAAGCTGAAAATGGTTCATCCAATAATACAATTGATGGGCTTGTAGAGAGAGTTCTTACTAATGCAACTCGTTGTCTCATTCCACCAGAAAGTTCTCTTGGGTATGCATTTTCGTAATCTTTTAATCCAACTTCATTTAACAATTCTAAAGTTCGATTCTTGTTTTCTTCTGTGTCCTTATCTAGAATTTGAAGACCTAGAAATATATTTTCCTTAATTGTTTTCCAAGGGAACAAATAATCGTGCTGAAGCATGTAACCAATTTCCCCTGATTTTATATTATATGGCTTGCCTTTAAACTTTACTGAACCCTCATATGGTACAAGCAAGGAAGAAATAATAGACAAAAGTGTGCTTTTTCCACATCCACTTGGACCTAGTACTGAAACAAATTCACCCTTTTCAACATTAAACGTTACACCATCCAATATTTTAATTGCTTTTTGCTTTGATAAAAATACATGAGAAATATCATCAATTGTAAGATAGCTCATTTTAATGACCTTCTACTTCTCCGTAGATTTTTCAGCGAATTTTGTATCAACTAATACTGAGTGTGGAACCTCTTTTGGTAATACGCCAGAGTGTTTCATGATCGTTTGAAGATTATTCCACTCATCTTCTTCTAATATTGGATTTGTTGAATAAGAGTTTTGAGACTTATAACGATCAATAACTTTTATTGAAATATCTAAAGGTGTATCTTTAAAGAATGGTGCAACACTTTTTGCGATTTCTTCAGCGGAATGAGAATCAACCCATTGCTCGGCTTCATAAATTGCATCAGTAAATTGTTGAGCTGTTTTAGCATTCTTCTTCAAATAACTTTCTTTTGCTATAAAAGCCGTGTAAGGTACTTTTCCTGATTCTAATCCGAATGAAGCGACGATTTTGCCTCTTCCTTCTTTTTCCATAATACTTGCTGTAGGCTCAAATAATTGTACATATTGTCCAGTCCCTGATGCATATGCATTCGCGATATTAGCAAAGTCGATGTTTTGGATAAGATTCAAATCTTTATGTGGATCAATCCCATGTTTACTTAGGACGTATTCGCCAACCATTTGTGGCATGCCACCTTTTCTTTGCCCTAAAAACGTTGTGCCTTTTAGTTGATCCCAATTAAATGTACCAGTTTGATTTCTCGCTACTAAAAAAGTTCCATCCGTTTGAGTCAGTTGAGCAAAGCTTTTAACTGGATCATTTGCTCCTTGAGCGTATACATAGATTGTTGTTTCAGGACCAACTAATCCAATATCTGCACCGTTTGATAGCACAGCAGTCATTGTTTTATCTCCACCAGCAGTAGTCGTTAATTCAACATCTAATCCATGCTTTTTAAAAATCCCTTCACTTATGGCCACATATTCAGGTGCGTAGAATAATGAATGAGTCACCTCTGCAACTCTTACTTTTGTATTGCCATCTTTTGGTTTATCTTTCGAGCAAGCACCTAAAATAGAAGCAACTAATAAAAATAAAATAACGAACCATTTGATTTTCATTTAATCCCTCCTAATCAAAAATATACAATTAGCCTATGCAATAGGAGAAAATGGGTGAATGCGGAGTTCTGACGTGCAGTTTGACTGAAGAACAGCAGAAATTTTTTGGACAAAAGAAAAAACCTCTCAAAATTCCTTTTTTAGGAAATTAGAGAGGTTTTTATTTATTGCTCTTCGAAAAATATTTTCGAGTATCTTCGCGTATTTCGCTAGGTAAAACAGTTGCTAATTCTTTGTTTAACCACGAAAGTGTTTTACTACGTAAATATTCATGCATTTTTTCTTCTGCAGAGAGCATGACTAAATTGATCGTGCAGGTAGCACTTGGAGTACAACCTTTTTCTCTATATAGATAACCATTATCTTTAATGTTTTTACATTGAAATATGGGTTTAGAACCTTCAACTGCTTCAATTACATCCCAAAAAGAAATTTCTTCTGGAGATTTAGCAAGTTTAAAACCACCTTTAACTCCTGGAACTGAACTTACAATACCAGCTTTAGATAATTTACTAAAAATCTTTGAGAGATATGTATCTGAAACACCTTGAAAGAAGGAAAGTTCCTTTATTCCAATTGGAGAATCTTCAGGAGTATCAATTAAATAAACTAGGCAGTGAAGTGCATACTCAACTCCAACGCTATACTGCATTAAAACACCTTCTTCATAAAAGAGATTATGTTAATTAATCTTAGAAATGTTTTATTTCTTTGTCAAACATTTACTTTTAGAGCAAATAAATGAGTTTGACAAAATAAAAAAAACGATTTATTATGGATTATATCAATCGGCGATTAAGTTAGTCGCCAATTGTTTAATATAATTCTACATCTAAACATTTATTTTTAGAATTAACTTTTTTAGGGGGAAATAAAATGGAACAACAAATTAATTATTATAAGTTAGCACCAGAAGCACTTAAAATAATGATGGAAATGGAAAAGTATACTAAATCAACGGGTATAGACCATAAACTTCGTGAACTTATTAAAATTCGTGCTTCACAAATTAATGGTTGTGCATTTTGCATCGACATGCATACCTCTGAAGCAAGAGAAATAGGTGAAACGGAACAACGTATATATTGTCTTACTACATGGAAAGAGTGTGCTTTTTATACAGATGCAGAAAAAGCAGCATTAGAGTTAACAGAGCATATCACATTGATCCCGAATAAAGGTGTGCCAGGAGAACTCTATAATCGTGTTAGTAAACACTTCAGCGAAAAGGAATATGTAAATCTTGTCCTTATAATCAATCAAATTAATAGCTGGAATAGAATCTCTATATCAATGGGGAATACACCAGCTGAAAGATAATTATGCCTTTATATAAAAAAAGCATCCAAATGAACAGTTTGGATGCTTTTGCATTTTAGGATTTATAATATGGCATTAGATTAATAGCGAAATTTTAACTCTGATTAAAAAGGGCTATCCAAATGTCATTAATTCTGACTTTAGGACAGCCCTTACATTTTTATTTATTAAATTATTTTAAAGGTCCACCAAGCTCAGCTAATTGAGCGTCAAAGCCTTCAAACTTTTTGAAGTTTTCTTGGAATTTTTTTACTAATTCAAGAGCTTTTTGATCATATGCTGATTTATCTTCCCAAGTTGTTGATGGAACTAATACGCTATCAGGTACACCAGGTACATGAGTTGGAATTGCTAATCTGAAAAACTCATCTTGTGTAGTTTCAATGTTGTTTAAATCTCCTTCAAGTGCAGCGTGAACCATTGCTCTTGTGTAAGAAAGATTCATACGTTTACCAACGCCATATTCTCCACCAGTCCAGCCAGTGTTTACTAAGAATACATTTACATTATGTTTTTCAATTTTTTCACCAAGCATTTTTGCATATTCTACAGCTGGAAGCGGTAAGAATGGTGATCCAAAGCATGTTGAGAATGTTACTTGTGGAGATGTAACACCACGCTCAGTACCTGCTAATTTACTAGTAAATCCACTTAAGAAGTGGTACATTGCTTGCTCTTTTGTTAATTTGCTGATTGGAGGTAATACTCCAAATGCATCAGCAGTTAAAAAGATAATTGCATGTGGATGTCCAGCAACGCTTGGCTCAATGATATTTTGAATTGCTTGCATTGGATATGCAGCACGAGTATTTTCTGTTAAAGTTGTATCATCATAGTCAGCTAAACGGCTATCAGATTTAACAACTACATTTTCTAAAACAGTACCAAATTTAATTGCAGAGAAAATTTGTGGCTCTTTTTCAAATGTTAAGTTGATACATTTAGCGTAGCAACCGCCTTCAATATTGAATACACCATTATCTGACCAGCCATGCTCGTCATCACCGATTAATTTGCGGTCTGCATCAGCAGATAATGTAGTTTTACCAGTTCCAGAAAGACCAAAGAATAATGCTACATCGCCTTCGCTACCAACGTTAGCAGAACAGTGCATTGGTAAAACATTATTTTGTGGTAATAGGAAATTCATGATAGAGAAAATTGATTTTTTCATTTCTCCAGCGTATTCAGTACCACCAATTAAGATTATTTTCTTTTCAAATGATACAATAACAAATGCCTCTGAATTTGTTCCATCTACTACTGGGTCTGCTTTAAATGTCGGAGCAGAAACAATTGTAAACTCAGCTTCATGAGTTAGAAGTTCTTGCTCAGTTGGGCGAATAAATAATTGATGAGCAAATAGGTTGTGCCATGCAAATTCGTTAATTACTTGGATAGGTAAACGGTACTCAGTATCTGCGCCAGCAAATCCTTTAAATAAGAATAGTTCGTTACGATCTTTTAAGTAGTTAAGTACTTTGCTATATAATTTTTCGAATACGTCAGCAGAGATTGGTTGGTTTACTGAACCCCAATCGATTAAATTTTCAACAGATGCCTCTTTAACAATAAATTTATCCTTAGGTGAACGTCCAGTATATTTGCCTGTTGAAACGCTAACTGCTCCTGTTGACGTTAAAATTCCTTCTTGTCTTGTTAGGACTTTTTCAACTAACTCAGAAACGCTAAGTTGGTTATACATTTGATTACTAATAAGTAATTCGTTTAATTCAAAGTTTACATCAACTGTCTTCATATACTAATACCATCCTTTAAATATATTTGTCTGCCATGTAGGTATCTCGATAAATAGTATAACACATTTATTTTAATAGTGTATACTATTAGTTAGCAAAATGTGTTATGAATTTCATTAAAAAATAAATTTGAGTAAAATGATTTAATTAATAGGTGTAATTTCGTCAATAGAATATGATAAATAGTAATTTCCATTTAAATAGAAATTAAAAGTTATTGTAGAATTATGTCATAAGTAATGATAAAAGTTGTTGACAAGAAAGTGAAATTTTAATATGATACTTTTCATACGGATACTCTCTTATCCCGAGTAGGTGGAGGGATACAGGCCCTACGAAGCCCAGCAACCTCACTTTTAGTGAAAGGTGCTGAACCTGATGCAAGACTTTTTTTTATGTCTTGAACGATAAGAGCGAAAGGCAAATAACCAAGAACCCTTTCCTCAGGTAATATTTGATAAGAGGAAGGCTTTTTTTTTGCTCAAAACTTAAATACAGTGGCAATTTCGTAATTTACACTGAGTTATCTTTATCTTAAATGGGAAACATAGGAATAGGAACAAACTTTTTATTCTTATGTTGAGAAAAAAGAGATCCGTCAATTCAATTTAGGAGGGGACTCAATGTCACAACGTCGTTTATTTACTTCAGAATCAGTTACAGAAGGACATCCAGATAAAATCTGTGACCAAATCTCAGATTCAATTCTTGATGCAATTTTAGCAAATGATCCGAATGCTCGTGTAGCAGCGGAAACATCAGTTACAACAGGTCTAGTACTTGTTGCAGGTGAAATCACAACTTCTACTTATGTAGATATTCCAAAAATCGTTCGCGAAACAATCCGTGAAATCGGTTATGATCGTGCAAAATACGGATTTGATGCAGATACATGTGCAGTTTTAACTTCTATCGATGAGCAATCAGCAGATATCGCTTTAGGTGTAGACCAAGCGTTAGAAGCACGTGAAGGTAGCATGTCAGATGAAGAAATCGAAGCAATCGGAGCAGGTGACCAAGGTTTAATGTTCGGTTTTGCTGTAAATGAAACACCTGAATTAATGCCACTTCCAATTTCATTATCACACAAAATTGCTCGCCGTTTAACGGAAGTTAGAAAAAATGAAACAGTTTCTTACTTACGTCCAGACGGTAAAACTCAAGTAACTGTTGAGTATGATGAAAACAACAAACCAGTTCGTATTGATGCAATCGTTGTATCAACACAACATGGTCCAGAAGCTACTCAAGCTCAAATCGAAAATGATATTAAAGAACTTGTAATTAAACCAGTTGTACCAGCTGAGTTAATTGATGAAAATACAAAATTCTTTATCAACCCAACAGGTCGTTTCGTAATTGGTGGACCTCAAGGTGATGCAGGTTTAACAGGTCGTAAAATTATCGTTGATACTTACGGTGGATATGCTCGTCACGGTGGTGGCGCATTCTCTGGTAAAGATGCAACTAAAGTTGACCGTTCTGCTGCTTACGCTGCACGTTACGTTGCGAAAAACATCGTAGCTGCTGGCTTAGCTGATAAAGCTGAAGTTCAATTAGCATATGCAATTGGTGTAGCTAAACCAGTTTCAATCGCTATTGATACTTTTGGTACAGGTAAAGTTTCAGAAGAAAAATTAGTTGAAGTAATTCGCAACAACTTCGACCTACGTCCAGCTGGAATTATCAAAATGCTTGACTTACGTCGTCCGATTTACAAACAAACTGCTGCTTATGGTCACTTCGGCCGTACAGATATCGATCTTCCTTGGGAGCGTACTGACAAAGCAGAAGTTTTAAAAACTGAAGCAGGTCTATAATAATAAGATTAAGGCTGAATACGGCATTTGCTGTATTCAGTCTTTTTTTGTTTATACAGAGTTACATTCTAATAGAAGACAAATATAGATAGGCATACTTAAAAATGATTTTTCATAGGTTTAAATGACTAAATCAAAGTTTTAAATGGAGGAACCTATGAAGGCAATAATTTGTACAAAATACGGTCCACCAGAAGTTCTTCAGCTAAAAGAAGTTGAAAAACCTACAATAAATGATGATGAAGTGTTGATAAAAATACACGCAACAACCGTAACAGCAGGAGATGTAAAACTACGAGCCTCAGAATTCCCTTTTATGTATTGGCTACCTTCTCGACTTATGTTTGGCCTAACAAAACCGAGAAATAAAATACCTGGTTGTGAGCTAGCAGGAGAAATCGTCACAGTTGGGAAAAAAGTGAAAAATTTTAAAACAGGTGATCATATTTTCGGGTATAGCGGATTTTCTTTTGGTGCTAATGCTGAATATATTTCTTTACCTGAGCAAGGAGTGCTTACCAAAAAGCCAATTAATATGTCATTCGAGCAAGCTGCAGCTGTGCCTGTCGGGGCAATTACGGCACTACATTTTTTAAGAAGGAGTATTATCCAAAACGGGCAAAGTGTGCTTATTTATGGTGCTTCGGGAAGTGTAGGAACTTATGCGATACAACTCGCAAAATATTTCGGCACAGAAGTTACTGCTGTGTGTAGTACATCAAACTTAGAGTTGGTCAGATCTCTTGGAGCAATAGAAGTGGTAGATTATACAAAGGAAGACGTTACGAAAAGTAGGAAAACTTATGACATTATTTTTGATACGGTAGGCAAGACTTCTTTTTCAGACTGTAAAAAATTACTGAATAAAGATGGGACCTATTTATTAAGTGCAGTATGGAAGCCCTCAGTGTACTTTAAAGCATTTTGGAGTAATTTGACCAGTAATGAAAAAGCCATCCTTGGAGTAGCAAATATGAACAAGGAAGATTTGAATTATATTAAAGCACTTATTGAAGCGGGTAAATTAACATCTGTGATTGATCGGCATTACCCACTTGATCAAATTGCTGAAGCACATCATTATGTAGAACAAGGCCATAAGAAGGGGAATGTAGTAATTAATATTAGGGGTAATAATCAACTTTAAAATCATAATATAAGAATCCCTCAAAAATTGATTTTGAGGGATTCCTAAATTTGCAATCTTTTTTATAGATTTTCATTTTGCTGTCTTATTTCTTCACCAGCTAAAATCATATTTGCTGTTTCAATTTTGCGAAGTTCATCCACTGAATGACCAGGGTCGAGATTATTAAGGTTCGCTTGTATTTTCATTTGCTCTTCATTTATAAGGGGTTTATTTTGTTTAGTCAAATTATTACCTCCATATATATAGTAGAAACGTGAAGAAATTCTTCATAGTAGTTAGTCTTAACGATTTGACTAACTTCATTCAAAAGATGAAAAATCGATCTACTTGCTTAATTCATTAACTAATTTTTGATAGGTGTAAAAAGCAGGCTTAGGTGAATAATCATCCTTCATAATGCCAAATTGATGAAATAGATCGTCTTTTGAGCTATCAGCATCCCTTAAACCGAAAAATTCATAATGAGTAATATTTAGTTCCTGGCGAAGTGCGTAGACCGTTCGAACAACTTTTTCAAGGACGTCTGATTGCTTTGCATACGATCTTTCTATTTGAATAAACGGATTTTTCCCGGTTGGCCATCCATTTTCCGTAATGTGAATTGGAAGTGTTGTTGGGAATCCATTGCGATTTAATGTCTCTCGAAACTTACGTAGTATATTCTCTACTGAGACTGCAATTTCCTCAATTTCCAGTGGTTCCTCAAATACATCCACATAAAAATTATGACCAACATAATCAATTGAATGAATTAATTCATCCCCACCAATTTTCATTAGGTTCTCCCAAAAATGTGGAATTGTTTTTTCTCCTTCAGGAACCGAACCAAACCCGATTTTAACTTTTAAATTATTTTTTGTTATTTCTTCTTTTGCAATGAGTATTCCTTGTACAAGTGCTTCAAATACATATGGTTTCGATCCATCCATAAACGATAAATTAGGTTCGTTCGTAATTTGAATTGATTCAAGAAAAGGACCATATTCTTTAATTACTTTACGAACGAAATTCAACCAATATTCTAGTGACAGGCTTTGCTCCATAAGGCATCCAATTGTTAAATCACCTAATAACCCAGCGTTCTTATAGCGATTTAAAGAATTAAATACTTTTTCTTCCGTTTCTGGACCCATATAGACTGCATACATTCTAGGTAAAAGCTGTTTAGCATTACCTTTAAGCTCTTTGAGTGCGGATGATATTTTTTCATAATTATCTTCTGGTCCAGTAGCTAATCCTATAGGTGTACCGGCTACGCTAAGTGGATAGATTCCGAAAGTTAATCCGTTTGATTTCATAATACCTCTCCTTTTTTTTATAGTAAATTATTGTTTACTATTTTAAATATGGTTTATTTGTAAAATGTGGTATAATCTAAACTAAGGTCGAATAAATAATAAACCTTTATTTACTATATGTCAATTTGGAAATTTTTGTACAGGAAGGTATGAAAGTCGCATGACGAATTCGAAAACACACCAAATAGCAGAGAAATTTATCCAATTACTCCCGCTAGTTTTTAATAAGTTTAACAAGCCAGGTTCAAAAAATTCACTAAAGAATAAACAGTCTGAGTTAACCCATTTGCAAAGTCATATACTTGAGGAATTATTTCAAACACCTGATGGAATCTCACTTACAGAGCTAGCTCAAAATATAAGTATTTCCAAGCAGCAAATGACCCCGTTAATTATGAAATTAGAAGAAAAAGAGTATGTATCCAAAATTCAAGATGCTAATGATAAACGAAGCGTAAAAATTGTACTGACAGAAAAAGGGAAAAAGGTTGTCTCTAAACGTTGGGAAGATTTTTATCATATTTTTATCGAACGGGTTGGGCAGCTTGATGAAGAAGACTTGCTAGATTTAGACTACTCAATGCACAAGATTATACGAATACTTGGGAAAATAGAATAGAGAGTATATTGGAGCGAATGGAGTCAATTTCGGCTCCTTTTTTTTGGCCATTTTCAAGAAATGATTAAGAGAAAATCCTTATTTATTAAAAATTTATAACAGTTAAATATAACTGTTTTGGTAAAAAATGGTAGATTTGTTGTAGTTTAGTAAATATAATTGTAAACGGTATTCATTATTAAGAACTAGAAGATCGTTAATGTTGGAGGAATTATGAAAACAAGGATTTTAATTATCAGCTTTATAGTGGCGCTCTGTTTAGGCGGAGGTTATTGGTTTTATGTATATGCTTGGGATTCTAGTGCGAAAGTGATTGCAAAAGAAGATGAATTAACAAGGACTAGTTTCTTAAAAGATAAACGTGCAGTTATTTACTTTTCAACTACTGCTGATCAAGATATAAATGGAGATGGCTTGAGTTACGCAGTGTTTGTTGATGAAAATGGACAAGCAAAAAGTGCAAAAATGAAAGGTTTAGAACTTGGATCTGTCACAAAAAGTCCGAATCAAGTATTTCTAGAAGATAAAAATCATATTCAAATTCTTGGTGACGAATACAAGGATTTTCAAATGAGGAAAAGCGAATATACTGGGGAACGATCTGGTTATATAAAAGGAAAAGATCTATTCTTTAGTATTTATAACAGTGGATTCAGTAAAACTGGTGGATATAACTCGGATGTTCGTTTTGGAAATAAAAATGGTTTCCAGACAGGCACGATACCTAGCTATATAGTAGCTTCTGGTCTAGTCGGCGAGAATATTTATATCGTAACGAATAATCCAAAAATGCCAAAAGAATTCAACTTACAAGAAGTAGTTTTAAATAATAAAATAGCTATCAAACAATTATGTAAATTTGAAACAAAAGATGAAGTAAGCCCAGATTCACAAGTATTAGCGGATCAACATTTTTATTACATAATCGCTTCAAATGCATCAAGTGATGAACATAACAAGGACGAAATTCTGTTAAGGATTGATAAGAAAACATTTAGATTAGACACATTGCCACTTGTACACTATTCTAATATTGAAGATGTTAGAAGCACGATCGTCTATAATACTAAACAGTCTGCATATCTTTTTAACGGTGAGCTTTTTTATATTGATGGATTAGGTGATGTTTATACATTTAATACAGAAACTGAACAAGTCCAAAAGAAATTTTCATTGATCGATGCAGACAAAACAGTATTGTATTATAACGAACAAGTTTATTTTCAAGGTAATTACGTCTATTATTTTAGAAATAATCCTAAAAATAATAAATTTTCAATTGAGGTTTACAATCTCAAAACAGGAAAATTAGAAACACACCAAGAGATTAAAGGAATAAACGAGATCATGACTCAAGTGACTAAAAAAGGTAAATCAATTTATGCATATAGTTTTATGATGTTAAAGGGTGCTTAAAAGACAAATTGATCTTATTAGCTCGCATTTAAAATACCAATTTATAGAAATTCTTGAACTTTACTAATTAATCGTTTAATATGATTTTATATAAAAACATAAACCAATTGTATAACCTCATTGATATGGTATGGGGGTCTCTACCAGGAACCGTAAAATCCTGATTACGAAAAAGAATGTAATGTATTTACATCCTTCTTCGTAATCAGGATTTTTTTTATTTTCTAATAATTAAGGGGGAAAAAATAATGAAAACAGTTTATATAAATGCAACGATTTTTACAATGGATAAGGAAAATCAAATTTTTGATAACGGTATGATGATTGTACAAGATCAATTAATTACTTATGTTGGAAACCATTCTGAAGAGTTAATGAAGGATGCTGATCAAGTAGTTAATCTTCAGGGGAAATGGGTGATGCCAGGTCTTGTAAATACGCATTCTCATATACTCATGACACTTTTACGTGGGATTGGGGATGACATGTTATTAAAGCCTTGGCTAGAAACAAAAATATGGCCGATTGAAAGACAATATACGACTGAGATTGCTTCAGTAAGTGCACAACTAGGAATTTTGGAAATGGTAAAGTCAGGAACTACTACGTTCTCTGATATGTTTAACCCTAATGGTATCGATCCAAATGTTGTAATGGAGACAATTGGTGAAACTGGAATTCGCGGGGCATTTTCATATTCAATATTTAGCTTCGGGACAGAAGAAGAGCAAAGAATGAATCTAAAAGGTGCTGAGCAGTTTTCAATTGATTATAAAAACTTTGCTAATGGCCGTTTGACAACGATGGTTGCACCTCATAGTCCATATGCTTGTACTCCTGAAGCTTTAATTGAGAGTGCGCGTATCGCAAAAGAAAATGACTTAATGATGCACATTCATGTATCTGAAACAGATTATGAAATTCAAGATATCCAAACTCGTTATTCGAACCGTCCTGTCGAACATCTTCGAAAATTAGGTGTATTTAATCAGCCGACAGTCATGGCTCACGGTGTCATACTAAATGATGAAGAAAGAGCAATCTTAAAGGAATACGATGTACGTGTTGCTCATAATCCAATTAGTAATTTGAAATTAGGTTCTGGCGTAGCGGATGTTATTAGTCTACTAGAAGCAGGAGTAAAAGTCGGTATCGCAACAGATAGCACAGCATCAAATAACAATCTTGATATGTTTGAAGAAGTAAGAACTGCTGCATTGCTACAAAAAGGGATGTATAAAGATGCTACTAAATTCTCGGCACAAACGGCATTAACCTTGGCTACTCGCGGTGGCGCAGAAGTGATTGGAATGGGTAATACTGGCTCCCTTGAAGCAAATAAGAAAGCAGACTTTATTACAATTTATCCATTTGATAAAGAACATTTACAACCATTAAGTAATGCGTATTCACACTTACTATACGCTGCACGTGGTAGCGATGTATGTGATGTTTTTATTGATGGAAAAGCAATCGTAAAAGATCGAATTTCTTTAACAATCGATGAGGAAAAAGTAATCGCTGAAGCAAATCGTTTACAAAGTCGTTTTTCATAAAATTAAAAGGGAAAGAGCAGGACAAGTTTCCTGCTCTTCTTTTCATTTAAAGATAACGTTCGTTGATGATTTTTAAGTGATGTAATTCATGACCTGCAATAATATAAGCAATAGCTCTTGGTGTTGTTGGGTGATTTAATACTGTACCCTCAAGTTCTAATGTTTCATCAGATAAATTTGCTAACAAAGATAAAGTAGCTAGACGTACAGTTTCATATTCATTAATAATATGCTCTAACTCGAGACGATTAAATTTTGCATTTTCATTATAAGCATTTTCATCAAAAGATGGTAAAGGAGATTGGTCTCCTCTTGCAATTGCCAATAGACGATAGCACATGATTCGTTCGCAATCTACTAAATGTCCAAGGACTTCTTTAATACTCCATTTATCTTCTGCGTAACGATACTCAGATTTTTCTTTAGAGATTGCCTTAAAAAAGCTAATGGATTCCTCTAATTGCTTTCGTAAAATATCCCGTAAGTGACCTTCAGGAACTAGGCCAATATAACCTTTAAAGTGTGGGTTATATTCGTTTGATTCTGGTCTGGACATCAAATTAATCACCTCAAAGTTTTTATTTAAAATCAACACTCGTAGTACAATAAGCAAATTATACCTTATTATGTATATAGAAGTTTGAAAAATTAAAATATTAAGGATGATTGAGATGAATAATCAGCTGAAGCAACGTTTTAAACAATTCGCAAAATATGAATGTGAAAATTCTAGTAGCTTATATGAATATTTATCATTAAAAATTGCAGAAGACGAAGAAGTACTTGATCTGTGTTCTTATGCCCAAGACGGTCAGCCTGTTCCTAATTTATTATTTGGTTCGGTTCATTATTTATTAATGTCTGGTAAACCTCATCCGTTAAAGGAATTCTATCCAAGTTTAGTAGATGCTCCAAAAGGATTTAAAGACTCCTATCTATATTTCCAGAATTTTTGTAAAAAATTTAGAAAAGAAATTATTCATTTGATCCAAACGAAAATGGTCCAAACGAATGAAGTTAGACGTTGTGCTTATCTTTATCCATGCTTCTCTTATATTTATAAAAAGGTCAATAAACCGATATCATTAATCGAAATAGGAACAAGTGCTGGACTTCAGCTATTATGGGATCAATACAAGTATTCTTATAATTTAAGTGAAGAACTTTATGGGAAATTAACATCCAAAGTTCTAATTCAATCAGAAGTAAAAGATAAAACACCAGCTATGCTCTCATTATTAGATACGGCGCCTCCAGTTGTTGATCGATATGGAATAGACCTACATATTAATAATCTATCAAACGAAGAAGACTATTTATGGCTAAAAGCCTTAATTTGGCCAGAGCATATTGAACGAAGAGAATTATTTGAAAAAGCCGTTAACTGTATGAAGGAAAATGAAATCAATTTAATAGAAGCAGATGGAGTTAAAATCATTCCAGAGGTAGTTAAACAACTATCAAATGATTCCATTCTATGTATTTTTCACACACATGTGGCAAATCAAATACCAGTTGAAGGAAAACAAAGTTTACTACAAACTGTAGAAGATATTAGTAAAAAACGAGATGTATTTCATCTATATAATAATATTTGGGATCGAAAACTACATATGGACTACTACATTGATGGGATTAAGTATGAGAAAGTAGTAGGGGAAACTGAAGGTCATGGGAAATGGTTTGAATGGAGCATTTAAAACGCTATGAAATGAGGGAGTATGATGGAGATTAAAGGAATCAATCATTTGTTATTTTCTGTATCTAATCTAGAAAAAGCGATCGATTTCTATAAGAATGTATTTAATGCAACTTTATTAGTGAAGGGTAGAACAACTGCATATTTTGATTTAAATGGTATTTGGCTTGCTTTAAATGAAGAAAAGAATATATCTAGAAATGAAATTCATCAATCTTACACACATATGGCTTTTACAATTGATGAAGAAGACTTTGAAAAAATGTACGATAAATTGCTAGAACTTAATGTAAATATATTGAATGGTCGAGAAAGAGATCAACGAGATAAACAATCAATTTATTTTACAGATCCAGATGGACATAAGTTTGAATTTCATACAGGGACTTTGCAAGATCGAATTAATTATTATAAGCAAACAAAACCCCATATGAATTTTTATATTTGAAAGAGAAAGTTTTGATAAACTTTCTTTAAAAAATATCTTGAATTAAAGATAAAAATTGATACAATATAAGTAAGAGTTAGACTAACTTAATAAATTATATATAGTAAAAACGAAGTTAATTGTAGACGGTAATCAAATAAGCACATAGATTTTTTTTGTTTAATATCTCGAATTAAAGATAATGTTGAGTGTGGAATTTATTATTAAAATTAAAGGAGCGATAAACATGTTCGAAAAAATCAATAGTAAACAATTAGGTCACGCAGATCACGGTTGGTTAAATACAATTCATCATTTTTCATTTGCAAATTATTATGATCCTAACAATATGAATTTTGGTGTACTAAGAGTATTAAATGATGATTTAATTAAAGCTCACAGAGGCTTTGGTACTCATCCACATAATGATATGGAAATTATAACTTATGTCATAAACGGGAAATTAACTCACGCTGACAGTATGGGAAATAAACATGAAATTGGACGTGGTGATGTACAATACATGAGTGCAGGAACAGGTGTGTATCACAGTGAACACAATTTAGGTAAGGATCCACTACGATTAATTCAATTATGGATTATTCCTGACAAAGCAGGTCATACTCCAAATTACGGTGACTTAGTTTCAGATTGGGAAGATAGAGTTGGAAAATGGTATCATATGGTATCTCCAGTTGATGGAAATGCCCCAATTAAAATTCACCAAGATGCAAATATTTACTCACTTGCATTAAATGAAAATGAAGAAATTTCTTTTGAGATAAATAATGGTCGTCAAGCGTATTTAGTTTTATTAGAAGGAAATGCAGTTGTAAATGGAGAACTACTAGAAGCTGGTGATGCTGCGAAAATCATTGAAGAAAATATAAAAATTAAATCAAAAGATTTTTCACATTATTTAGTAGTAGAAATGAAAAAATAAAATAGATGTAGTGATCTAAGCTTTGAAAGGGGAAGTATCTGATGAAAACAAGTATTAAATGGGACGGAAAATTAGCCTTTTCAGGAACTGCACCGTCTGGCCATGAAATCAAAATGGATACTGCTGAGTCTTTAGGTGGGGAGAATAGCGCACCTACTCCAGTTGAATTATTAATCAATGCTGTCGCAGGATGTACAGCGATTGATATCGTATTAATCCTTGAAAAAATGAGATTAAAATTGACTTCATTCGAAGTTGAAGTAAATGGTGATCGAGCAGAAGAGCATCCTAAACGATTTACTGACATCCATTTGCACTATATATTAGGCGGAGAATTGGATACAGAAAAAGTTCGAAAAGCAATCAAATTATCAAAAGATAAATATTGTTCGGTTGCTCATTCATTGAACGCTAATATAACAGCCAGCTTTACGATAAATGGAACGAAGGATGAAGAAATTCTGTAATATTGATCGTAGCTGTCTCCTTTGAGTGTCACTTTAAGAGATAAAGTGCACACTTTTTAAATGCTATTTTGCACTATAAGTAAATATAAAAAGCCTAATTTCTCATTAAAATTGAGAAATTAGGCTTTTTTCGTTTCTCAACAATCGCGCCAGATTGTTGAAGATCTTTAATGCTTTCACTTGTTAAACTAACGTATTCGTTTTTTTAAGAATACTTATTCACTAATTAACCATTACCTAGCTTTGTGTTATGTAGAATGTTCCCTAAATGGGGATATTGATAACAAAATCAATTTTATAAGAGTGAGGGTTTTAATTATAACTGTATCCTTGCATTTGAGTTAGCTCAAAGGTTTATTATAGTTTATATAAGTAAGGAGGAATATTCGATGAATATCCAAAAAGCAGCTGAGATGTTTGATTTAAGTGTTGATACACTCCGATATTATGAACGAGTAGGCGTTATCCCACCTGTTCACCGAAATGCAAGTGGATATCGTGACTATACGACGAAGGATTTGAATTGGATTTATTTAGCTAAAAATTTGCGTAATGCCGGATTATCGGTTGAATCCTTAATTGAGTTTGCCAAGTTGGCCCAATTACGAGAAACGCAAAATGTAGAAGAAGCTCAAAAACAGATTTTATTTGATCAGTTGGAGGAGCTGGATAAAAAGTTAGCCGTAATGCAGGAAGTTAGGGATTTACTAGTTTATAAAATTGAAACTTATGATGAGCATCTCGCAAAATTCAAGACAGGTGTAATGGCACCTGATAAAGTTGAAAAATTGTGGGAACGAAAAAAATAAAACTTTTTCCTTGCCATGGACTTAACTCCAAGGTTTAGGATAGGTAATGTAATCAAATCTAGAGGAGGAAAACAACATGCAAACAATCAAATTAAACAATGGTGTGGAAATACCACAATTAGGGTTTGGAGTTTACCAAATTCCATTGGATGAAACAGCTGAAGCAGTTTATCAAGCAATCAAAGCAGGATATCGATTGATCGACACGGCTTCTATTTATGGAAATGAAAAAGAAACGGGTGAAGGTATCAAACGAGCAATTGACGAAGGGCTTGTTACACGTGAAGAACTTTTTGTCACCTCTAAGTTGTTTATTTTACAAGCACCGGAATCTAAAGCAACTGAGACGATTGAACACTCACTTGATACTATGGGGCTAGACTATCTTGATCTTTATCTTATTCACCAACCTTATGGCGATGTTTATGGAGCATGGAGAGCAATGGTTGCAGCGCAAAAAGCAGGTAAATTGCGTGCAATTGGTATTTCAAATTTCAAATCAGCTAAGATGATTGAATTTGTTGGGCTGAGTGAAGTAAAGCCTCAAATCAATCAAATTGAAGTGAACCCTTGGAATCAGAGAATTGAAGATCAAAAATGGCATGAAAAATATGGTGTACAAGTAGAAGCTTGGGCTCCATTTGCAGAAGGACGTCACGATCTATTCGCAAATCCTGTATTAGCAGAAATCGGAGAACAATATGGCAAAACTGTTGGACAAGTCGTGCTTCGTTGGTTAATGCAACGAGGAATTGTTGCATTGGCTAAATCTGTTCGTCCAGAACGAATGGCTGAAAACATTGATATCTTTGATTTTGAACTTTCAAAAGAAGATATTGAAAAAATAGCTGCTTTAGATATGAAAGAATCAGCTTTCTTTGATCATGATGCGCCACAACAAGTTGAATGGTTCATGAATCGCATGTTGGACTCAGAAAAATGATGAAAAATATCCTTATCATTGGTGCAGGCGGTCAAATTCCAGAAGTGTTGATACCACTTTTACAAGAACAAGCTGATGTGAAACTAACATTGTTCGGTCGTCATGCAACAAGTCTACCCTATACGAATGTAACAAAGATTTCTGGTGATGCGGGGAATGTATCAGATTTGGTGAATGCCATGCAAAACCAAGAGATTGTTTATATGAATTTTGACAATAAAAAAATTACAGAAACAGTCATTGAAGCAATGCATAAAACTGGCGTTAAGCGTATCATTCAAGCAGGTGTATTAAGTGTATACGGCGAAGTTGCTGAACCTTTTGCCACATGGAATAGTCGAATGATGGGCGGATCGGTTGCTCATAACCGCGGAGTAGAATCACTTGAAGCAAGTGATTTAGATTACACTTATATGCGGATGACTTGGTTATATAATGGCAAACGAAAGGATTATGTCGCAAGCCCAAAAGGAGAACCATTTTTAGGCGCTCAAATTACTAGACATGCAATTGCTCAATTTGTTATCGATAATATTACAGGCAAACGAAACGATATCCGAGCAAGTATCGGCTTATGGGAACCTGGCTCAGAAAATAAATCAAAACCTGATTTTTATTGATTTAAGCGGGAGTATAATGTAAATCAATCAGCAGAATGAATAGAAAAAACTGTGACATAGTCCATTATTTGTACTATGTCACAGCCTTTTTATGGAGGAAAAGCACAGTGCAAAGGTGGAGATTTAGATAATTAAGAAGAATGCTATTTTCTTGCTAATAACAGTTATATGCGTCATTATCGTTGGTCTCATTATTCTACCAAAAACAATAAATCAGAATGAAAAGGAAGGAGCAACCATAAAAAATTCAAAAACATTGATTGTCTATTATTCAAGGACGGGGAATACTAAGGCAGTTGCTGAACTTATCCAAGAAAAAGTTGGTGGGGATCTCGTACAAATTGAAACAAATGAGTCAAGACCAACAGATTACAGAATGGAAGTAGAACAAAATGCGCAAGAACAAGAGAGTGCTACCCTACCAGAATTAAAAACAATCATTACTAATTTTGAGAACTATGATCGTATTTTTATCGGAGCGCCCACATGGAACATGGCTTTGCCTCAAGCGGTAGTTTCATTTTTAGATAGTTATAATTTTGAGGGGAAAACGGTGATTCCATTTAACACGAATGGCGGTTACGGTTCTGGTTCAACCTTTAGACAGATAAATGCTGGTGCTAAAGGAGCGAAAGTTCTAGAAGGATATACTGTAAAGGGCGGAGAAGAAACTAACGGTATCATGCTTGCAATTAAAGGTGAAAATAAAGCTGAGGTATCAAAGGAAATAGATACTTGGCTAGAAAGAATTAAACAATTAAAGAAATAGAAAGAAGTTAGAAAAGTTGAATAAAGAAAAATTTGGAATCATCTTACCGATTACATTACTATCCTACTTTTTGATATTAATGGATAACTCGATCATTTTTACCAGTTCAGTACAGATAGGAGAAAGCCTGGGCTTATCTGCCGCAGCACTTTCATGGGTATCAAGTGCGTATACGCTCACGTTCGGAGGCTTCTTACTTCTAAGTGGACGGCTTTCTGATTTGCTGGGAAGAAAACGTATTTTTTTGTTTGGGCTGCTCATTTTTGGGATCAGTTCACTAATCATTGGTCTATCAAGAACAGCTGAGATGGTGATTGCTATGCGTGCAATTCAAGGGATTGGCAGCTCGATAATTGCACCTACAACCCTCGCATTAATCATGGATGCGTATCAGAACAATATGAGACAGCGTGCTATTTCTTATTATGGCGCAACAGCAGGAATTGGTTCGAGTGTCGGTTTATTAGTTGGCGGTGCGTTGACTAGCTTGATTTCTTGGCGAGCTGGTTTCCTGATAAATGTACCGTTCACTCTTCTTCTGTTTTTCTTAACATTAAAGTACGTAGAAAGTTCAGAACGACGAAAAGAAAGAATTGATTATCTAGGTAGTTTATTTTCAATCATAGGATTAATTGGTATCATATATGGATTTACAGAAAGCAAAGGTATATTCGTCATTTCCGGTATGATTATCTTAGGCTTATTCATTTTCTGGGAACGAAGCGTTCCATATCCCATTTTGCCATTATCACTCTTTAAAAATAAGATACGATCCGGTGCATATGCCGCACGGCTTTTATTTATGATGGCAATGTTGCCATTTTGGTTCTTTTTACCGCAAATGATGCAGAGTCAATATGGCTTTTCGGCCTTACAATCGGGTCTGGCATTTTTACCTCTGACAATCGTCAATTTTATCATAGCCATGCAATTACCACGATTAACCGCTAAATTTGGAAATAGCAAAGTTTTACTTTTTGGTGAGATAATATTAGTGGTAGGGTTAATTTTACTTGCTTTCTCTAACCCAGCCAATGGTTATTGGCGTACTATTTTCATTCCTATGGTAATACTAGGTTTGGGGCAAGGACTGATTTTAGCACCGGTCACCTCAGCAGGCGTTCATGAAGCGCCAACTGAACTGGCTGGTATTGCGAGTGGCGTTACAAATACCATGCATCAAATTGGCGGGCCAATCGGCTTATCTTTAATTGTCTCGGCTACTAATGATTTTTCTATTGAAATCTGGTTAATGACTTTATTTACACTCGCTTCTATACTGTTGGTTGCTATTTTTGTGAATGAAAAGAAATATTGATTACTTCTGAACAGAGCAAAAATGATTAATTTAATGATAAACAAAATAAATCCCTGTCTATCTTTATCTTGGCAGGGATTTATTTTTTAAAAATCTTTGACATTGACAAATAAATATACAGTGATTAAAACTATTAGCCATATGACAAAAAGATGAACTAACATTTCACTCCAATAGATCCCACTCAGGCTCATACAAAGGATATTCACACAGATTGAAAGAATTCTTGAAATTAATAAGCTTGAAAAGATAACAACCGAAGTGGTTGAGGCAGCAAGAGACAGTTTAGTAATCGGAATCAAATAAAAAGGCTATCTCCGTATGATAGCTTTTTTATTTGTATTTATAGTGCAAAACATCTCTTAAATGGGGTGCAAAGTAACTCCAAAAGTGACACCTTTGAGGCAACTTTTTTTGGTTAGTTAATGCAAATATTTTGTGTACTTTGTTCATAATACTTTTAACTTTGTTCATAAGGTAGAGGGTTTTGTGCATAAAGTTCGTTATTTTGTTCATAAGGTAGTGATTTTTGTGCATAAGCTGTTTTCTCTTGTTTAATGAAGGCTCTGCTTGTTAAAATACAACGGAAGTTAAAGCTGAAAATACGAACACTATATGAACTTTGTTGATAAAGTTGTGAACTTCGTTGATATATTGGGTATTCTCGTTGATAAATGCCCCATTCTCGTTGATAAATGCCTTATTCTCGTTGATAAGTTGCTTATTCTCGTTGATAAATTGCTTATTCCGTTGATAAATACCTTATTCCCGTTAATATTCTGCTAGAATCTACTCTTAATTAAGATGCATTGGACTTCGGTCAAGAAA